>NZ_LLZH01000222.1:0-296 GCF_001509495.1 Actinoplanes awajinensis subsp. mycoplanecinus | reverse complement strand
CCCGGATGGTGCCGCGGGCTCCTTGGTAGCCCTTGTCGGCGAATGTCATCACGTCTGCGCTGGTCAGTGCGTCGATGATGCCGAGCTGGCGGGCAGCGCGCAGGTCGCGGGTCCGGCCGGGCAGGGCTGCCGAAGCCCAGATCAGCCGGCCTGCCGCGTCCGCGATGACCTGCACGTTCACACCATGGCGTTTGTGCTTGCCGGAGTAGTACGGCCGCTGATCGGCGACCCGGTCGATCGGGATCAGGGTGCCGTCGAGGATGGCGAAGGCCAGCTGCCGGATCCGGTCCATGGCG
>NZ_LLZH01000221.1:0-300 GCF_001509495.1 Actinoplanes awajinensis subsp. mycoplanecinus | reverse complement strand
CCCCCCGCCAAAGCCGCCCCGGGGCCCCTGTCGTCCCGCCGGTGCCGCGGGTGGGCCTTCGCTGCTTCGTCGGCGTCGACCGGACGCGCCGAGCGGGACAGTGGCGGCTGCGAATGGGCGGGAGGGGAGGTGGGCTGGTGGGGTGGGTCAGTGGTTGATGTCGGTGCCGGTTAGGGCGGTTAGGTCGGGGCGGGTGGGGGCGCCCTGGCAGTCGCCGGGGACTGTTACCGCGAAGGCGCCGGCGGTGATCGCGGTGTGCAGGCGGGGGGGGGGGGGGGCGCCGGTCAGGGGGGCGGCCAG
>NZ_LLZH01000220.1:0-300 GCF_001509495.1 Actinoplanes awajinensis subsp. mycoplanecinus | reverse complement strand
CCCCGTTGCGTTGCGTGGGGACTTCGGGTGCGGAGCGAGCCGTAACTCCACACGCATCGGGTTTTCGAGCGTTGCGTGGGGAGTTTGGGGGCGCTCCGAACCACAACTTCACACACACGGTGGGTTTGGGCGGTGCGTGGGGCGTTTGGGTGCGGAGCGAGCGGAAAGTTAACACGCTTGGGGGGGGGTCTGGGTTTGGGCGAGGCTCTACGCTTCGGCCGGGGCGGGGAGGGGGTTTCCGGGGTGCCTCGATTCAATGATGGGAAACGTATCAATTGCGGTTCCATAACGCGGGATTCC
>NZ_LLZH01000219.1:0-300 GCF_001509495.1 Actinoplanes awajinensis subsp. mycoplanecinus | reverse complement strand
GGTGTCGCGGTTCGCGTTTCCGCGCAGCGCGGTCAACGAATTCAAGCGACCCAGCAAAGTCGTGGAAGATGCAGGGCATTTCAAGTCCTGAATCGCCGACAAGGTTTTTTCGAAACGCTGGATGCGGCTTTCAAGGTCCGCTCCATTCGGAAAGTTCGCATTCTTGAGCGCTACCTGCGCGTTCACCTGGGCCTGAGTCGGCGGGCAGCGACCGGGAACCTTAACCCCAGTGGGACCCACCCGGTCAGCCGTCGCATTCGGATCACCCGGACTGAAACCCAGCGCCGGCACCAAAGCGTT
>NZ_LLZH01000218.1:0-301 GCF_001509495.1 Actinoplanes awajinensis subsp. mycoplanecinus | reverse complement strand
CCCTGGGCGCCAGCCGCGAGTCGTGGGCTGGTGGTGGGGGGTGTCTCAGTGGCCGTGAGGCACCCCTGGGCGCCAGCCGCGAGTCGTGGGCTGGTGGTGAGGGGTGTCTCAGCGGCTCTGAGGCATCTCTGAGCGCCAGCCGGGAGTCGCGGGGCTGGTGCTGGCGGCTGTATCGAGGGGCTGGAGGCGGCGGCCGGGGTCATCGGCTGGTGGTGGGGGGGGTCTCACTGGCGGGGAGGGGGCCCTGGGGGGCCGCCCGCCACTCCCGGGTGGGGCTCTAGGGTGCCTCGAAAGTGCTGCG
>NZ_LLZH01000217.1:0-301 GCF_001509495.1 Actinoplanes awajinensis subsp. mycoplanecinus | reverse complement strand
AGGAGATTGACTTCTATCCCCGTAACCCCGACCACCAGCAGGGCCCCGGTCTGGGCGAGGGCGTCGAGAAAGTGGAAACGCCCGGCACGGTGGGGCGACAGCCATGCACTCAACCCGCGCCCGAGTGGGCGGACCCCCCACGGCTCCCCCGGCCGCTCCACGGGCACGCTGCGGAGGGGAAGCGGCAGGAGATCGACTTCTACCCCCGTGACCCCGCCCAGCAGGAGGACCCCGATCTGGTCGACGGCGGCGAGCAGGTGGTCCTGGCCGGCCTGCTTGGGCAAGACCCACGCCGCCAGGC
>NZ_LLZH01000216.1:0-302 GCF_001509495.1 Actinoplanes awajinensis subsp. mycoplanecinus | reverse complement strand
GACAGATCCCGCGGGCTGGCCGGTGTTCAGCGTCGATGCGGGAGGCGGCGCTCGGCTGGCGCTCATCTATCGCAACTTCGTCGGGGACGGCGGGGTCGGTTTGCTGTTCGCGGGGGGTCTGCCCCCTCACCCAACATCTGTGCCGCCTGGCGGCGGACTTGCTAGCGACGGTCCCGGTCTTGCGGACCGACCCCCCCGCCGTGCCCGTATCTCATGCCTTATCTAGACACGAGACCCAAACCAATGTGAATCACTCGAAACGGCGATATGGACTCCAGAGTGACCCTGACCAGCAAAGGTCA
>NZ_LLZH01000215.1:0-303 GCF_001509495.1 Actinoplanes awajinensis subsp. mycoplanecinus | reverse complement strand
GGCGCCGGTGGCCCCCGACGGCAGCCGCGTCGCCGTCGCCTCGCACGACGGGCGGGTCCTGCTCGTCGAGCGCGAGAGCGGCGAGATCCCGGTGCTCCAGCTTCAGGGCCACGTCGTGCGCGGACCGGTAGGCGGAAGCGAGCGCCCGCCACCCTTCCGTGGACGGAGAGGTCAGCGCCACGTGGGTCAAGTCGGCGATGAGGTCCGGCAGCGCGCTCGCGGCAGTACGCAGATGGGTCGCCCGCACCTGCTGGCACACGCGGTCGGCGGCCTCCGTCATGGCCGCCACCGGGCGGGGCGGGC
>NZ_LLZH01000214.1:0-303 GCF_001509495.1 Actinoplanes awajinensis subsp. mycoplanecinus | reverse complement strand
AGTCCAGCTCGACGATCTCGGCGCCCAGCGACTTCAGCAGCTCGACGGACTCGTCGAAGCGCTGCACGACACCGGCCTGGTAGCCCTCGCCGCGGAACTGCTTGACGACCCCGACGCGCATGCCGTCCACGCTGCCGTTGCGCGCGGCCTCGACGACCGCGGGGACCGGGGCGTCGATCGAGGTGGAGTCCAACGGGTCGTGCCCGGCGATGACCTCGTGCAGCAGGGCCGCGTCCAGGACCGTGCGGGCGCAGGGGCCGCCCTGGTCGAGGGAGGAGGAGAAGGCCACCATGCCGTAGCGGG
>NZ_LLZH01000213.1:0-308 GCF_001509495.1 Actinoplanes awajinensis subsp. mycoplanecinus | reverse complement strand
CGGTTTGGGCGGGGAGGGCCATTCGAAAACCGTCAGGCTTGATATTTTCGAATGGCCCTCCCCGCCCAAACCTTGCCTACCTGGCGGCTTCGGCCGCGATCCCGATCCGATAGCCGCTTCAGCCAGAACTCCACCCTCAGCCAACAGAAACCTCTGCCACGAGGCCGCTCCATCCCGAGGCCCAGCCTTATCCACCGGAAGCCTCAGCAACGCCAAGCATGCGGCGACAAGGGCTCCGGCCGCGAGGAACGAAAATCTCAGCCACGCCAGGTCCGCGGCAACTCCATCCCCAGCCGGCCGAACCGGAA
>NZ_LLZH01000212.1:0-102369 GCF_001509495.1 Actinoplanes awajinensis subsp. mycoplanecinus | reverse complement strand
GCGCAGAAGCGCCGGGGCCCAGGGTTACGGGTTTACTACACCATCTACCAACAGGTTCGTCGGCTTGTCGTATCCGCACCGGCCGCGAACTTCAGCGGCGTGGAGTGCGAGGATCGCATAAGCGTGACCGGAGACCACCTCACGTTCGATGGAGACTGCGGTGTCCACCCCAGAACCGGCACTGCATCCTGACGGCGGGCGATCCAACGGTGCTGAACCCTCCCTTTCCTCTGCTTTCATTACCTGTACTGCTGTCTTACCGTCTGCCGGTGTCGGAACCCCACGCAAACTTCATGGCCCCGCGCACGTGCGGCAGATCCTTGCTGCATCAGACAGAGCCCTGAAAGTTCATCGGCCCTACCTGCGTGCCTTGACCTGGAACTTCGTCAAGGTCTTGACTGCCACTTCCACTGCCTTACCAAGTGCGGACCTGCATGCTTTCCTTCGACCGCATCAGGCAGAACCCTGAATTTGCATCAGCCCTGCCTGCACACTGCCTTGACCTGGAATTTCGTCAAGGTCTTGTCTTGCCATTGCCCTGCTGGGGTGCGGTTCTGCAATCCAGCGCGGTGCCGAGCGAGCCACGAACATTTCCGGGCCCTGCTTGACGCTCGGCCTGCTACGTCTGCGTCTTCAGCGATCTTTGCTGTCAACGAGAGAAACACTAACCGGTCTCGTTGAGAAAGTCTAGTCACCCCGGCACAGATTTCCTGGGCCGTGGTTCCCATCTTGAACGCCATGCGGTCGCGACACCGATCTCGAAGCCGGCGGCGAGGCGGGTGCCGGTGTCGCCGTTGCGCAGGTGGGCCGGGGCGAGCAGGGCCCGGGCCGAGGCGTCGCCATCGGGATCGGCGCTGCTTGCGATGGGCGTGGATGCGTTCGGCGAGGTGGGTCAGGGTTCGGCTGGACAACACAATCGTGGCGGGGCAGGACAGCATGGTGAGGCTCCCGGTGGCTCGAGCTGGTCAGGCAGGCCCGGTTCACTGCCCGCGAAGAACCCGGCAGCGTACTGATCACCGCCAGAATTCTTCGCCGCCGGCTACTGATCAGCGATTTCGAAACGTGGCACTTCGTCCTCAGCATCTCGCCGGTGTTCCCCGCCAGCGCCACCGACGCCTTCTACGACCGCCTCGACGACGAAGCGCCGGGTCGGCGACGCGGTCGCCCGAGGCCCGCGCCGCACTCGAGCGGACGTGGTGAGGGGACAGCGGCAGTGACCTGTGTCGAGTTGGGATCACGTCGGACAGCGAGTCGTCGCCTCATGAGACTGAGATATCCGACGGGGTCTCCTGACTGTCCTCACCGGGAAGTTCACCAGACGAGACGGTCCCGTACCATCGTCGCAGATCCATGATCTTCAGTACGGGGGCTTCTTTGCGCGTCATCTCTTCCTCTCTGATCGCGGTGCTGCTGACCGCGGGGGTCTCCGTTCCCGTTCCCGCCGTCGCGGCCTCCGCTGACCCGATCCGTCTCGACGTCGGACTTGTCGAAGGCGCCGACCCGGCCACGGTGGTGGCCGAGCTCGGCACCGGCACGTTCCAGCAAGTGGCGGGGCTGAACGCCATCGCCGTGGAGGTCCCGGCGGACCGGGTGGGCGCGGTACTCGCCAGACTCGGCAACACTGCCGGGGTGCGGTTCGCGGAGCGCGGCGCCATCGTCCAGGCCGACAGCGCCCGAACCAACATCGGTTTCAATCAGGTGGAGGTCCCGCAGGCCTGGACCTGGACCACCGGCAGCCCGGACGTCACCGTGGCGGTCGTCGACACCGGTGTCACGCCCACAGTGGACTTGACGGCGGATCGGTTGACGCCTGGTCGTGACTTCGTGGATGGCGACGACGACGCCGTCGACGGTAGCGGCCACGGCACATTGGTCGCCGGGGTGATCGCCGGTGACATCGACAACGAGGAGTCGGCGTCGAGCGGGGTCTGCGACACGTGTCGCGTCATGCCGGTCCGGGTGTTGCGTGATCGGGGCACCTCGGCTGCCGAGGGGTACAGCTCGGACGTCGCATCCGGCATCACCTGGGCTGCCGATCACGGTGCCCGGATCATCAATCTGTCGCTGAGCACGGCGACCGACAGCCAGCTCCTCAGGGAGGCCGTGCAGTACGCCGCCGACAAGGGCTCGCTGGTCGTGGCCTCGGCCGGCAACGTGACGGGCGCCGTACGCCGGTACCCGGCCGCGTACGAGTCCGTGCTCGCGGTGGCCAGAACAGGCGCCAACCGGAACAGCGCGGCAGACCAATGGGCCGACGTCTCCGGCACCAGCGGCATGCTGGTTGTCGGCCGAGACGGCGTGAAGAAGCAGCTCGGCGGCACCTCCTCCTCGGCCGCCCTGGTCGCCGGAGTGGCGGCCCTGGCCTTCTCGTTCAAGCCGGCGGCGACCGCCGCCGAGGTCCGGGACCTGATCAAGCGGAACGCCGAGCCGCTCAGCGGTCTACCGGCGTACACCGCACCGCTGGTCAACGCGGCCCGGACCATCCATGACCTGGGTGCCGCGGACGAGGTCGACCCGGTGGTCACCGCCACCGGCTTCGCGGAGGACGAGCTGGTCGGTGCAGCGGGCCGGCAGGTCTTTCCGGTGGTCAGCGACGATCACGGCATCGACCGGGTCGAAACGGTCGTCAACGGCACCGTGGTGGCCACCAGCAAGCGCCCGCTCTGGCTCGCCACCGTACGTCCGCCGGCCGGGTTCAACGGGCCTCTCCCGGTGACCGTGCGCGCCTACGACTACAACGGCAACGTCAGCGAGGCGACCACGGTGATCCGGGTCGACTCCAGCGCACCGCGCGGCACCAGGGTCTCGCCGGCTCTGAACGCTGTCGTCCACGACACCGTTGACGTCTCGATCTCGACGCCGGACACCGACGTGGTCCAGGTCTACTCGCCCTGGTCCGGCTTTTTCATCTGGGACGCCACCACCAGGCTGTGGAAGGGCACGTTGCCCGTCGACAGCAGTCATGGCCTCGAGGCGACGCTCGTCGACCAGGCCGGCAACCGCACCACGCTGCACCTGGATGACCTACGCGTTGATCAGGACCCGCCGGCCGGCGGCACCATCGCGCCGGCGTCCGGAGCTCGGATCCGGGGAACATTCACCAGCACCCTGACGAGCGTCACCGACCTGAGTGGCGTGGTGAAGGCCGGCCTCTGGGTGAACGGCAGGTACAACGGCGCCGGCTTCTCGCAGAAGGTGCGGACCGGCACCTACTCCGGCACCGTGAGCCTGATCTGGAAGGTCACCGACCGGTTCGGCCAGACCCGGACACTGCCGGTCCGCACGGTTGTCGCGGACAACAAGGCTCCGACCGTGTCGATCACGAAGGCGCCGCGGAACAGGGCAAAGGTCAAGGGCACGATCAAGGTCTACGCCAAGGCATCCGACGCCTCCGGCGTCGCGCGGGTCGAGCTGATCGTGAACGGCAAGGTCGTCGCCAACGACAAGACCTCGGGGTACGTCCTGAGCGTCAACGCCAACAAGCAGAAGAAGACCATGAAGGTACGGGTCCGGGCGTACGACAAACTCGGCAACGTCACGTCCACGACAACCCGCACCTGGTATCGCAAGTAGGACGCTGCCGGCCCGGGTCTGGACTGTAAGAAGACGACCCATACCCGGGCAGTCAGGTGAAAGCGGGCGGGGGCTTCGTGGACACCGTCCCTCCATGATGACCTTGATGGCTTCACCCGCTTCATCCGTCTCCACAGAGGGCGCTCGCTCTATAAAGTCGCTGGTCAGCGCACCGCTCCGCGAGAACGCAACAGCCCTGGGTCTACGAGGCCCCGCTCCGCGCCGAATGCGCGGCCCCGAAGATCGGGAGAAGGAGCGGCTACGCCGCCACTCATCCCCACCCATCAAGATGTAAAGACCACAAGATCAAAGTTTCTACGGTTCCAGGGGATTGACCGTGGTGCCTTACCTGCCACATGGCCACCCCGCTGTCCAGAGGGCTACGATCACCGCCCGGTGAAGGTGAATCTCTTTCGACCTTGGGTCGATGGCTGGCGTGTGGGTGGATGAAGACAGATCAAAAGGCGAGTACCCAGAGCCGCTCCCGGCAGCGGGCCCCGTGGGTATGGGTGCTAGCCGTGGCCGCACTGTTCACTCTGGTGCAGCTGCCGTACGCGCCCGGCAACTTCTATCCGGACTCGACCGAGTATCTGACCCAGGTGTACGGGATGGTCGGCGACAGCCCGGCCGAGGGTCGGGACAAAGCGATCCGCGCGTTCTGCGACCAGTACCGGAACAAGAGCCTGGTGCTCGACCCGGTCGGCTACAAGCCCAAGGCCGGGGCGAAGGCCGCCAAGAACTGCGTCAAGCGCCTGCACGCCCAAGACGCTCAGGGCCCGGGAACTCGGTACGGCCCGGCCATCACCCGGGGTGCGTCGATTCCGTCCACCCGCTACGAGGACATCTTCCTGTCCCGTCGCGGCGTCGCCGTGCTGTACCTGCCCGGCGTGGTGATTCTCGGGCCGCGGGCCGGCATGTGGCTGACCGCGCTGTTCTGGACGCTGCTCGGTGGGGTGCTGGTGTTCCTGCTGCTGCGCCGACTGGGCACCTCGCCCGGTGTTGCCGTGCTCGGTCAAGTCCTGTATCTGATCCTGCCGATGCGCAAGTGGACGATGGCGCCGCTGTCCGAAGGGATCACCCTGGGCCTGCTGATGACCTGCCTGCTCGGCGCGGTGTACCTGCTGACCGGCGACCGGAAACGAGGCCTGTGGCTGCTCGCGGCGGGCTTCGGTGTGGGCCTGTTCGTCAAGTACTCGCAGTTCCTGCTCTTCGCCGCCGCGATGGCCGGGATCCTGGCCATCGTCTGGCTCGTGCAGCGCCGTCGCGCCGAGGCACCGGCCCCGGGTTTGACCCTGACGCTCGGCGCAGCGGTCGCCGCGGCTGCGGCGATGTTCCTGTTCTCCAAGCTGTTCGGCTGGCCGGGCACCGCGGACACCATGCAGGATCTGCTCACCGAGCATTTCCGGCAACCGGACGTGGCCGACCCGTTCGGCGGGTGGCTGAACACCAATATCGATTTCTGGCGCATCTGGCTCGCCGAGCAGTTGCAGGAGCCGTTCCTGCTGGTCGCGTGGGCGGCGGGGGCGTGGGGTGTGTTCCGGTTCCATCGGCCCGCCGGGTACGTCCTGCTGGCCACCCTGCTCGCTGGCCTGGCCAACCAAGTTGGGCACCCCAACGTCAGCCAGGGCGACCGTATTTACACGGCTGCCTGGTTGCTGACCGTCTACGGCGTCCCGCTGCTGGTGCACACGTTCCGCAAGCCGGAACCGCCGGCGACCGAACCGGTCACGCAGCTCATTCCGATCCAGGCCAGGCGTTCTCCAGACTCCGTCCCGACCACCGCGCCCGTCGCGTAGCGCCACCCGCCTGCTGACCGGCCGCGCGGCAGTCTTCCGCTGCTTCAGGAGTGAAGAGGGCCTGCTACCTGCAGTAAGCCGTCCTCGGTTGCGCTCGCCGGCGGCGAGCTCTAGAAGGCCGAGCCGTCTCTCGTTCAGCGGACTCGGTGCGGACGAATCCTTCCCGGAACCGTTGTCCACCCTCCACTCGGGCCGCGTCTGGCTGACCGAAGACATCGATGCGTGGATCGCACCTCATCGTCCCGACCAGGCGTCGATCCCTCATCGAGCGTCATTGGCGGCACCTTCGGCGACAGCGTTGCTCGTCCTTCAGGTCGTCCACGCGGCGCTGAAGCAGCCAGCGTGGGGAGGCGTGTGTCCGAGCCCAACCGCATCGCCTCAAGTTTGACCCGAGCCCGGTCCAGGGGCGCGGTCTTGCTCGGGGATGCGTGGTCATCAGTGGGTAGCGGTGGTCAGCGTCGGGCAATGGTGGTCACGGAGTCGCCGGCGGCGATCCGTGTGCTCCGGATGTGCTCCCCGGGTCGGAACCTCCCGGCCGAGACACTGCTGGTCAGCGGTGGGTGTTATCGGGTGCTGGTGGTCACTGCTGGTCAGGTAGCATGAGCGTTCGCGCCCTCGTAGCTCAGGGGATAGAGCAACGGTTTCCTAATAAGCGAGGCATCGTTGGCGCCCGCGTGAATATCCTGCAGGTTTGCCGTTTTCCTGAGGGCTGGGCGCGGTGTATCTGCTCGATGTGTGCTCGGTGGGTCGGCGTCCCGACGCGGCAGAATGACAGCGACGCGGCAGAATGACAGCAGCGTTTGACCATCTGATCCGTAGCGACAGTCACGACCAGCGGTACTCCAGGCGCAGACCTTGTCCGGCAAACCGATAACGGCCTCGGCTCGCCGGGTCGAACGGATTTGGCAGCATGCGGATCTGGCGGTTCTCATTCATGACGTTAGTGATCACGATGAGCCGCCACCGCCGGTTTCGGGCGTTTTCCTGGGCCGCGATTACCTGTGTCTCGCCTAGCTCAATCCCGCCACCCTCGCCGAGCGTGGTCTTGACCTCGTAGTACCAACTTCCGCGCCGGCCGGGAATTTCAAAGTCCCAGCCCAGACCGTCGTCACCGCTGCCGGAAAAGATCTGTTCGCGGTACCGCGAAACCCAGCACTCTGGGGTGAAGTCGGCGCCGTAATTTCGCTCCAGCCACCGATACGCGTACCATTCGCCAGCGAAACCCACGCCCAGTTTCTGCAGGCTCGATAGCTCGGCGTTGGACCTGCCGCCGAACCCGCCGCCGCCCCTTCGGTTGTCGCGGCCTGGGCGGCTGTCGATCTCCTGGAGACCGGTGAACCTGCGTGCCGTGGTCAGGAAAGCGGGCGTCCGGTCAAGCGCGTCGTCGAGAGCCGCGCGTAGCGATGCGAAGCCGTCGTCCATGTCGAACGGCTTTTCGTCGATGTTGACGACTCGTCGTTGCCGTTCCCGTTCGGCGCGTTGCTGCCGCTCCTCGGCCTTCTGACGGTCGAGGTCGTCATCCGTGAGTCCGAGAATGGCGGCGTCATCGGTCGGGGGCATGTCGGCTGGCCAGGCGCCGAGTTTCTGCAACCAGCGCAGCACATCCTGCAATGTCAACACGGCGAAGTCGAGCGCGCCGGCCGAGTCGAGCGTCGCGCGCAACGCGGGCCCCGCTGAAGCCTCATCGGTCCACGGCGTGGGAATCGGTCGGCCATGTCGCTCAAGCCAAGCGCGCACGAGCTTGGTCAGCCGTCGGGCGGCGGTGTCGATCAGCTCTGCATTGGCCTTCGCGCAGTCATTGCGGCGCGGCAGGGATGGTCCGTGGGTCGGCGGTCGTCCGCCCAGCCGCGCCTCGAGTTGTTCTTCGATCCGCGTCACCATGAGGTCGGCCGAGAGTACGTCGACGGTCGTGCCCCAGCCGGGATCCGGGGCGAGTAGCTCGACGCGGCGGAGTTGTGGCCAGTCCAGCTGCGGCTCGGCCGCCGCGAATCGCTCCCATCGATGCCAGCGCAGCCGGTCGAGCAACCAGTCGCGTCGACTGCGCACATAGTCGGCGAAGTCCTCGGCGTACTGCGCGCTGTAGTCGATTAGCGGATAGCGCTCATCCATACCGGAAAGGGTGGTGTTGAGCTCGCGTACCGGGATTTTCAGTTGTTGCTGGAGCACCGGGAGGGTCGGAGCATCGAGGGCGGCGACGAACAATTGGTCCGGGTCGTGGCCGAGCCGGTCGGCCAGTACGGCGAGCCGGTCTCTGGCGTCCTGCTCGCTTTCTACTGAAGGAGAGTCGGGATCGAACGGCGCGGCCGCTTCGACATCCAGGTAGTACGTCAGGATGGGATAGAGGCGGTGCAGTACGGGCTGCAGGGCCGACTGGATGCGCCGTGCCATCGTCCGGATGTCTTCGGTGGTGACGTCGCAGATCTCGGCCACGTCGTCGTCGCTGAGTTGGGCGACGGGAACGACGATCCGCCGGGTCCGCTCTGCAGCCCAGCGCAGGGTGCGGGCGTAGTCGCGCCTGCCGATGAGGTATGCCAGCGGCTCCGCCATCGCCTCCAGTGTGTCGCAGTCCAGGTCCGGCTCCGCTCCCTCGACGATCAGGGTCGGATGCTCGGCGTGCGGCACCGGCAGCACGCCGTGCAGCCGATCCGGGAGCCGTCGGGTCTCCTCGCCGAGACGCACTTCGACCGTACCGGCGAAGACGATCCGTACCCGCCGCAGCGCGTCGAGTGTCTCGTCGAACGCCCGCTGGCCGAGCCGGCTGAACTGGCTGCGTTGGTGTTCGAGCAGCGTCGCCACGAATAACGGCAGCCACGGGAGGATACCGACGATTGGCCGGGCATCGGCGGCAGCCGCCGGGCCGAACTCGTGACCGTCCAGCAAAACGACCGGGCTGATGCCGCTGGCGCGCGACACCCGGTCACCAAGGCGGTGGCGCAGGATGGCGGTCACCGTCTCGGGATGCACGTCCACCTCGAGGACCCGCCATCCGAAATCGGCCATAAGCCGCAGCAGGCTCTGTTCGTCCTCCCGCGACGCCACAACCACATCGGGCGTTGTCTGATCATCACCGTTCGGCTCCAGCGCCTGGGTGGTCGACGAACCGCCGACGTCGACGACAAGGTAGCCCCGGGTGTTCGGCGGGAACGGCTGCGCCTCGATGCCGCGGCCAGCGCATGCCGCCCACGCCGCCCGGTATGTGTTTTGGAACTGCGCTCCATGGGTCTCGGTGATTGCGCCTTGGTGAAACAGCGACCCCAGGTGGCGGACCAGCCGCGGTGCGTCGGAGTCACGGCCCCACACGCCAAGGCCGAGGTTGGTCAGTCGGCGAAGCGCCGTCGGATCGTCGTCGATCAGGTCCCGCAGCGGCTTGGTGAGCAGCGGAGCGAACCGTGGCGGTACATCGTCACCGTGTACCGGGAACGTCCAACAGCCGGCTGGCTTTGCGAAAATCTCGCCGTTCTGACCCGGCCGGTGGGTTGGCATCCAGGCGACGGCGCCTAGGAACGCGCCGAGCGGTGTCCAGCGTCGTTGCGGGTCCTTGTCGCCAGGTCGGTCGCGTTCCCATGTGGTGACCAGGGCGTCGGCCGGCCAGGCGCCCTTCAGCCCACGCAGAATCTGCCGTGCCAGGTACCGGCGCACCCGGTCTGTCAGTCGCTCCCAGTCAGCCTGTCCTGGCAGCCACCACAGCGGGCCCTTCGCTATGTACGGCGTCGATGGGAACCACGCAGCGCATGTCGCCGGTAGGGCGCGCGCCCACTGGTCGCGGACCGGATCGGGCAGTCCGGGCACGGCCGAGAGCTGGTCGCGGGCCAGGTAGCTGCCGTAGATTCCACGATTGTCGCGAACCGACTGGAGCGGCATCACCTCGCCGACGCCGATGCGCCGCAGGAAGGTCACCCAGTCGGCGACCTGGTCGCCGGCTCGCATGAGCTGCTCCGGTGATGCCAGCAGTTGGCCTGCGAGGGCGTGCAGTTCGGGCGACCGGTCCTCCGGGGTGGCCGCGATCGCGGAGAGTTCGGCGCCCGTCGTGCCCGGCCAGTCGGACGAGAACAGGCAGTCCCCGGCGGCCGCCCAGGCGCCGTTCGCGGTCGGCAGGCGCAGGCCCAAGGTGGCCAGATCGGTCTTGATGCGCGCACCGCTACGGCTCAAACTGAATACGAATGTCAGCGCGTCGCGGGCGACCCGCTGGGCCCGGCTCTCGGCGAGCACGGCACGGATGTGTTCGAGGATGCCCCGGGTCTCGAAGCTGCGAACGAGCCGGTTGTCCTGGAGGAACTTGCGTGCCGGGCTCGGTTGCCGATTCGTATGCCAGGTCAGCTCGCCGTGCAGATAGAACAGCCGGCTGGACAGGCTGGCCGGCAGCGATAGGTCAGCGCCGGGGTCAACGTCGTCCTCGTCAGCGGTCCGCTGGGTCGTCGGCGGGAAGAACGGTGCGGCCTCTCGGCTCGTAGGCCTCTCGCTGATCCGCCCGCCCGCGCACGGCTGGAGCTCGCCCGAGTCGCTCAGCAGGATGCGCCTCGACCGCAACGCGTCAGGCGACTTCTCGAACAGGCGGACGATGTCCGCGTACGCCTGGTCCCAGTCGGCGATAGGACGGCGCTCGCTCAGTATCACCGCCATCATCCGCTCGATCCAGTCGGCCAGCCGCTCCGGTAGCGGTGTCACGTTGCGGCCGAGACTCGACAGCAGGCTAGCCAGCCGCGACTGCCGCCGAGTCGGCATCTCCCGCAGAAACTCGACACCGCCAGCGGTTGTCGCGAAGGCCCCGGTCAGCACACCCGCGTCGGGTACCGGCCAGCGCCATGCCGCGGACGGTGTGAGCCAGCGGCCAGAGGTCTGCGCAGGCAGCAACGGACGCTCATCCACCGGCCGGCCCTGTGCCTCCGCGACTGCGGTGAGCAATCCCAGCCGGTCGTCGTCCCAGCAGAGCACATCGAGAACGGCCGCCGGAGCGGCGTCGTCCGGCCAGCGCGTAAGCGCCTCGGCCGCGTCGAGGCAAAGTCCCGCCGCTGAAACAAGCAGCAACCGGTTCAACGCATTCGCCTCGTCGATGTCCGTACGGGACAGGTCCGTGAAGAACGGTGCGTTGAGGTGGCCCGCGAACGGCGATGGCGCCTTGCGGCCCATCGGCAAGAAGGTGTAGCACCGCCCGACGTGCGCGTCCGCGTCGGCGTACCGGACGGCGACCGAGACCTCGATCGGCGACGTCGACTCGGCATACCTGGGGTCCAGCAGGCGCCGCTCGATCGCCTCCCGAACTGCACGCTGATAGGCGGCCGGATCTACCTGCCGGGACAGCACCAGGTAGGTGCCGTTCTCGTCCACCGTCACCACGTCGCAGGTGAAATCGCCACTCACTTCTGGTGCGTTGCCGCAGACTCGGGTCAGCACCCGCTCCTCGGTGGTCGAGTCGTCCTCCCGCCGGACGGTGACCCGCTCCAGCCGCTTCAAGAACAACATCAGCGGCACCTCCGACGCTTCGAGCTCGTCGAGGCGCTCGGCCACCGTCTCGTCGGCGCCCTCCTCGAGCGGGAGTCGCATCACTGTGGTGTAGCCGTCGGCCCACAGCGCGGCCACCCGCTCGGGTGTCCCCTCAGCCGGCAACGTGATGCTGTAGAGCGGGACCTCATCGATAACTTGCCGGGCGTGCACTGGATCCCCGCCCACCAAACCCGGCACGTCGTCCTCGGTGGCGAACCGGAAGCAAAACCCAGGATCACCGCTGTCCAGCTTGCTGTAGATCTCCGGGGCCGTGCATATCTGCAGCACACTCTTGAAACCAATACCCTTGTTGCCGATGCCCTCACCAATCGGCTTGTCGCTCAACCCGAGTGAGCGGATGCGCCACGCGTTGCTCGCGGTGAACCCGTGCCCGGTGTTAGCTACATAGAGCGTCCCGTATGCGCCATCGCTGCGCGCCAACACCACCACAATGCGGCCGCTGCCGCTGTCCGGCGGCTGCGCGTCGTACCCGTTCTGAATCAGCTCGAACAGGAAACGGCCGCCATACTCCCGCATGGTCTGGCCGATCATGCTCTTCTGACTGAGCGCGAAGTCCTGGTCCTCCCGGGTCGCTAGATGCGCCCCGACAAGGCGCTCGGCCCGGTCACGCAACAGCGCGTCAGCCGCAGCACGCGAAGCCGGCTCGGTACCGCTCATCTGCTCAACCTCCTGAGATGGACAAGGCCGACCAGACATACGGCTCGTCGAGCACCTCCATTTCAGCACGGCAGAGGCGTCTATCCGGGATCAAGGTGCCCGAGAGCGCGAGCGTCATTCCGCCACCCCGTGCGAATCCTCCGACGCATCGGTGCCCTTCGTTTGAATGCCCAGCATGCACTCCCCCGGGCCACCTTTCCGATCGCGCGACGGCGAGCTTCTTCTCGGCGCGGATCAGCGCAGCGAGGTCGTGGGCCGGACGGCCCGACCCGCGGGTCTCGTGAGCTCGGCGAGCGGTGGTTCACCAATATCGATTTGAGTGGTCTCGCCAGCGCGCGGCATGGGTGGTGGTGCTCGGTCGTCCTGAGGTGGTGCGGCATGGACGCTCGGTGGGGGCGTGGCAGCGTGGGCAAGGTTGGTCTGCCCACGTCCAGATGGGCAGAGCCGCAGTGGGGTCGGTCTGCTGGCGATGGTGGTCCAGGTGGCGAGTCAGGATGACGCGTTGTTCGTCCAGGTCGTAGGAGGAGTCGTCGTTCTCCAGCCAGGTGGACGGATCGGCTAAATCGGCGGCCTTGCCGCGGATCGCCGGGCAGTAGGTGCACACAGCGAAATAGAGCACGCCGGATGAGCAGGCAATATGGGGTCCGGTCGCACCGGTGTGGGAAGCTGCGGTGTAGTCCAGTTCAAGGACGGGATAGTCCGGCAGCGGGTCCGCGTCGAGGAGAGTTAC
This sequence comes from Actinoplanes awajinensis subsp. mycoplanecinus, assembly GCF_001509495.1. Taxonomy (NCBI): domain Bacteria; kingdom Bacillati; phylum Actinomycetota; class Actinomycetes; order Micromonosporales; family Micromonosporaceae; genus Actinoplanes; species Actinoplanes awajinensis. The sequence goes on along the minus strand of NZ_LLZH01000212.1, from coordinate 90,111 downwards.
GGGGCCGGCGATTGCGTCGGCGATGCGTTCCAACGCTTCGGCGATTCGCTTGAGGTAGCTCTCGTCCGGGCCGGTTTTGCTTGGTCCATGACCGGCCGGGTAGGTGCCGGCCCGTGGCTGGTAGTTCACCGGACGAGCGTATGGGGGCCGCTGACATTTAAGTTCATGACCATGGTCGCATCGTTCATGCGTTCGGGATCTGCTGGTTTCCGACGAACGTCCCGCGAGGCGCTTCGCGCTAGAATCCGGCGTCGACCGATCTGAGCTGACCGTTGGACCGGGGGTTTCGGCATGGTGGACGATGACGGATCGCAGCAACGCCCGGAGGGCCGCCCTGTTGCCTGAGATGGAAACTGCGGCGAGCCGGTCGCCTGGCTGACGATCGGCGAACCCGTCGCCGGCACCTTGTACGGCGGCTCGGGCCCGATCGCTTACACCCATCTACTAACCGTTGAGGAAGCCGTCGAGGTGTACGGGCCGATCAGCGAGTGGGTCGTTGGCCCGCAGGGCGGATTCCGCCGTGCGTGTTTCGGAGAAACGGTGTTCTCCAGCGCCGAACTCGGTCGCGGATTCGACGCTCGGACGCTGCCCGAGGCCATCGTCACGGTCGAGGATCCGGACTTGGACTGGCCGTACCCGCAGTGCGGTGCCGAATCAGGTGACCGCTGCAGCGGAGCGTCAAAGCACCGAGTCCGTCGCGCCCGCGGCGAGGAGTACCAGCGTCTTCAGAACGAGATGAGCCAGCTCCGGGAGACCATCGCGAAGCTGCGGAAGCAGAACGAACTACTCGACGAATAGGTCCACGCCTTTCGGCGCGAGCAACGCAAACGAGTGCCGATCTGTAGCAGGCCTACCCGGGCTGGGCGGCCGTGCTAGGCCGACGCGATCACCTATCCGACGCCGATCGAGTCGTGCCGTATCCACCTCACACCTGACGAGAAGACCATGCTTGCCGCCCCCGAGGCTCAGCAGCGGGCCGAGTTCACGGCCCGCCCGACCGGGGCTTGATCCGCCAGGCCGGATCTGGTCAGCCGGCGGCGCTGCGATGAGTGCGGATCGAGTTGCCTTGTCGTGACGGTTCCATCAATGATCATCCGCAGAACGACCCGCCACCGTCGACGCCCTGGGCTGGGTGGGCTTCCCCTCGTAACGTGGAGACATCGCCTTTAAGGATTGGTGATCGGCGATGGCGGAGATACGACGAAGGTTTGATCAGGACTTCCGAGATGGTGCGGTGCGGATGGTCACCGAGATCCCCTGCGAGCAGGGCAGGTTCTACCTCGCGACCGTGTTGGACCTGCACTCACGCCGGGCGGTCGGGTTCGCGATGGGCGCGCACCACGATGGTGCTCTGGCCACGGCCGCGTTGCAGGTCGCGGTCGCGGTTCGCGGTGGTGACGTGGCCGGGGTGATCTTCCATAGTGATCAGGGCGGGGAGTACACCGGCAACCTGTTCCGGGCGGCCTGTGCCCGGGCGCGGGTGCGGCAGTCGATGGGTCGCACTGGGTCGGCCTTTGACAACGCGGTCGCCGAGTCGTTCAACTCCACCCTCGAGTTCGAGCTGCTCGCCCGGGCCGGGCGTTACGCCACCCGGGCTCAGGCCCGGGCCGAGGTCGCCGGGTTCATCGACGAGTACAACAACCAGCGGTGGCATTCGACGGCGGGCCGGCTACCACCGGTGGTTTACGAGGCCCGGGTCTGCGCCGAACGCGCGGCCTGAAGATCGGGAGATGGAGGCGGCTACGCCGCCACTGATCCACCTACCAAGATCTAAAAACCTCAAGATCAAAGTCTCTACGGTTCCAGGGGATTGACGGAGTTCTTCCAGTCTCGTTCCGCTGCCTAAAGCCTCGGTCGTGCGCGTTTCGGACGTCGGCTCAATGGTCGTCTCGTACGGGGCCGGGTCGGGGTCGTCCTCGGACTCCAGCAACGCCATGGCCGACTCCCACTGGTCGTCAAAGAAGTTGGGGCCGTGGATCGAGGGTTCGGCCATCATCGATAGGACGACCACGGCAACCGAGTGCGTCTCAGTCCGGAGTCGGCGGGTCAGGAGGCGCAGACCCCCGTCAGTGTCCATCTGTACTTCCAGCAACGCTTCCGGGAAGCGGCCGCGAACCGCTTCGTGCAGCGGCTGCAAGATGGCCATAAGACGTTTCGTGTCGGCGCTCGTAGCGACCGACCGGAACGCTCGTAGCGCGCGCGGCCGTCCCAGCGCTATCTCCGCCGCCGTGACTCTGGCCGCACGTGCGGCGAGGGCAGTGAGGGAATGCTCAGCGGTAAGGACCGAGTGGAGTTCGGAATCGCGCAGGCCGGTGACTGGCCGGTGACAGCCGTCTTGAGTCGAGGCACGGTGGGGTTCCTTCATACGTCGCCCAGAGAAACGGCATGGAGTGCAGATTCGTCGGAAAACTATCGGAGGTGCCGTGTGACGCCAAGGTCCTAATGGGTGGAAACTGGCAGCGTAAATTCAACTGAGGATGCCGGTGCCGTTGATCCGGATAAGCACCGATGTGTCGGGTAGGAGGCGCTCATGCCACATGCAGCGTAGTTCAACCGGGGGGGTAGAGCTGGGAATTCCAGTGACATAGATGGGCTGGCGGCGCCGCGTGCAGCCGCCTTCGGCGTCCATCAACTCTGATCATCGTCGACGATCAAGCCACTCGGTTCGGTCGCTAGGTTCTCGAGGAGCATCTGGCGGGACTCATCGCGCTGCTCGCGTACGAGTTCGAGCAGGTCGTTGTCGGACATCCAGTCGAGGTTCAGGAACGCGGTCAATCTCAGCAGCCGGCTGAGGGAGTCTCGAAGAACAAGCCGGGCGGGCACCTCGTTCGTGGCATGGTCGTCGGTCGAGTGGGCGCGGGCGATCGCGCGGACGAGCGCTGGCGTGCCCGCGATCGACCGGCGACGGCTCATGACATGGTCGATATCTGCCTCGCCGAGGGCGCTCAACAGAGAATATGGATCGACGGCTGCCGGCTCCCGAAGGACGTGTGCTCGGGTCCACAGTCGTGCCAGGGTATGTCTCGTGAGGTCTGTGCCCTTGAAGCGGTCGACCGGATACTCGCCGTCTCGCATGGGGAATCGCCAGGCGCACAGGTGTGGAACGAGGACGAGGGATAGGAAAGCCCAGACTTGTCTCTGTGACGCCTCTCCCGGGCTCATCTGTGCTTTCTGATGTAGGAGGCGTGCAGCTGCGCGGTCGAATGCGTTGCGGTTGGGCGGCTTGGCCTCGGCCGGGTAACCGTGCATTTCGGCGAGTTCTTGCAACTCGGTTGACAAGAGGCGGAGTCCATCGCGGCTGATGCGAGTTCCTCCGGTCGCGGAGAACACCGATCGGTCGGAGTTGACCGAGGAGAGTCCGGCCAACTTTTCCGGCTTCCGTCCGTGCAGACTGGCGAATATTCGCTCCGTCTCGCTGGGGGCTAGGCGGGGATAAAGGAGGCTCATGCCACATGTCCTCCGGGGAATCGCAGGCTGTTCTGGGCGGTCGCCCTCATCCGAGAAGGGTCGCGTCGTCGCTCGTCGCGAATGCGTTCAATCGCTTCCTCCAGCGTCTCGGCAGGCATGCGGAGGAACCCTCGGATGAGGGCATGGACCAGAGCAGCAGTGGTGATCTCTTCGCCTGGCTCACGGGGCTCGTCAGTCGGCCAGTGTGTGAACTCGTCGTCTTCGAGCGCGCGACCGACGAGGTCGCAGACCAAGTCGACGGTCAAGGCATCCCACAGGACTGCCGTCTCGGCCGAATGGGGCGCAGACAAAGCGGCCTTCACGTGTGGGTTGTCATCATTGATGAGTACAAGAAGGTTGCCCATAGCGGCACTGCCCCATTCGGCGGAGTCGACGCTGATGTACCAGGCGGCCTCTGCCGGAAGGCCCTGTTCTTTGAAACTGACGGGTGCGACGGGGAGTAGACCTGCACCCCCCTCGAGGCGCACGGTGTGTTGGTCGCTCCAAAGCACGCTGCCGGGCCGGCGGGCGGTGAACGGTTGCGCGTCGGGCGCCCCCGCCTCCACCACCAGGGTTGTCTCTAGGACCACGGCCCCGGCCAAGTCCTCGCTGGAGATCAGAACTTCGACAACTTTCTCGATGTCAGTGCCCGCGTCCCTCTTTTCGAGGGATAGGTGTAATGCCGTGCGGCGTATGAGAGAGGTTGTGGGCCAATAACGAACGTTGACCGCTAGTAGCGTGCCCTGGCTCAACCCGCACTGCTGGATGACGGCCGGAACGTCGATTCGTATCCGTCGCGTGTATCGCAGTACGGAGGTGTAGTCCCAGGAAGGTAGAAAACCACCGAGGGGGCTGCCGTCATCGGTGGTCCAGCTCTCGGCGGTGACCTGCCCGTTCGTCGTGCGATACGGAAGGGCTCGAGTGCTCATGACCGGGCTACCTGGACTGCGACGTCGATGGCGGCGTCGGCAACAGGGGAGATCAAGAGATCGAGCTCCGCGCCGTCGTCCGGTGGATCGAAGCCCGGTCCGGTGGTGAATTGGTTTCCGTTGAGCCAACCGAGCACCTCCGGCACTGGCAGGCCCGCCGGTCTCGCCGTCTCGGTCGCTCCTTCGCCAGTCACGACGGTCGCCTCACCGAGCAGCCGGGCTCCGCTGAAGGCCTTCACTCTTTGAGCGAGGACGATCTTTCCGCGGAAAGAGCTGAACGTCGGTGCTCCGATCAGTTGCGGCCTACGCGCTCGCCGCGACGTCGAGCCGCCGCGGCGGGTCCGTGTGCTGGCTCGGCCATCCCCATGGGGAGCGGATTCGACGTTTTGTGGATCTTTCGTGGAGTTCGTTCCAGTAGATTCATCGTGGTCTGATAGGTCTACCGGCGGTAGTCCCGGCATGGTCAAGGCGGCTTCTGCGCCGCCGCCGCCGATTCCGGCGAGCAGGAATCCGAGCCGGGCCGCCACGGAGGCGACCGGCACGTCGAGGACTCGCGCCTCCTTCGCTTTCGGGCCGGCGAGGGCGGCGCACTGTTCGAGCAGACGCTTCCGTGCGACGCGCACGAAGGTGGCTTCTCGTCCGGTTAGATCCGTGTCGATCCACGCATCGTGGGTCGGCGGCTCCGACTTGGCGAAGGTCGCGTCCAGGTCGTCCGAGACCTTGAAGACCCCGGTGTAGCCCGCAACGGGGTGGGCCTTCTCCTGGCCAGGCAGGTACTGCACGACGAGGTCCGGGCGTCGCATGAGGCAGACGTGGTGCGGCGACCCGTCGAGACCGAGTTCGGCAGCCGCGGGGGAGTCCACCTGGGACCCGAAGGTGTCACGGTGCCCGAACCTACCCAGGTGGGTTTTCGGTCGAAAGCACATGATCGGTGTGCCGTCTTTACCGGCCATCCTGCGGTAGGCGTCGGAGAACTCGGCGATGACGGGGTCGTCGAGCTCCGAGGCGACCTGGATCCGCTCTCCGTGTGCAGTCACATCGACCTGCAGGCGTGGTGACCGATCGGTCAGCATCAGAGGCCAGAGGTTCCACGTGGCGGCGTCGGCGAGGTAGCGACCCGCCTCGCCTATCGACATCTCTGACTCATCGTCCTCCGGCACCGAGGGGTCGGCGAGGTCGGGATCGAGGACGATCACGGACGTGCCGGTCTCCTGACCCTCGAATCCGCGCAGGCCCAGAGCGCGGGCAGTGGCGTCGGCATCCTCGTCAATCAGTGGCTCGCAGTGGTCGTCTTGTGGCAGGCCCCACCAGTACCTTCCGGTAAGCGGAACCCCGTTGTCGGTCGTGGAGGTCAGTAGAGCAGAGCCGATGAGGCGCGTCCGGAGTAGGCCTTCCTCTCGGAAGCGGGTGTAGATGAGAACGGTCCACAGACGTGAGGCGAGGAAGAACGCACCCTTCCCGTAGCCGTACGTTCCACCGCCTCCGTCGGTGTCCTGCTTCTCTCCGCTGTTCAGGACGAACGACAGCCACGCACGGTGGTTGGCGCCCGCGAAGCGGTCCGAGCGTGTGGGGCCGCCGAGCCCGACGGTTCCGCGGTCCGAAACGGCGAGATACCGGATGGACGTCGTGCGCAGGAACTCGGGCAGAGTCCTAGGGGCTGAGGTATCCATGGGCGCATTCGGGCCGAGCAAGTTGACCCAGGCCTGTCTATGAGCGGCCGACACGGTCACCAGGTCGAGTTTGAAACGGACGTCTGCATCATGCTTCGCATCCCAGCTGTTCTGGGCCGACTCCCTGACGAGAACGGTCAGCTTCGACAGTGCGGGTCGGCCCAACTGATTCCGCAGCCCTTCGGCTGTGATGCCTCCATCGGGCCGGAACGGCTGCGAGTACCACGCGGGCTTGATCACGAGCCGTCCAAGAAGCGGTCCACCAGAGCCCCGAGGTCCTCGTCGGAGGGCGCCACCACGTCGAGGTCGACCAAGTATTCGACGCCTCCGACGCCCGCTGGTGTTACCCGTGTGCCAAAACGATCCGGGGTGATGCGGGGAAAGTCTTCGTCAATATCGAACAGTCGACGTTCGCCCAGTTCGAAAGTCGTGGTCAGAAGTTCGGATGTCGTCAGTGGTGGGAGCTTCAACCTGTCGAGGAGAGAGAGCAGGGGCTGATCGCCACCGAGCGCTAGGCAGCGTGCAATGGCGGCAGGGACGGAGTCGCCGGTACCGGGCTTGCTGAGCAGGACTCGGCACCACACCAGTGACAAGAATCCGGTCGTAGGCGGATCTAGCTGATCGATGCCGTGGATACGGACGACGCGCCCCTGCATCGTTGTGGACGTCTTGACCTCGATGGCGTTCCGATCTGATCGGAAGTCCTGCGCTGTGCCGGTCGGGCCGACCCAGAAGGCGCTGGCCGTGGGTCGTCGGCGAAGGATCTCCTCGAGCACCAGCAACTCTCCGAAGAGTCCGGCCAAGCGCGGAACGGTCCATGCCGGGCTGTCCTCGCCGAACAACTCACGCCAGGAGGTCAAAGTCCGTGCCAAGGTCTTGCCTGGCTCGCGTGGGTCGGGTGCCAATGCCAAGCAGACGTCAGCCACCAGTCCGGTGAAGACCCCGACGAGATCGCTACGCCGACAGACGAGATCCAGGCATCGGACGGGCCTGTCGTCGATCACCAGGACCCGGGTATCGAGATGGACGCCTGAGCTGTGCTTGTCCTCCACCGCGGCTGCGGAGGTGGGTAGAGGGACGAGTAGGTGTCGTCGGCCCTCGGGGTCGAGCGCCAGTCGCAGCGGTCCTTCGGAAGTGGGGATCATCAGGTCGGCACTCGACAAGGAGCTGGCGCCGGTGACTGGAGCGTCGATGCTGATGTCTCTCCATAGAGACTCCAGAGTCCGGCGGAGCCGGGCCTCCTGTCCGCTGGCGGGAGTGGCGCTCATGACGGTGCGCCGCTCGCGTCGGAGTCCAGGTTCTCCTGCAACACTGAAGCGTCGTCGTCCTGCTCCTCATCCGTTGCGCCGGGAAAGATTCGCGAAAGATCGGCGGCGACGTAGTCGTACTCGACGGCGACGTCCCTGCCCCCGCTCGGCTTGGGGAACACGATGGCTGCACCCCAGACGAGGTCTCCAGGGACGTTGAGGTCGGCGCGGTCCTCTCGTGTCGCCTTCGACGATGCGTTGATCGGGTACAGCAGGATCAGGCCGGTTTCAGGTTGTTGCTCCAGACGGACCGTTTGCAGACGCGTGCGGTTCATGACGGTTTTGGGATCGATTGTGAGGTCCAGGCCCTCATCGCGCGAGCCGGTGAGGGTCTTGATGTCTGCGACGTCGTCGTCACCGTTGATGCCCAACCTGGTGCGGGTCACGTAACCGATCGACCTGTCCCCTTTGAGTCCGACCTGCGGCTGCCCGTTCGCGGAGGCGGTGCCGACGACACCGACATTCCAACTGACCAGACCGCCGTCTTCCATGCGCTTCTGGATGTAATCGCGCATCAGTCGGCTGTTGGCGTTGGTGCTCCGTTCGTGGAACCGATATTTCTCGACGAAGTCGATGACATCCGCCCCGGAGAGTCCGCGCCACAGGATACGTCCGTCCGGCATCGACTCGTCCGCCGTCGCTCCGTTCGCTGCCGCATCGAGTAACGCCTCCACCGCTGCCGCGTTGTCCCGATGCCACTTCCTTGCCGTGGTGTCGGGCGCCGCCGGGAAATAGCGGCTCTCCACGAGGGCACCTCCGTAGGCCGCGGCTGCACGTACCTTCGTCCTGCCCTTGCTAGGCGCCGTGATCCTCATCTGAGGGTGGCACCGGATACGAACTGCGAGCTCGGTAGGGGACTTGTGTTCCTCCAACAGGCGGTCGATCTCAAGCCGCATCTCTGCCTCAACGGTCGCGAGATGGGTGAACCATCTGATCACCTGCGCTGGCATGTAGATGCGCGGAAGATCGGTGTAGTCGGGCCGGTACCCGAACCATCGGCCCATCTGCAGCAGAGTGTCGTAGACGTCCGAGGAGCGGACAAAGACACTGACCACCAGTCCTTCGAGGGTCAGGCCGCGCGACAGCGTGTTGCCGCCGACTGCGATGACCGTCGCAGGCCCGGCCTCGTAATCGAGTCGGTCGGTGCTGCGATAGTGGTCCATGATGACCTGGGTGTCGGCTACAACCTGCGGTAGCAGGGCGACGATGCTGTCGAAGTCGACCGACCGTTCGCCGAGTGCGGTCGCGTCGACACGCGTTGATTCGTCGTCCCAAAGTTGACGGAGTTCGGCGAGAAAACGTTCATCCGAAGTCGACAGGAGCGTCTCAGCCTCGTCGCGCAGTGATGTCAGCGGCTCCCGATAAGAGTCGTGCACCCTGGTGTCGGTGTGCGCGTGGACCAGCATTGACGAGTGGTCGACGGTGCCCGATCGCACGCGCCTGATCGCGGTGGCCGTCCAGAACCAGAGGACCGCCTGCCGCAGGGAGGCTGTCACCTCCGGAGTGAAATCAGGGACGTCGGCCTTGCGTGCCGGCCGCAGGAGCGCCACTTCGTCATCGGGAATCCTGCGGACCATGTCGCGACCGCCGGGCACCGCGTTGGGATCCTCGCCGTCCAGAGCCGAGCGGCCGAACAGCGTCTCCGGCCCTTGATAGTCCCCGGAGCGAGGCAGGCTCAGAATGAAATCCTTCGGGTAGAAGTCCGTTTTGTCGGCGGGGTCGGCCAGCAGGTTGGCGAAGGGCGTGGCTGTGTATCCCACGTAGCAGACTCGGGGAAGACTCTCGATGACTTCTACGATGAGGGGATTGATCGTCCGCGTGGCGAGAGTCGCCTGGTCGGCCTCGTCGTCGATGATCAAGGCGGGGCAGTTCTGCAGATGACTTCGGCTGCTCGCCAGCCAATCCTTGAGCTTTTCGAGCACGATCGAGTTCTTCTTGACGACCAGCAGCAGACTCTGGTCCTTGCCGGCGAGCAACGACGCCGGGTTGGGGGTGGGGACGAAGTCGTGATCGGCCGTTGTGATCTGGTGCCAGAGGGTCGGATTCAGCCGGACGACGTCGCGGATCAGACGGGTCTGGGTCTGGCGCCTCAGCGCATTGTGCACGCCTGACAGAACGATGAACATGCGGTATCCGCGGTCGGCGGCTTTAGCGATGACCGCGGTGAAATTGCTGGTTTTACCTGATTGGACGTGACCGACGACGAGGCCACGAGAGTTGAACGTAGACGTCGCAGGGTGGTCCAACATGGCCACCACCTTGTCGGACGCTTGGTCGATAGTTCGAATGGCGCCATTGAGGACGGCGTCTTTGGGCAGCGTCCTGTTGAGGTGAGCCTCGTAGGCTGGCCAGTTCCGGTCGCCTTTGCGCGGGCCGGTGTACCAAGGCTGAGCGTGCTCACGGCCGACGCCGAGCGGCTCTTTCAGCTCGAGGTATCTTGTCGTCTCGGCCTCATGCCTCTTGATCAACTTGTCGATGACGTCCTCTGGCGTGAGCATGTCGCGCATATGCTGCGTGACCTCATGCGGAGGGAAATGGTCGATTTGCTTCCTGTATGCGTTCCAGGCAGCTTCCATCCTCGGATCTGACTCCGACATTGCTCATCCCCGCCTAAGCTAAGTCACCGCTTGAGCTCGCATGTTAACCGCCCGCCCGGCTGGCTGGCGGGTGAAACGGCTGGTGAGCCTCATGGTCAATGTCGTGGGCCTGCCCCGTTTTGACGGACATCCAAGATCAGGAGACGCGGGGTCTCCGGGAGGATGTCCAGCATCATGGAGAGCGTGGGTAAGAAACGGCCTCGGCTTCGCGTGCGTTCACGCCTCAGTTCAAGGCCGAGATCGTGGAGTTGTGCCAGCGGGGTGATCGGACGATCCGGCAGGTCAGCCAGGATTTGATCTGACCGAGACCGCGATGCCGCCATGGTGTTTCAGGACGGTGAGACCGACCCGGGCGGCTTGCCCAGGGCTCGAGAGATGGCTGATGGAGTCACCGGAGCGCCACCGCCGCCACAGATCCTCTTTCATCGCGTCCGACATGCCAGGCCGACCCATCTGTGCCACAAGCCACCCATCTACCAGCACCGTTGCATTGTTCACCTGAATCTAAGACGGCTCTCTTCGCGAAGGAGATCCGGTGAATGTGTACCCGTTCATCGCCGCAGAGCAGGCCGGCAAGCACAACGTCAAACGTGCCTGCAATCTGCTCAAGATCTCCCGATCCGCCTACTACACCCGCAACCGCCGGTCCGAACGCGACCGGGTCGACACACACCTGACCGAGCGGATCACGGCGGTGCACGCCGTGTCGAAGGGCACCTACGGGGCGCCACGGGTGCACGCCGAACTCATCGACGCCGGCCTGCAACACGGCCGTACACGGGTGGCCCGGTTGATGCGGGCCGCCGGGATCGCGGGCAGGTGCCCGAGCCGGTGGCGCAACACCACCACCCCGGACCCGAACGCCGGCAAGCGTCCGGATCTGGTCGGTAGGGACTTCGCCGTCGACGCGAGGGCGGTCGACACCCGCTGGTGCGGCGACATCACCTACATCAACACGTGGGAGGGCTGGCTCTACCTGGCCACCGTCATCGACCTTGCCTCACGCCGGGTCGTCGGCTGGGCGGTGGCCGACCACCTCAAGACTGACCTGGTCGACGCCGCCCTGTCCGACGCACTGGCCCGGCGCCGGCCCGCTGACGGTCTCGTCTTCCACTCCGACCGCGGCTGTCAATACACCAGCGACCAGCACGCCAAACTCGCCGCCGCTCACAAGGTCCGGCTGTCGGTCGGGCGTCGCGGGCAATGCTGGGACAACGCCGTGGCCGAATCGTTCTTCGCCACCATCAAAACCGAACTGCTGCACCGTCAGGCGTGGCCCACCCACAAGTCAGCCCGCCAGGCCATATTCGAGTACATCGAAGGCTGGTACAACACACGCCGTCGGCATTCCAGCCTCGGCCACCGCAGCCCTGCCGCCTACGAAGCCGCACCACTGACCACCTGCTACCCGCCCTCAAGGTAGCTTGAAGATCAACTCATCGACCCTGTCCGTCAAAGCGGGTCAAGCCCACCATCCCACATACGGCCGTGTCACCCGTATACCGGGAATGAGGCGCTCCGCGGCGTACTAAGGTTATCTGGTGAGACGTGCGGACCCGGTCGATGACTATCGCGCCGCAGTTGCGCGGCTGGATCTCCTTGCCGAGGATGTGGCCGCCGAGCGTTCTCAGGAGGCCGTTCTTGACGCCTTGGCTGATCTTCGAGTTGCCGTTGCTCAGGCATATCGCGGTCAGCGCCGCCGATCGGAGTCTGGTGGGGCACGCGGGCGAATACTGCGACATCTCACCAAGCATCTGGGCGAATGGGTAAGTAGCGACGAAATAGCCGCCGTGTCCGGAATCGGCGAATGGGCTCGCCGGGTACGCGAGCTCCGGTGGGAACAAGGGTACGAGATCGAGGAGGGCGGGGGGCGGTACCGGTTACTAGCGGTGAGCCCGGATTTGGCGCGTCAAACCCGCTTCCGCTCTGTCAGCGCGATACGGGTGATGGATGGTCCCGTCGACGGACGAGTGCGCACACTGCTTCAAACCCTCGTAGGCACTGCCGTGACGGCGGACGAACTAGACCGGGTGGCCCATGGCAAGACGGGGGTCGCTGTCGCACGACAGATCAGGAACCGTGATCTTCTACCGATCGAGACCGATGCGGACGCCCCAGATCTACACGCAGGTGAGCATCGACTTGTCTCCGTGAGGGAATCGGACTTGCTGCATCCCTCGCAGCGGTTGTTTCCGGAGGATCTGCGTAGGCAGGTCTTCCGGCGCGACCAGTTCACATGTCGTACGTGTAGGCGGCAACACTCAGGGGCTAAAACTGTGACCGTTACCGCCTTCTATCTACAGATACGTCACCTCGATGCGGCGCCTGACGCTGTAGTCGATCTTCCTGCTAACCGCGTCGGTAGGCTCGCGAGGCTAGCGGCTAGTTGCAGCGATTGCCTACTCGCCGCTGATCTCACCTGAGGTCAAGGTCAGTCGACCGTCACCTCCTAGCCCGCCCTCTCGGCAAATCAGTCGACAGGCAACGCGGCAGCGGCCGACTGCGCGGCCGCGATGGCCTCGCGGAAGTAGCCCGGGGTGGCGCTGTCGCCGATTAGCAGTACGCGGTCGAGGAGCAGGTTCCCTCGCTCGCACGAGGTCTCGGCGACCAGCGCACAACTGTGGCAAGCAGCCAGATTCATACTGCCTAAGCCTTGACCGCGACTCTCACGACACAGCGGATCGGAGGAGCACCATGCCGCGTTTTCAAGCGCCGCCAGGAGGGTTCGCGCCAGCCGTGGTGCCTCGCCCTGGCGTACGAGTCCACCCAGTGTCCCTTCAGCATCGCCCGCGGCGGTGTAAACCAGGACGCCACACTCCGCCGATTTGTCGGTAGATGCGTATACGCGTTCTCGCAGTGAGGCAGCCGAATATCCGCAGCTGAAGGCTAGCTGCCGCATCAAGACGTGGCCGAGGGTGTGCAGCACGATCATACGGGGACTCGCCACCGCGAACCTCGAACCGATGGGCGAGCCACGTCGCCGGCCTTCGAGCAGGCGCGCTCGATCGGTGACGGCCTCCAGCTGCTCCCACGCGGCTAGCCGCTCCTCGTTGAGTGTGAGCAGTACGCCTTCCCCGAAGGACTCGACGGCGGGGAGCCAACGAGAGCGTCCTCGCGGGCCCAGGTCGACATCGACCATGTCGGCTTGGAGGTCGTAACGGCGGAAGCCGTGGAGTACGCGAATCTCGCGGATTTTGTGAGCCAGGACGACATGGCCGACCAGGCTCGCCAATGTCTGCTCCGCGGTGTTCGTCACCGCGTCTATGAAGGGGGTGGAGGAGATGAGGAAGGTGGGTATGCCCACCTTCTCGCCAGGCGTCTCGAGTGCCTGTCTGAAGGCGTGCCACTCGTCGGTGAGCAGTCCTTCACGTTCTGCGTTCGGGTTTCCTACGTCACTGGTGCCCGCGCTTGCGACTCGGCGTACGAGTTCGACGCTGACGTTGAGGTTCTCCGAAATTAGTTTGATGAACATCTCCGCGTATGGCCCCGTAGGCGCGGATCTGAGGTCTTCGAAGTTGCGGTGCTGCCTGATCTCGGCTTCCTCATCGCGTACCGGGATGGAAGGTTCCGGGATGTCGAGCGCGGTGGTGGTCTCACTGAGCGTCACATTAGTGGCGCCTCGCTGGAGGACTTCCAGTCGCTCGTCGCATGAGGTGAAGTCGGGCCGTTGCCAGGGTTGCGAGCCGGAGCATCGAACGTTGATCCTGCTCAACGCCCCACGAGTGGTGAGGTCGCCGAGGTCTCGCTCCGCGGTGCATGCGGTGCAGCGAACGACCAGGCTCGACAAGCCCTCGGAGCGGCCCGGGCGGGTGAGGAACAGCAGGTCCTGTGCCTTGCAACGCTTTTGCGCTTCGTCATCGGGTTCGGAGTGGGCCCAATGCACCCAGGGCACGTCCATGGCGTGTCCTCGTTCGGCGCCCACCACGACGAATCGCATCGGGACCATGGGCCCCTGGCAGTGTTTGCAGCGGGGCGGTTCGCCGGTTTCGTCGTGGTGCCTGACGCGATGCATTCGCCGGCAGTCTTGGCAGAACAGCCAGCTCGGGAAACGCTCGTACAGCACGCCAGGGGTGTGTTTGGACGGGTAGGACGGGACACTCGGCGGCCTTCGCAGCTCTGCGACACCGAGCCGCTCTTCCAGCCTCCGTGACACGATGCGGCGGGTCTCGTCGATCGGCCAGCGGCTTATGTCCGCGGCCATCAATGACTCACCCAGTACGTCGAGGACTGCGCCGACTCCGAACGGTGTGACGGTCTGGCTGAGTCGGGTGATTCTCACAGGGCCTCTCCGATCACGATGACGCGAACGTTTCGGTCCACCGACCGCATCGAGCGCATCGTCTCCCACGCGTCCCGGCGCTCTCCGAAGTCGCAGAGCAGAACAGGCTGCTCGTCGTCGCTGCTGTCGTAACGCAGGTTCAATCCGAGTTCCTCGGCGCGCCGGGCTTTGCGGTCCCACTCATTGATCAGGCTGCGAACCTCGGCGGTCGTCTCGGCTACGGTCTCCGGTTCGCTTCGTTCCACCGCGTCGAGCAGTATGCGAGTGGCCTTGATGATCGGCGGATCACTTGCTCGGAAGTCTCCTGCCTCGTCGTTGGTCCGTAGGCCCGCGCCGTGGCGGATCAGCATGACGAGTGCGGCATGCAGCGAGCGATCGCGTGATGCGGGCGACCAAGGGGTGACGCTGGTGGGTTCCACGTGGCGGTAGAGGGATTCGTGGAACGCCCGGAACGACTCGTAGTGGGATCGATCTCGTGGCTTACCCGCTCGGAGCAACGTCACCACGAGCCCGGGCACCTTGGAACGACCGACGCGACTGGTGGCCTGGATGTATTCGGCCGTCGTCTTCGGCTGTCCATTCATGAGCATGAGTCCGAGTCTGCTGATGTCGATTCCGACAGACAGCATGTTCGTGGTCGCCGCCAGGTCGACGGCGTCCCCCTGATCAGTGCGCCGTTCAAGGCGGGCCAGACCCTTGATCAGAGTGCTGGCCGGCACGTTACTGGTCAACTCGATGACTCCGGAACCGCGTACTCGCCGTGCCTTGCCACCACGCATGGCGGCTCGATTCGTCAGCAGGGAGTCGATGTCGTCACGGACGATGGTGACTGTTCGTCCGAGTTCACGGAGCGAATTGTGATAAGCGACGACCGTCCAGTAGGCATCGAGATCTTTCGGCTCCTCCGAAACCAGCATCGGCGCCTCGAGCATCGCCAGGCACGCCAGGCCGGTGGCGCGTGACTGGGTGAAGGACTGCGGCATGAGCCCGAGGTACATGCGGCCGGGCGATTCGGTATCGGTGTGCGCGAAATGACTGTCGTCTGCATCGAGTCCGCTGGGCGGGAAGAGCGCCACCTGGCAGCCGTAGAGACGCTGTACCTGTTCGGATGCGGACCGGATGGTGGCTGTCGACGCGACGATCTTCGGTTTGTAGCCGTCCCATCGGATCAGGCCGAGGATCGCGGACTCGTATAGGGCGACCGTGGTACCGAGAGGTCCTGACAGGAGGTGAAGCTCGTCTTGGATCACTAGGCCCGGTGGGGCATACGGTGAGTCGTCACGTCCCAGCACGATGCCGGCGTCCTTGTGCCACGGCAGTCCTGCGAATTTGTCCACGGTGGCGACGAGAAGCGTCGGCGGGTCGGCGTAGATCTGCTGGTCAACGACCTTGACGGGCAATTCGGCGTGGAATGGGCACTCCGCGTGCGGGCAGAACAACTCGAAAGTGTGTGCGGTGGATCGCACGCCGTAGGCCGTTGTGTCGGTCGTTCGGCGACGGGGGAACAACGGCGTCGCGCACCAAGGGCAGTCGCCGATCTGGAACGGGTTGTCAGGCTCGGAGGCCTTACGCAGGGTGCGCGCACGCTCATGAGCGACCTTGAAGGTGTTGGGGGTCGTTTCGCCGCCGAGCCACAGACCGATAGAGAACCTGGGTGTTCCTCGCAGTCGAATGTCGTGCTCTCGGAGCTGCTCAAGCGCACATATCAGCGTCGCGGCCCGTTGGAACTGTTGGGCGGTGAGCATGCGCAGGGTATAGCGGGTCAGCACCGCGGTTCCGCCGCCTCGCTGACCGAGCGTGAGCCGGCGGTGAATCATCTCGAAAGCAGCGAGGGCGAGGTACGCCTCGGTCTTGCCGCCGCCGGTGGGGAACCAGATGAGGTCGACGAGCTCTCGGTCCGCGTGTTGATGATCCGCGGTCGAGGCGACGGTGAGCAGCTGGAAGGCGAGCTGGAACGGATACCAAGCGGGTTCCGGTACGTCCTCTGGACGCTTCGGTAGCTCCTGTCCCCGTCGGCCGGGCGAGGTCTTGGCCTGCCGACTCTGCAGGATCTGCTCCCGCATGGCTCTGTTGGCCAACCGGAACGACGTGAGCTCGATGGAGCCGGCGTCGCCGGTGAGTAGCGCGACACCTGCCCGCATTCTGTTACAGGCAGTCTGCATCCGATCCAGCAGTCGTTTGGCGGCGGCGGCGTGTCGTTGCGGCAGGGAAACCGCGTCCTCCTCTCGCTGCCGGCGGATCCACTCAGCGTAATCGTCGACGAACGAGTCGAGCTCGGCCGCGAGCCTCAAGCTGGGGACTGTCTCGTCGGCGAGGAAGCTCAGGCTCAGGACGAGGGAGTCTCGTGATCCCGGTGATACGCCCGGGACGATGCTGCAGGGAAGCATCTCGGTCGCCACCGTGGTGACTTCGGTGCCGCTGGCGTCCCATGTCACCGAACAGCCGTGGCCGACGCCGTATACATGACGGTTACGGTAGAGGAGTTGAAGTTCCTGGTCCTCGGGGTCGTCGCTGAGGAGTGACATCGATGGGTACGGACGGACCCGACCGCCTTCCACGACACATTTGAGCCGGGTCTGGAAGAGGCAGTCCTCGGTAGGTGGCGGAGAGTCCGCGTCGTCGTGTTGGGCCTTGTTCTCCACCGCGACCGTGACGAGCCAAGCATCGGCGAGCTTCCGCCACACAGCCCGCAATCGGGCCGCTCCATCGAAGAGTGTGACCGGTTTCGTGTCGGGTTCGATGACCACCGACGATTCATTGAGCGGTACGCGGGCCCATCCCTCGCCGTCGGCCGCCTTCTCGTATCGCGCTGCCGTGACCGCGCAGTCGATCTGTGTACCGTCGTGAAGGAATGAGATGGCGGCGGAGGCGGGGCGCCACGCGTTGGCCAGTTCGACAGGCTCGTCGAGGCCTTCTTCGTGATCGTCGTCGCCGAGGACGTCACCGTCCATGGGCTGGGCGGCGGTGCCGCGGGGGTACAGGGTTCCGACGAGATACGTCCGGTCGGGCCTGTTCGGAAGTACCTCCGACTCATCGCCCGACGGCCCTACATACTGCCGCCTCAGAAAGGCGACCGTCTCGTCTCGTAGGTCGACGAGCGTCTGCGGTCGTGTCATCGCAGGTTCTCCTGGAGTGCCGCGGTCAGCTGTTGCCAGGCTAGCGGGCCGACTGCGAGCCAGAGCGAGATTCGCGGTCTAGTCATGGCCACGTACAGGCGTGACCTGGCGATCGGCTCGTCCACCTCGTCGATATCGACGACGAGAACGTGTTGTGCCTCCAGACCCTTGAAGTCTTGAACGGTCGCGAGTCTGGCGACCCCCTTGGCTGTGTCCGTGTCCGGATCGACCGGTACGAGCTGGCCCGCACGGAACGCCTTTGTCTGTCGTGCCGCGCTGACTTGCGTCGAATCACGCAGGGTGATGACGACCACTTCACCCAGGTCGATCTCGTCGCGGCGCAACTTCCTCAGATGAGCGTCAAGCAGGGCAGCGGTGTCAGCGTCTGCCGACGGCTTCTCGAACACGACCGCTGGCCCTTCGCCGACCCGGGCTACACCGAGATCCGCGTGTGTCATGAGCTGTGTCTGGGTCACGATCGCCGAGGTGTTACGGCAGTTGTAAGGGAGCTTGTACTGGCTGGCGTGGCTGGCGACCTCGCGGTACACGTCCGGATCGAAGGAACCGTGAATGTTCGTCTGATTGTTGGGGTCGCTGAACATGCGCCACCGGCCGGCCCTCAGACCGCCGACGACGAGTTGATCCAGTCTTAGACAGTCGTCGACGTTGAGCAGGTCCTGTGCCTCGTCTACGACGAGCACGTCGAAGGGCGGACCGTCCATCGGATCCGACCAGGCGCTGCAAACGACCCGGACATCGCTCAACGAACGTCGCATGACGTCGACGACACGCGGCGAGCGGCAGGTCAGAAGGACCGCGGCTCCCGACTGCGCGGCGCGGCGTGCGGTCTCGACCGCGAGCAGGGTCTTTCCTGATCCTGCGCCGCCCGTGCAGAAGATCCTGTCGTTGACCTCGCTGCCGCGCAGCATGTCGTACTGCTCGCGGGCGAGGTGCAGGTAGTCGTTCTCGTACGAGGGGATCATGAGTGAGAGCCGGGGAATCCAGTCGAAGTCGGGCCTGAGTATCGACAGGACCTCCCGGTGGTCACCGTCTCGGACGGGGCGATGTGTCTTGGCCCGCCAGAATGATGAGGCCTTCTTCAGCGCCTTTTCCAGCCCGGAGACGGTCATCGCGGCGGGACCGATGTGTTCAGCCGGATCCCATTCCAGGTCTGATTCCAGCGCCTGGTCGGGTGTCACCACGACCGCGCCGAACGGTGTCGAGAGTGCAGGTAGCCGCCGCATGAGGCTGTTCTCCAACGCGAACATGGCCGTCCGCGCCTGATCGAACGGCCCCTCCCGCTTCTCGTGCGTCTGGCCGTAGCGGTCGGTGAAGGTCCAGACACCGTCGTGACGCGCGAGGCGACCGCCTTTGACCTCCACGACCAGAATGACGTCATTGGTGATGATCAGGAAGTCGATCTCCGCCATTCGCTTGTACTCGTGGCGGGGTAGATGCACGGAGTAGAAGCAGGTGGCCGGCTGACCCATGTCCACCTGGGCGAGGAGCCCGGCGACGCGCGCCTCGGCTCTCGACTCGATGTGTCCGAACCTCTCGGGCGCCGGGATCATCTTCATCCTGCGTCACCGCCTCGATAGCTCCATAGATGGTCGAACTCCTTGTAGGCGAGCTTCTCGCCGAACACATCGAACGTGTCGGCCACGTTGACGATGTCGCACTCGGGCTTCCCGCCGTTCTCCGGTCCTCGGAGCCCTCGACCGACCATCTGGATGTAGAGATTAGGGCTGAAGGTCGGTCGGGCGATGTAGAGCCCTCTGACACCAGGCGCGTCGAATCCTTGAGTGAGGACGTTGCAGTTGGCGAGAACGCGGGTCTCGCCCGCTCGGAAGGATTCGATCGCCCGGCGCCGTTCAAGGGCGGGGGTGTGACCGCTGACCGCGCGTGAAGAGATCCCTTTGACTCGGAGCAACGCCGAGAGCGTCTGAGCTGCCAGAACCGAGGAGGTGAACACCAGGATCGGCCAGTCCGAGGGCTGAGCCGCGATGTCCTCGACCAAGCGCAGGGTCCGTTGATGGTCTCCGCCGACGCGCTTGAGCAGGTCTTTGGATAGATCGCCGAAAGTCCCGAAATGCTCCTTGTCTGCCGAGTCGAGATCGTAGGCGAATCCCTGAATGATGCGGTGGCGGACCTCCGCGAGGACACCCTGGCGCTGAAGCTCGCCATACGGATCCTCGCCGAGACCGTTGTCTAGCCAGCGGTTGAGGAACCGGCTGGCGAGCCGTTCGTTCTTGTCGGTACCTCTACCGGCGAACGGGGTGGCGGTCAGGCCCAGCAGGGGCCGGGCGGTGTTGCGCTGGTCGATGCCGAGCCACCTGAGCGTCGCCGTGACACCTTTCGCGATGGCACCGTGTGCTTCGTCGATCACGACGATGGCCGCCCTCTGAAGCCATTCGTAGTCGTCGCGCTCACGAATCTTGTCGAGTTTGGCGTCGGTCGCCACGACGACGTTGGCGTTGTGGCCAGCGGCCGCCACCTCGTTGCGGTTCCAAAGACGGCACAGCCGGAGAGGTTGGTTGCCGAACTGTCGCCACACCGTCGCCCATGTCTGCACGGCCTGCTCGCAGAGTTCCTCACTCTGAGCGATCCAGAGAACGGGTCCGACGATGTGACCCTCACAGAGGGAACGGGTGAGTGCCTCGACCGTCACACGGGTCTTCCCGGCGCCGGTCGGTAGGAACAACAGGGCACGATCCGGTGTCGCGTCGGGTCGGACGAGGTCGCGGATCTGTTCGGCGAGGTGCTGCTGGTAGGGATGCAGATCCTTGAGATCGGGCGGCCCGAGAACCGTCATATCCGCGTCGAGCCGCAGGTCTCGTTCGCCTGCGAACTCGGAGGGGAAACCCAACTTGCGCACGAACGCCACGGCGAGTGCGGATCCGGCCCAGGTGTCGGGTATTCCCTCGTAACCGAATTGCCGGAGTTCCTCGCGAAGGTCGTGTACGACGTTGTCCCCGTGGTAGTGCATCAGCAGTTCGGCGACCTGGCGGTCACCGTCGGGGCCATCGATCACGGGGATGGCGTCGAGGAGTTTTTCCGGCAATCGCTTCTTGAGCGTGCTCACGGGAAGGAGGGCCAGGAGGCGGTCGGCGTGGTCGTGGGCGGCCCGCGACTGAGCCATCGCGGTCTGGACCCGGACGCTTTCCGCCTCCAACAGCACCCGTTTGACAGCGTGATCGTCCAAGTCGAGGGCGAAGTAGTCGGAGAGCCGGTGAAGCAGATCCTCATCCTCGAGTGCGTTGTCGAAGTAGACGGTGTTGCTGGCTACGGCGAACGTCTGGGGTGCGCTCTCGGTGCCTGCAGGCAGGATCAGCACTCGTTCGAGCGAGCCACAGCCGATCAGATTGAGGCCCTCTGTCACTCCACCGCCGTAGTCGCGCAGGCGTCGGAATCGTTCGAGTAGCGGGACGGGTTCTCCCGGCGACTCGGTCACGATCTCGATCCGCAGCGCGGAGGACGCAGCGCGGCATGCCCACCTGTCGATGATCATCTGAGCGATGCTGCGATCATCGATCGTGACGAACGGCAGGGTCTGCTCAGCTAGAGCGCGGCCCTCGTCGTCCGTTGTGGCGATCAGGAGCTCCTCCGGCGGCACGGACGCATAGCCGGTGCCTTTGACGGCGGGAACCTTGGCCGGTACCTCGGGTAGCCTGCCGAAGGCATCGGCCAGGAGGTTTCCCCACTGACGATGGTCTCCACCGGCGGGCTGGCGGCTGAGGAACTCCTGCCAGACGCCGTCCGGCACCTCGGACTTGTCTCGTATGGTGCTCAGCCGTGCCGAGGCCTTCCACGTCGCCACCGGGAGCATGGGGCTCAGGTCGTCGCAGTCGGGGTGCAACGACAGAGCCGCAGACCGTGGCCCCCAGGCGGTTTCGATCAGGCCGTATTTCTGGGCCGCCCAGAGGTGCGGCGCTTTGACCGTCTTCGGGGGATACTTTCTTGCGTTGACGTGTCGCAGGGTCCAGACCGCCGAGGCCTCCACCTCGAGCAGTGCCCGCGTCCACACGAGGCAGGACTGCACGTCACCGGAGTCGGCGAACCCTCGTAAGACGTGAATCGGGGCGGGCCCTTCCTGCTCCTCGAAGTCGATCTCTGAAGCGTCCGGGCGTCGGCCGTGCACGGCCTCGAGGTATTCCGAACGCTGAAGCCGCCGGTATTCGAGCACGGTCAAATCCTTCAGCGCTGCAGCTGTGATCCGCGGCTGCTCGGCGATTCCTATCGCGTGGAGGAGTTTTGGGGGAAGATCGTGAAAATCCGTGTCGATCGCGAGGGACGACTTGGTCGGTTGGACCGGTCCGGAAACTACCACGGTGCCCGCGTGCTGCCAGGAGCGATCGCGGCAACGCACCTTGAGGGTCATACCCCGTTTGAGATGATCTGCGAGTATCTCTTCCGCGTCGTGGATGCTGACCTGTGCTACGAGCTCCCAGAAGTCCTCCCACTGTCGCGCCGTCCATCGGCTGGCTGCGGCATCCGCGAGTCGTCGAAGCTCGTGGGCGGAGTCGACGTCGTCGAAGCCGATGGCCTTTAGGCTGTCCTCCACCCCAGGCCGATCCAGCAACGAGGACCTGACCAGACGGATGCCGGCTGCGGCGCTCAGGGGATTGCCTCGCAGATAGAGGCGATCGGTGTGATCGAGGGGGTGCAGCGTTCCCGCCGTGTCCGGCAGGATTGCGGCACGGCTCATCGCACGCCCGACGGCTTCGTCGTCGATCGACATGTAAACCTGCAGCGCGGCGTCAGACTGCTCGTCGCTTCCCGCGTGCACCAGGCGCTCGAGCCACTCTTGAGCGCCCAGTTCGTTCCCGGCGGCCTTCATCGCACCGCCGCGGACGAGTCGATACAACCGCGCCCGCCGGGTCGCGTTCCGGAAGCAGGCAGGATGAGGACTGCGCACTGGCCGGCCAGGGGCGGCGTGCCACAACTCGAGCGCCTCTGAACCGATCCTGAGGTCTCCGTGCGGGTACTCGAGGTCGGCTGGAACCCTCAACGTTCCATCGGCGTCGGGAACACTCGGCACCAGTTCGGCCAGCTGTGGCACGAGCTCGGTCAACCGTAGGTCGCCGAAGTTGTCGAACTCCCTGCCCCGTGCCGGCATGTAGTCGAAGTGGCGTGCAGGATCCTCGACCGTCTGCAGGTGGGGTATGGCGTTGACGATGAGTTCGGCGGATACGTTCAGCAGCTCCTGATTGAACCTCCCTGACAGCAGGTTGGTGCGGTCGTCCGTGATGTGCCACGGCGCGTTGTGGATACCGCGTGCCGATGTGGAGTCCTGGAGCGGGAAATACGCCCAGAACCTGCCCAAGGTCTGGGTGTCGTCGAGCGGCACGGCATACGAGACCACGACCTCTGGGCGGCGAATCGCCTCGCTCACCTCCGACAGGGCCTCCTCGGACGGCCGATGGGATTGGTGCCAGACCATCCAATCGGTAGGCCGTTCGCTGGTCGCCGCGAGGCGATATCGATTTTCTTCCTGCGGTAGGCAGTTCAGTACCCTACGGGTGCCATCCGTGGATATCTCCAGTTCGGCCACGTGCGGCGCGAACAGCAGGAACTCCGTGGGGAACTCCTGGAGTTCCTGCAGCAGGTTCTCCGACGGACGAGTCAAGGGCAGCCGGATGATCGTCTGCGCCCATTCTCCCAGTTCCGCGAGGACAGGGTCGGCGGCCATCTCGGCCTGCGCATCGACGTTAACGGGTAGGCGTAAGACGGGATAGACCGATGCGTTGGGCGATAACCGCTCGAGGCTTCGCCGAGCCGTGTCGGCACTGAACTTGAGAGACACCGACCGGCTCAGGACGGTCGGAGAGTCGGTCACTCCCAGGACGGATTTGAATCCCAGGCCGAAGCGGCCCATGTCCTCGCCCCGCTTGTCGCTGAGGTAGGCATGACACACGGCTTCGAGTCCGCGCCGGGAGAACGGGGCGCCCTCGTTCGCGCAGTACAGCACGTCGTCACGCAGGAGTAGCACTACCCGTCCCCGCTGGCCGCCACGGCGTAAGGCGTCGGCTGCGTTCTGCACGAGTTCGAGGACCTGGCGATGGGCGTAGCCGCCTGTGCGGAAGCTGTCCTCCTGCAGCCCGTGCTCGTCGATGAGGCGCGGAGTCGATCTGTAGGAGCCCAGCATGCTGGCGTGTTGATCATTAATCCACTTTTGGAGATCATTGTCCGGATTCGCCCAGCCAGAGAGGTCTACCACATGCATCATTATCGGGGATTAGATGCCCTGGAGTGATCCCTCATCCGGATCACGGTCACGGCCGCGAGGCCTACATCGCCATCGCGGCGAGTAACCCGACGGCATCGCCCCGGCCAGCGGTACTGGACATCTGAGCAGTTCGCCTCTTACACCTTGAGCATCAGTCAACGATCGCGCTAAGGGCGACTTGACCGATGATCGGCTTCGAGCGTCACTATCCTCAGCGCCGCGACCTACGGCGCTCCGCCGGGGCTGGCTCATCCGGCACGCTGTCAGCCAGCATGCCGGGCACCCGCCAGTTCGATATAGGGAGGCTTGGGTGCCACTCGGGCATGAGATTCGGTCAACGCAGTTTCGTGTATGTCTCGACGATTCGGTCCGCCGCCTGCTGAGCCGATTCGTGTTCCCAGATCCGCAGTACAGTCCATCCAGCGGCCGCGAGAAGGGTGTTCGTGTCGACGTCGCGGCGGCGGTTAGTCGCGACCTTCTCCGCCCAGAACGCCGCGTTGGTCTTGGCGACGGTGTGGTGATCGGGGCATCCGTGCCAAAAGCATCCGTCGAGGAAGACCGCCAGTCTGAGCCGCGGGAACAGCAGGTCGGCGGTACGCCTTACCGCCTTGATCGGCCGGCGGTTGACGTAGTAGCGCAGTCCTCGGGCATGCACAGCGCGGCGCAACGCAAGCTCCGGCTTGGTATCCCGGCCGGTGTTGGCCTGCATCGACTTACGGACACCTGCGGACGACGCCCAAGATTTATCGGACATGCGTTCTATCTCACCGGTGTGGCTGACTTGCTGGAGGACCAGGGGGAAGTAGCATGTCGCGGGTGAGCGACCGCCTGAGCTTGATCGACTTGTTCGCCGGATGCGGCGGAATGACCGTCGGATTCACTCGTGAGGGCTTCCGGCCGGTCATGTCGGTCGAGTGGGATCGCGCGGCGGCCGCCACGTACGCGGCGAACTTCGGCGAGTCGCATACCCATTGGGGTGACATCAACCTCATCCCGGACGGCGACATCCCGGACGCCGAGGTGATCATCGGCGGGCCACCGTGCCAGGGTTTCTCGAACCTCGGCAGTAAGGACGTCAACGACCCGCGCAACCAGCTGTGGAAGCAGTACCTGCGTTTCGTCGTCAAGGCACGCCCTCAGGTGTTCGTCATCGAGAACGTTCAACGGTTCTCCAAGACCAGCGAGTTCCAACTGTTGCTGGCCGAGGCGGACCACGGCATGCTCAAGGACTACAAACTCTCATACGGTGTGTTGCTGGCCGCCGACTACGGTGTGGCGCAACGCCGGCCGCGAACGATCGTCATCGGATCCCGCATCGGTGAGATTCCCCTACCGGAGCCGACCCACGCGAAGGCCCCGACCGACGATCGGCGGCCGTGGGAGACGGTCCGTAGCCGGATCGCATGGGTCGATCCCCGCCCGGCGACCACCGAACTCCCGGAATCGATGACGGAGTATTTCGGCCAGCGCATCCGCGGCGAGTTCAAGGGCACCGACATCCACTTCGGGCGACAGCCGACGAAGATGTCCCTGGAGCGCTACGACCATATCCCGCCCGGCGGCGGCCGATTCGACCTACCGGACCACCTGCTGTCGCGGTGCTGGCGCGAGAAGAAGACCGGCACGACCGACGTCATGGGCCGGATGCGGTGGGACGCACCGTCGCTGACTATCCGGACCGAGTTTTTCAAGCCGGAGAAGGGCCAGTACCTGCATCCGCAATGGGAGCAGGACCGGCCGGACCGACGGGTGAACCGGGTCATCACTCACTACGAGGCGTCGCTGCTGCAGGACTTCCCCAAGGACTACCTGTGGTGCGGGTCCAAGACCGAGATCGCCAAACAGATCGGCAACGCGGTGCCGTCAGGGCTCGCCGCGGCCATCGCCGGGCATCTCAAGGGATACCTGAACTGAGCCGTCGGTCGGCAGCGGCACGGGACCTCGCTGTTGACCGCCGGTTCGGCCTTTGAAACCCTTCTGGGGTGTCGATCGTCCAGGATTCGTTGTTCGAAGACGATACGGCCTCACCGGCCGTCCCGCAGACGCTGCGCGTGCGTCGGAGCAGGGTCCTCCCGGCCCGGCCCACGACGGCTGGCAGGCCGCGGCCCACGACGGGTCCGGCCCGGTTCCGCACCGACGCGCGACCGCCAAACCCGGACGAGGATCCCGAGATCTGGGCCGTCCGTGAGGCGATCCTCGCACTCGACCGTGCCGGTGACCGGATGGGCTATGCCATCCGGGAGGCACTCGACCAGATCTACGACGGGCAGCGCACCGGGCGCTGGGACTACACCCAGTTGCACAAGACGGAGAAGACGCACGTCGGCACGCTCGTCGAGATCTGGCTCCAACGGGAGTTTGAGTTCGCCGACGGCGAGGAACTCGACTATCGGATCGCTGGAGTCGACGTCGACTGCAAGTGGTCGTTGAACCTGTACGACTGGGAGATCCCCCAGGAGATGTACAGCCGCGGCGACAAGATCGCCCTGGTGATCTGGGCCAACGAGTACACCGCCCGTTGGGCCGCAGGTTTGATCCGCATCAGTGAGCAGGTCCTGCGCCCGCCGGGTAGGCAGCGTGACGGTAAACGTCGACTCAACGATCGCGGCCGGGACCGGATCCTCTGGATCCACCCCGGTGCTGACCTGGTCAAGAACACGCTGTTGCACATCAACGACCCGGGGAAGCTGGAACTCATCGCGTACGCGGCTAAGGGGCAGACCGCGGTGACGAACCTGTTCAGGGAGTTGACCGGCGAGTTGGTCAATCGGGCGACCGTGTTCACCGCGGCCCAACAGGTCGACAGTGGGAAACGGGTACGAGACGCCCGCACGAAGCTCGCTCCCGAGGGAATCGTGATCTTCGGCCATTACGCGCCGCACCCGCAGATGGCCGACGACCTCGAACTCCCGCGGCCGACGTTGGGTCGCTTCATCAGCGCCAGGCTGCACCCGTGGAGCCCGGGTGACGGCGAGCCCTACACGGAGATCGACGGCGGCCGGTGGCGCCGTGCTCGACCGGACGATCCGGTGGTTCAGGCTCCGAAGCTGCCCAGTCAGGGCAACGAGGGATGATGCACTGCGGGTCGTCGTCGGGGTCTGATGACCGGTCCGGCCCGGATGGGGTTTGCTGGAGACATGGACGACGCCGTTGACCGTGCCGAAGAGGTTCGGAGCCTGTGCCGGGCGCTGCGAGACGCCGACGGGCTGCTCGGCCTGTCGGGTCCTCAGCACCACGAACTGCTCGAGCACGTCGCCCGCGCCGAACAGGCCGCGACCGCGAACGACCCGACGGCCGTGGACGCTCCGGTACGCGCGATACGTTATCTGCTCGTCGAGGTCGCGGACGGGCCGATCGCGGCGTTCATGGCGGATGCGGCCGCGAGGATCGTCGGCGGTGACGTCGGGCGCCTGTTCTTCTGAACCCCGTACCGGACGGCGGCGGACACCCTGATTACCGACCTGAGACGGAGACGTCACACGGGCTCGAGGTGGCGTCGGAACTGACGGTGGATCCATTCGTCGACCCGCCGGCGATCCGGAAGGTGGACCCTGCCGAACCTGGTCGCGGCGGGCAGCTGCATATCCACGAAGCCGAAGGGTGGCTGTGCGCCGCGCAGACGGACACGCGGGCCGTGTTTGCGGCCACCGGCCGAAGTTCGAAACGTCCGATTTCCGATGTAAATGCTGATCACCTTGTCGTCGACCCATCCGTCGACGGCAAACAGGGCGTCAGCGAGTGGGTGTTGTCGGGTCACGATGCCGCTCGACCGCAGGTAGGCGTGGGTCCACTGCTCCCGTAGGAAGGAGTAGTAGAAGTTGCCGATACGCCATCGTATGGCGTCGTGTGCCAGCCAGGAGGGCGTGCCGGCCTGGATGCAGTCTTCGATCGCCTGGATCGCCGGTTCCCAGAGCATGTGGCGGAACTCCGACATCTGGCAGGTCTTCTGGAACAGCTGGTAGGTGGGAACAGTCCCGACCGCCTCGGTGATGAAATGGAAGACGTGACTGACTGCGAACGGACTGGTCCAGTCCCGGATCGCCGGGACGCTGTCGGCGTCCTCGCCGCGGACCCGGCCGAGAGCATGATCGGTGGTCCTGCACACCTGCTCGACCTCGTTCAAGGTCACCGAGTTGACGACCTTGCTGTGATGCCTGCGCACCGCGTCGACGACCTCGTCATCGCGGTGATCTCGTTCCCAGCCGCTGACCAGCTCACGGGTGTGGGCCGACCGGGTGAAGTGCAGCTCCACCTGTTCTGCCGTGACGACGTCGGTCATTGTTCGATTACCCCCGATGCGTGAGCCTGTGCCCATCATCAGCCGGGGGTATGACAGATTTCGATGGATGACACTCCATCTCGGACTTGGAGCCACGGCGGGATTGAGGACCCGGATTCCGGCCCGGCACCGTTGCCGTGCCGGATTCGCCGAGTCAGGCCGATCGGGGAACACTACGCGCTCTTCGAGTTACCACTACTCTGACCGGGTGCCGGCCGCTTTTTTGAACGAGCTCTGCGGGTTCCGAGGCGATCTCCGTACCGCAGGTGTCGTCTCCGCCTTTCCCAACACCTCCGACAGGTCCGATGCAATCTCGGTGGAACTGGGTCGTCGGCTCTTCGAGATCATCGGGATTCCCGCCAGCCAGATCGGGCCGAGCAAGGTCGGGGAGGCTCTAGGCACGAAAGTCATCGACGATCTGGCCGCGCGCGTAGGCGTGCAGGGCACGGTCGGAAGCGGCAGCGCCACCGCCTTTCGTCAGTACTCACACCTGAAGGCGTTCGCCGACTTCAAGCGCGAGGTGGAGCGGTCCGACGACATGGAGGTCCAGCAGATCATCGATGCCGTGCGAGATCTTCCCGCAGGTCCGGCCCGCGGCGCGGTCCTGCGGAGGTTGAATCAGCTCAAAGTTCGGCTCGGCAGACGCGATGCCCTGGTCGAGCGCCTGCTCACCAGCGCCCCGGAGGAATCGCTGTTAGGGCTGGACGTGACGATCTCCGACAACTCGACCGCCGGGCCTGCGGAGCTTCGAACAGCGCTGTCGCTCAAATGGAGTCTTCGCACGGACCGGGCCCAGGACTGCCTTTCGCAAGGCGCCAAACTCGCCAGCCAGCGGCGCGGGAGGATGCCGCACTACGGCGTGGTGACCATGGAGCCGCGGCCGTACATGCTGGCGATCCTCTGTGACGGATCCGGCGCCGTCGACTTCGTCTACCACCTGCACCTCGACGCCGTGCGGGAGGCCGTGGCCCGACTGGCGTCCGAGCGCGGCGACAGCGATCGCTGGCAGGGCGTGCGAACGTTGGAGCGCCTGGTGGGTCAAGGCCGGCTGCGCGACTACGACGATCTGGTCGACGAGATAACGGCGTGAACGCCCGCCCGTCTGCCACCCGCCTCGGCGTGCCGCCCGATCGCGCCGGAACCCTCGGCCTGCCCCTCGCGCAATCACGTGTCATTCGGGACAACGCCGTTGATCAGAGAAGTAGGAGCCGTGCGGCCGCGGCGGGGCCGTATGCCCCTCGCGCAGGCACCGAGGTTGAAGTCCGGCGTGGGCGGCGGTTCAGACGTCTTGTGTCCAGACGCCTTGCGGATGGTCGTCAGGCGGCAGCCAGAGGTGTGGTTGAGTCAGGCTGCCGGTGTCCCACGGAAACGCGCCGTCTCGGTCCGGCCAGACGACCTCGAGGAACGGGATGGGCGGTCGCCGGTAGAACCAGATGCCGTGACCGAAGAACGCCCTGTACCAGGCCGGTTCGACAGCCCTGATGCGGATCGGGTAGCCGCTGATCACGTCGTCGTGGACTTGGCCGTCGGCGAGTCCGTCACGCTTGCCCAGAATGTTCAAGCAGGACTGCATGACGCTCAGGTCGAGCCCAAACATGGCCAGTTCCGATCCGCCCCGGCTGTGCCAGCGACCGATCGTGTACGACCAACCCGGCCCCTGCTCGTCCGCCGGGACGCCGGTGACGCTCCAGCCGAACTTCTCCACGTTGCCGATCACACTGCGGTCGGCCTCGTCGTAATCGTCGCGATCGCCGTAGTCGTGGCAGATCACGCAGCGACAGATCCTCGAGGCCTCGAACACCCGTGAAGCGTATGCGATCACCGCTGCACGGCGGGTGCCCGGCGGGGATCGGATCCGTTAGCACGCGCCGTGCCGTGACGGTTCGCCGCGGTCCCGGACCTACCCGGATGGCGGTGAAGGGCTCGTGGCTGCCGTCGATACCGAGAGAGGTGTCGTCACTGCCACCCGTCGAGATGATCCTGGCGAGCGAGTGCCGTTGGGACCAGAGGTACCTCGACGGGCGGGTCGGACTCTTCGGCCACGGCCCAGTACCTGCCGTCGATGAGCACCCGCGGCCGCAGGTCATGCCTGCCGACCTCGGTCAGCCGAGCCGAGATCCAGGTGCCCTTCGAGGGGATGTCCAGCTCGAGGATCGCGGCGACCACCGGGTCGGAGTCCTGATGACCCAGCACGATCACTCCCTCACCGCAGAGGTGTTTGCGGGAGTCCCTCGCCCTCTTCGGGGAGTCGTCCTGTTGCCCGACGGTCAGAACGGTGGCGCGGTTGACGATCCGTCCGCGTACTGTGCGGAACAGTGCGTTCATCCGCTTCTGACCGCTGGCCTCCGAGAGGATCACGGAACGGTCGGCGGGAGCGAGGTGCAGCAGGATGTTCTCGGGCAGATCGGTCTGCATCCCTCCCCACAGCCAGTGGACCTCCGCGATCGCCTCCTTCCCGAGGCGCCGTTTGTAGTCGCGGTTGTAGCCGCGGACGGGTGCTCCGGTCTCCCTGTCGGACCTCCACCGCAGCCTGTCGTCGGTGATCCTGAGCAGGCCGGCGGCCCACTGATTCTCGTCGTCGTTCATCCAGACGAGCAGGGCCGGATGATCGTCCTGGCCGCTCTGCCGGCCATGGTCGAGGCAGGTGTACATCTCCATGGGGATCTCCCAGCCGCCGACCTCCTTGGAGAACTTGCAGTCCAGCTCCCGGCCCGCGACCCTCCAGTCGAGGATCTCACCGTCTTCGATCGAGAAGCTCTTGGTCAGGTTGGCTTCGATCATGCTGCCCAGGTGTGACTTCTCGTTCTTGCTCAGGTGCAGGTAGTGCCATCGACCGGTGCGGCCGCCGTCCAGGACCTGATCCAGGGAGTCGCGGAGCACCCACCTGAACCTGTTCCGCGCGTCGGGCTGGGTCTCGAACCAATCGGCGAACGCCCGGACCTCGTCTGGCGCCCGCTCGGTCGTGGATGACGGTGGTCGTTCGCTGTTCTTGGTCATCGACGAGTCGGGAGCGGCGTGGCGTTTGAACGGGGGACGTGAACCACCGCTGGCGTCTTCGCGTTGCAGGACCTTCGCCGCGATCGACGGCGGAACCACCGCCGTGAGTCGCTCGAGTCTCGAGTCCCTGCTGCGTGTCATCAACGCTTCTTCCTGGTTCGTGGTCCCGGCAAGCCGCCGATGTCGGACTGGCCGCATCGTGGCGGGTTCAGCACGTCGAAGGGCGGTGAGGACGCCTGACCTCTCTGGCTGTCTGCGGAGCAACGGTTCCGGCCACTCTAGGACGCCGGCGCTCCTCCCATCACGGTCCGACGTCCCATAAACCCGTTAGGCCCGGTCTCGATCTTGTCGGAACGGCTCATACCGAAACAGCCTTGGCACCGGCCGTATGCGTAGCAGACCACCGCCAATAGGTATGCGACGGACCAACCCGGAAACCCGTCACCAGCCCGGCACACCTGCGATCGGCCTCCCACGACGAACGCGAGAGCCGGCTCGGCATATGGGACAAAGGGACTCGATGACGTCCACCATCTGACCGACGAGCTCAGGACCGAGGCAATCGAACGGCGTTGATGAAGGCCGCGAGTCTCGTGACTTGCCGGACCGGCCCGCCAGCCAACGCCAGCACTCCATAAGCGGCATTCTGCATGCCAAGGTCATGATGACCAGGAACGTCTCTGCTGGTGGTGCTCTGCTCTGGCATCCTGAGCGTTCGACTCGCGGCCGGGAGCCGTGTCCAGCCGCGAGTCGGTGAGGTCAGACAGTGGCCACGCGGTCGTAGCGTTCCGCCGCCTCCGGACGGCCCTCGTCACGCAGCATGTCGGCGAGATCGGCGTACGCGTCGGGGTAGCCGGCCTGTGCGGCCTCACGGCAGTACGCCTCGGCTCGCTCGTCGTCGTGTCGCAGGGCGTACAGCATCGCGAGGTTGACGAGTCCTCCCGGATTTCCGGCCTCGGCTGCTTGGCGGTAGTGAGACTCTGCGCCGTCCTGATCGCCGTCGGCCTCGAGCACTTGGCCGAGGCCGATCAAGCCGTCGGTGTTGCCCCATTTGAGGGCGCGACTGTAGTGCTTGACGGCGGCGGTCCGGTCGTTGCGTAGGACAGCGATGTTGCCTAGCAGAAACTCCGCGTTAGGGAACCGAGCCTTCGCCGCCTTCCGAAAGCTGGCTTCCGCGAGAGCATCCTCGCCGCGTTCCTGCTGCATCAGGCCGATGTTGATCAATGATCCTAGGTGGCCCGCGTCGACAGCCCGTCGGTACAAAGCTTCTGCCTGCTCGGTGTTGCCCTCCTGCAGTCGCATCGACGCAAGACCGAACCAGCCGAGACCGTGCCCTGCTTGGCCGGACCGCTCGTACGCCACCTCGGCTTCCGTGGCCTCACCGAGTTCTTCGAGGAGAAGGCCGAGTTCGGCGTAGGCCTCGGTGGAGCCGCTGCAAATCGCGCGCTGGTAGAAGTGGACCGCAGTGGAGGGGTCACCTTCCTGGACATGATGCATGGCGAGTTCCATGAGCGCGTAGGTGTTGCCGAAGTCTGGGCTACGACGCACCCCGTGGTAGCCATCGCGCTCGGCACGGGCGTACCAGAATGTGGCCTGCTCATCGTCGCGGAGTTCGGTGTGCAGGTCGCCGAGGCGAAAGGCCGCCTCGGGCTGGCCTGTGCCGGCGGCTACCCGGTAGAAGTGTTTCGCACGGGGAAGGTCTCCTAGCGCATCAGCAGCAAGGCCGCGGCTCAGTGGGTCAGGGCCTTTATGCTCGGTGGGTACGGCAGGTGGTTCCAGCAGTAGGTCGGCTAGACCGAACGAATGGCTCTTCCACTGCAGTGCGGAACCTTTGCGGATCATGTCGAGGTTGAGTCGCCGGGCCGCTTCGACAACTCCGCCCAGGTCAAGGAGCCTCATGAAGTTTCGGGCGCCCTCGACCGCCAGTCTGAGAACACCTGGGCGTACCCGGTAGATGCAGTCCTGAACGAATGCCGCACCGAAGGCCTCGTGCAGGTCGTCGGGGTCCGGCCAGTGGCGCTGCATTGTCGCCAGGTCGACGTTGAGTTCGAAGATGGTCCGGTGCTGTTCTTCGAATGGCGCCCACACGTGAAGTGTCTCGAGTGAGTGCAGGGTAATGGTGAGCATCCGCGGTGCGGAGTTCTTGTTGGTGTCCGGTACGGCGCTGATCGACCATCGGGAGAACTCGGTGCGTCGGGGGGACGGAATGGTCCACGCAAGGTAGCGCCGGACCGCTGGAAGCACCGCGGCCAGACGGGCATCCGTGGCCAGCCGCTCGAATCTGGACTGGTTGGCGATCCGGACCTGAGGTCGGTTCGGTCGCTCGTCGTCGCCTAGGTACTCCGATGGCACGGAAGCGAACCACTGCTGCTGTTCCCCGGCCGAGACGAGCGTGTCAAGATCGCTGGCTCCAAGCCTGCCAGAGGCGTAGATCACGTTACGCAGGAGGAAGCCCTCGGCCTGCAGCGCATGGATGGCTTGCTGCTCGAAATCGTCGAGGCGTGCTTGCGCGACCCGCCAGAAGTACATCTCCGCGATATCGCCGTACGTCTTGCGATGATCACTGAATCGGCTTACCACGTCGACCGCCTGGCCGACGTACAGCTGCCCACCGTCGAAGGACAGGACGTAGATACCGCATCGGCCATCGGCGGCCGGCAACTGTGCGGCAACCGTTGGACCGCCGACTACAGCTACCCGCTGCGCATCGGCCTGTGGCCAGAGGCCGGTGAGGAGACTGACGTGGTCCCGCGGCGACGCTTCCACTGACATGACTGGTTTGTCGGCGACCGTTCACCGGAGATGAGGACTCCAGGTGGGAGACGTCGGTCGGGCTGGTTCGGCCGCCGGTTTGGTCTCGGGCGGGCCGCTGTCGTGTAGCGAACGGCTCGTGCTTCGGTCCGTAGGCCCGTGTCTTGAACGTTGCGGGCGCCCGGGTGACCCGCGACGTCGGAATTTAGGCCGACGCTGGGATGTCCAGGAGGCCCCGACTGAAAGTGGACAGGATGCGTTGATGGGTCTGTCGTGGCAGTGACCGGGGCCCGGGCTCACCAAGGGGTGTGCCGGGGCGAGCCGGTGTCGTGTCGAGGAGATCGTCCAGCCCGCGACGAGCGATCATGAGCAGGCCGTGGGTGGCGCGGGTGCAGGTGACGGCGAGGCGGCCGAAGGCGGAGTTGAAGTCGTCGAGCTGTTCGGCACCGGACAGCGGGTGGATGGCCACGGTGATCGCGTTGGTCTGGCCCTGCCAGGAGTCGACCGTGGAGGCGACCAGGACACCATCGGGCAGGTCGTAGCGCTCGGTCAATCGCTCGACCAGGTCATTGGCGTCGTCCACGGCCTGGTTACGGGTGGCGAGGATGACGATAAGAGGGTCACCGTGCGGGTCTGCCGAGTCCACGACGGTCTCGCCGTCCGGCACGCCCTGACTGTTGTAGCGGCGTGCGACGGTGCTGAAGCCGCCCTCGAGTAACGGCTCCAGGAGTTGTTCGAGGACGCCGAGCAGGGGCAGGTCGATGTCGGGTGCCTCGGGGTCGGGTAGGCCGTCGACTTCCAGCAGGGTGGGGCTGCCGTCGGCGACGGCGCCCCAGACCGAGGCGGCCACGCCGGTCAGGGGTGG
Organism: Actinoplanes awajinensis subsp. mycoplanecinus; assembly: GCF_001509495.1. Lineage (NCBI taxonomy): Bacteria > Bacillati > Actinomycetota > Actinomycetes > Micromonosporales > Micromonosporaceae > Actinoplanes > Actinoplanes awajinensis. The sequence continues at coordinate 55,648 of NZ_LLZH01000212.1, read as the reverse complement.
CAGCTGCAGGGCGCGGTCGCCGGGCCCGGCGACGCAGTGCAGGTGGTCCCAGTCGGTGTAGAAGGCGCGCCAGAGCGGCAGTTGGGTGGTGGTGGGCCGCCATACGGTGGGAAGGTCGACGATGCGGGTCGTGGTGCCTGCCGGGTAGGCGGTGGGCCAGGCACGGTAGGGGTTGTAGCCGGGATCTCCTCGCCACGGGTTCTGTTGACCGGGTTCCAAGGGTGGGAGCTGCCCGACGTCGCCCACACCGACGGAGATCGGTGCCAGGCCGGCCACGGTGGCGTAGCGGTGCGCGGGTAGCTGCCAGGCTTCGTCGACGAATAGCACGTCGAAGGGCAGGGTGCCGTTGTCGGCGGGGCCGAGGTTGTCGATCAGGCGTTTCATTTCGCCGAAGGCGCCGAGCTTGTGGGAGGTGCCGACGATGACGTCGCAGGAGGCGGGAATGTCGGCGGTGCTGGTGGCGATCGATACGCTGTCGCGTACCGCCGGTGGGACGTCCGGCAATCGGTCTCGGGCGACGAAGAGACAGACCCGGTCGGCGCCCAGCTCGCGGCCGAGGGTGCCGGCCAGGGGTATGACCTGCTTGTTCGCGAAGGCGGTGACCGCCACCCGAGAGCAGTACGGATGTTCCAGCGCCTGCCGGACCATGTGCCGGAGCGCATGCGTCTTCCCGGCGCCGGCTGCGGCGCGCAGCAGGATCTTGTCGTACTTCTCGGTGGCGCTCAACGCGTCGGTGAGTGCCTTGGCCGCCTCGGCGGCGGCCTGGTTGTTGCCGTGCGCGGCCTGGTGGTGATGCAGCGCCTCGGTGACTGCGGCGGTGGGTGGGGTGAAGGTGATGGTCATCGCGGTTCAGTCCAGATCGTCGGGGGTCAGGTGTGCCGGGGCTGTTGCCGTTTCCGGCTCGGGCATGCCGGGGCCGGGGGTGACGTCGAAGTGCTCGTCGTCGACCAGAGGTGGCCACACGGCAGGGTTCAGCTCGCCGCGTTCGCGGCGGGCGGCGAGTTCGTCGGACCACTCGGCCTCGGCTACGGCGTGCGGTTTGCAGCACCATCGGTGAGCTTCCGGGTCGGCCGGGTAGCTCGCGGGCGTGCAATCGATCGTCGGGGCAGACTGTTTGTCCAGCGCCGGCCGGGCGACCGCGATCTCGTGACCAGATTTGAACAGCTTGCCGAACCAGCCGGCGTCGGCTAGGACCAGCTCGTCGCCGACGGCCAGTTCCGGGGCGATCGCCGGCGCCCAGACCAGGCCGTCGGTGTCCGGAATCTGGGTCAGGAAACCCAACGGAAGCCGGCCCAGTTTGAAAGACCCTTTCTGGACGGTCACGGTGGTGTCGGTATCTTCGACGAGACTGCGGTCGTTGATGTGCAGCGCCACGACGTTCACACCATGGCCCAGACGCCGTGACTGCACCTCCAGGCGGATCGGGTTCAGGCCGACGACCGCCGCGAGGGCGAGCTGGCGTACGCCCGCGTCGCGCGCCTTGTCCAAGGCGAAGGACAGGTCCGTCAGGCAGGTGAGTTGGTCGCCGCAGGAGCGGTCGGTGTCGAGCAGGTCGACCTGGGAGTTACGCCAGTGCGGGTACATGCGCGAGAACCTGACCAGGTCGGAGGCCTGGAGCATCTGCCGGCGACGCCATACCTGCTGGGCGTCGCTCTCCAACGCCTGATGGACCTCCCGCAACCGGGAGACGGCCAGCCCGTCGAGGATCGTCAGGGCTCGTTCCAGGACGCTGATGCGGTAGTCCAGTGCGGCGGTCACGAGCAGGTGGTATTCCGTCGCGGGCTTGCGGCGCAGAGCGTGGAAGAGGTCGTCGGAGGCTCGGTTGGACAGCCGTACGCCCGGTGTTTCGGACTGTTCCGCGATGGTGTCGGACACCTTGCGGTGATCCAGCGGGGCGATGGCCTCGGCCCACGTGATCAGGTAGTCGAGGCGGCCGGCGTCCACGGCGGGACCACCGGGTACGACGTGTGCCAACAGCACACCGTGCAGGTCGACGATCGGGGTGCGCAGCCGCATCGTGCGGGCGCGGTCCTCCTCGAGCAGGAAGCTGACCGCCAGCCGCTCGTCCGCGGTCAACGGTCCGGGCAGGGTCGCCTCCTCGTCGTCGAACGTGCGCAGCGGCCGGCCGCGGTCCTGGTCGCGCTGCCACCGCAACCGGCTCAGTTCGACCCCGGCCAGCGAGTCCGCGGCACTCGCCAGCAGGTCAGCCGTCGCCCGGTCCGGAACCACCAGGTGGACCGGCCCGACACTGTTCTCGTGCTGCTCCCGGATGGTGCGGCCGAGCAGGCTCATCACCGCCCGGCGGGTGTCGGCGGCCTGCGGGTCGGCGAAGCTGAGCCGGTTCCACTCCTCTGGCCCGGCCACACCGACCCTCTGAACCGCGACGCCGTGCACTCCCAGCGCCGAGCCGTCGGACTTGACCAGTACCAGGTTGACGGTGCCGGGACGGCCGCACGGGTCAACGCGGGGACGGCGATGCCATTGCGGCATGCCGGTGACGGTGGCGGTGACCTGCGCGACGGTGGTGTGCGGCGCCCGGCCGGTCTCGCCCGTGCCGGTGACCAGCGGCTGGACCGCGTTGCGCTGAGCGGGGGCCACACCGATCTCGATGAGCAGCGACTTCGGGTCGTCGGAGGACCGCAGTTCGGTGCGGCAGTAGGAGAACAGATTGCAGGTCGCACAGCTACGGGGGTCGAAGGTCGCTTCGAGGTGCGCGACGTACGCCGCCAGATCTTCCTGCGCCGAAGCACCGTCACCCAGCGACGATCGGGCCGCAAGTCGCTCCTGGGCGCGGACGCGAACCTCGGTACGGTGGTCGTCGAGCCGCTCGACGACAGCCTGCGGACGCAGGAACGCGTTACGGGGGACAGCGAGGACGCCGTGGCCGTGAACGTGCATGCCGTCGGGCAGCCGGGTCCACGCAGCAGCGGACTCCGCGCCGAGCGCGACCTGCAGGAAGCCCTTGAGCATCCGGCCGTCATCGATACGGGAACGGACCCGTTCGTAGTCCTTCGCATCCCCCATGATCAGCCAGGAACCCTCAACCCGGTTGCCGGTGCGGCGCGGACAGACGACCGCGAAGTCGGGCAGGATGCTGCTGGCATCGGGGACGTGCTCAAGTTCCAGGTAAGGAACGGCGAGCCCGACCAGCATGGTGGCCTCTCCGGCGACGATCGCCTGCCGGTGGGCACTGGCCAGTTCGGTAGCCGTGGTGCTGACGTCGGCACGACACGCCCGGCGCCGCACCGCCGTCGGGCGCGAAAGCCCGAGCTGCCCTACTGTCGTGGTGACCAGCTCCGCGGCGAAACGGTCATCGCGTACGAGCTTCTCGAACGTCATCGCGCGAATCCAACGGGCCTGCGGAATGCCGGCGCCGGTGTCGGGTTCACCGAGCCGTGCGGCCAGGGCCCGGCGGCTCTCGCGGGTGATGAACGGATCGGTCAGCCGGAAGCGCTCACAACCGGCATGCGCCGAGGCCGCCACGGCACTGGTGCCACCGCCGGTCTGTAGTCCACCCATTCGTTCCTCTTATCCATGGCTTCGTCGTCGGCTCGCCGGTCGATCGGACAATGCGTGCGCGACGTGAACGTTTCGGTTTATCGGAATCCCTGAGGTCCGGGAGGTCCCCCCAGGGCACTAACCGCAGGGGGAGTCTCGGACAGGCGACACGGGGGACTACTGATCGTTCTGCTGGCGGCCTCGGCCCGTCGCGGCGCGGTCGCGGTCGCCAATCTCACGCAAGATCGCGGCCCGGCATCCTGCGACCTCGGGCTTCCCACGTACGAAAATTCGGGTCGGAGGCCACCTCCGCACCCCCGGAGATGCGAAGACGGCTTCCGGGTACCTGCTCAGGCGGACGGGCCAGCGTCCGCAGTCGCAGCACGAGCCGCAGTCGCCTCTACACCGTCCCGGATGTACCTGGCGGCCAAAGACCATGGCCTCAACATCTCGGCGTCCGCCTGCGCGGTGAGGATCCTGTGTACGGCCGGCGCGATGGGAATCGCCTCCATGCGGGCACCGCCACGCTGCCCGTCACGAATCGCCTCCTGCCGGACCTTTTCGGTGATCGCCCGTGACACCCATTCGGTGACGGTGAGGCCGTCTACGCTGGCCGCGGTCTTGACTTTCTCGTACTCCAGCTTCGGAAGAATCGTCTTCCAGCGGCGCAGTTTCTCCAGCGTCTCCTCGATCCGGTCCAGCCGCTGACCGACCGTCGCCGGCCGCGTCGCGGCGGCTGCCTTTTCGGCACCGGCGCCGGTCACTTCGGCTATGAGGGCTTCGAGGTCTCGGAGGCGGCAGCTGGTTCGGAAAGCATGTGCTTCCAGGTCGCGTACCCGGACTTCAAGGTTCTGGTCGCTGATGTCGTCCTCCTCAGGACAGGCGTGGCATGACGCGACACGCGGGATATTCGATCGGCCATCAGCCGGGTAGCGACCCGACCTGCTGGGGCCGGGTGCGTCGCGACCTGCGATGACACGGGCCGAACCGTAGAAGTGGGGTCCGACAGAATCCGTCACTGATCCGGACACTCGGTTGTGAATGACGCGCGCCGGAGGCGCAATTCATCGCTACGGACAATTCCGCATCGGCTATACAGACAACCTGAACGCCGTCCGACGACCCCGCCGGGATCATCGCTCTACTTGCGTAATCTCGGCGGCACCGTCACAACTGGGCCGATCTCGCCCGCCGAGACCGGCAAGCCAACCACCGCCCGCCGACATTCGACGTTTCGGATGACGCAGCTCGTGGCGTACTACCGCTGGAGCACGAAGTCTGTAGGCGGCACATCGTCGCCGATAGTTACCCGTCGGAGTACCCATGCCGGTAACCCACTCAGACGCCGTCCATCCCCGGGCCGCAACCGTAGACACGGCTGTTCCACTCGGTCGCTTGGCAGGCGATCCGGCACGCCGCGCTGACCTGGTACTCCGTGCTGTCCCGCAGGCATGGAACACACTCACCAGCGAGGCCGTCCTGCCAGGGCGCGAGAATCTGATCGACCCGTATTTCGTGGCCTCCTATCGGTGGATCCGCCGGGCAGCGGCCCGTCGAGGACTGGGAGACGGCTGGCCCGTCTGGTCGTGGGCACGAACCACCCGCTGTGACGTGATGGATAGCGTGCGACTCGCTACCCGCGAGAAGCCCGGCAGCGTGCTCTGATCCGCACGTATCCCCCGGCATCGTGTCTTGCTGAGCCACTTCGATGCTTGGCACTGCGTTCTCAACGACATGCCGGCGTTCTCACCCACCGCCACCGACGCGGAGATCGACCGAATCGACAGCGCGATCGGCGAGTTCTCCGGCTGGAAGCGGCATGAGCCGAAGCCTCCACGACTACAACGGATCATCGAGGACACCTGGGATCTGATCTTCGACACCACTTGGTGGCCTCCGTCCAGCTTCTGGCAGGCGACGGTTCCCGAACTTCGGCTGGCGGACGTTGTCGATGCCGTCGTCACCGAACCACGCCGGGAATCCAGAACCCGTCGGCGTGCCGGACCCAAGAGCCATGAGCCGACAGCGCTCACCCCACCCGGCCCGAATCCGGCCGGCCGGACAGGTGGTACGGGGACTGTCTCGGTTTCGGCGGTGCCGGGCTCGGCCGGGGCGGCATGATGGCGACATGGCTGTCATTGATCTGCCACGGCCCAGTGAGCTCCTGGTGCCTACGTTGCGAGCCATGCGTGAACTGGGCGGGTCTGCGTCAATCAACGAGATCGTCGAGACGGTGGTCCAGCGTGAAGGCTTCAGCGATCAGCAACAGTCGCAGTTGCATAACCAGGGGCCGCAGACCGAGGTCGGCTACCGGCTGGCCTGGACACGTACCCGGCTGAAGCTGATGGGCCTGCTGACCAACAGTTCCCGTGGAGTGTGGGCGCTGACCGACGAAGGGGCCGCCCTGGTCAACGACTCCGCACTGCCTGACGAACTGCAGCGTGAGCGTATCCACGACCGGTGGATCGCTTACGTCGGGGAACTGCGGGCAGGCCCCGGCAAACGGAGGACACTCGGGGACGATGACGCGGAACCGATCACGCCGGAGGAGTCAGACGAGGCCAGCGAGGTACGCGGCTGGAAGGAACATCTGCTCCATGAGCTGATGGCCATGACACCGGACGGGTTCGAACGGCTGGCTCAGCGGCTTCTGCGGGAGGCGAATTTCGACAGCGTCGCCGTCACCGGCAAGAGCGGTGACGGCGGGATCGACGGCCTCGGCGTGTACCGGCTGGGCCTGGTCAGCTTTCCGATCTTCTTTCAATGCAAGCGCTACCAAGGCACCGTCGGCTCGGGTGCGGTCCGCGATTTCCGTGGCGCGATGGCCGGTCGTGGCGACAAGGGTCTATTGATCACCACGGGGTCCTTCAGCGCGGACGCCACGAAGGAAGCGAACCGGGCCGGTGCCCAGCCCATCGATCTCATCGACGGTGACCATCTCTGTGACCTGCTCAAGACTTACGAACTGGGCATCCGTGTCGAGACCCGTACCGTCGAAGACGTCACCGTCCAACCGGGCTTCTTTGCCGACATGTAGGCGCCGAGGGCTGCCGACCTCGTCTTGTCAAGACCTCGCCGAACGCGGATCGAAATTCCGGGCCACCCCTAGCCAAGATCAGAAGATGCGACTGTCGCTGCCCTATCCCAGGTCTTGAGTGTGGCGAACGCCCGTTCACCGCAGTCGCGGATCTTCGCGTGCGCGCGGTTGACCGCCTTCTGCCGGACGTGACAACTGCGGCCCGCAACGGCGTCGTTTGAACGGGATGCTCACACTGCCTCGGACGCCCTGGTATCCCTTGTCGGCGAAAGTCATTCCGCCTGCGCTGTTCAAAGCGTCGATGATGCCGCGGGCGCGGGCAGCGGTCCGGTCATGGGTCGAGCCGGGCAGCGCGGCCGAGGCCCAGACGAGCCGGCCGACGGCATCCGCGATGACCTGTGCGTTCACGCCGTGCCGTCTGTGTTTCCCGGAGTAGTACGGCTTCTGATGGGCGACCCGGGTCGATCGGGATCAGGGTGCCGGCCGGGATCGCGTACGCCAAACAGTCGGACGCGCTGCATGGCGGTGTCCAGATCCTCGGCAGCGGCGCTGAGCAGGGAAGATCGCTTACTGGACGTCACGCCAGGCGGTCGCGACACCGATCTCGAAGCCGGCGGCGAGGCGGGTGCCGGTGTCGCCGTTGCGCAGGTGGGCCAGGGCGAGCAGGGCCTGGCGTCCGGGGTCGAGGCGCCGCCATCGGGATCGGCGCTGCTTGCGATGGGCGTAGATGCGTTCGGCGAGGTGGTTCAGGGTTCGGCTGGACAACGCAATCGTGGCGGGGCAGGACAGCATGGTGAGGCTCCCGGTCGGGGCTTCGGGTCTTGGTCGACAGTTGTCCTACATAGCTCACCGGGCCTGTCCTACCCGCCCCGAGCTGCAAGATCAGCTTGGAAAGCCTCACTATTCGGACACGTCGGCGGGCCCCGGTCGGGCGGCTGAACGGCGGAGCGGCGTTGACCGAAGAGATGAATCGTGTGGCACCTATGCCTTGTTGGCTGCTGGGTGTCCGGATTGCTGCCGGACACTTGTCAGACCCCGGTCTTACGGTCCGGCCCATGTCATCAGAGATCATGAAGAACCTGACTGCCGCAGCCGATGCAGCCGGCAGCAAGCTGAGCGAGGCCGAGCTCGGCACCGCCGACATCGGCAAGCTCCTCGACGATCTGGTCGTAGCCACCACGAGCGCCGTCCGGACCTTGCCGCCCGACACCTCTGTCAAGGTGCTGCGCCGCTACACCGGTGAAGACGGACGCGCGATGATCGAAATCGAGATCGACCTCGACGACGACCTGGTCGCCTATCTCGACACGGTGCCGGACCGCAACGCGTTCATCGATGAAGCGCTCTGCCGTGCGGTGAACGCGTCGACGCTTGGTCGCCATGCCTACCGCCAAAATCTGAACGTGGCCGCGCGGAAGTTCGGGCTCAGCGTCGGCTGGGGAGCGGACCTGGACGTGTGGATGGACCACTATCCGAAACCGCCCCGCCGGCTCACCGCGGAGATCCTCGCCGCCCATGCCCAGCGAGTGCGCCGGCAGGCCGATACGGCAGGCAGGGCAGACACCAACAGCGCCGAGGGCCGGCCCGCCACCACGCTCTGATCACCCAGGTCGGCCGGTGGAACCCTGCCACCCCGCCCCCTGCGTCACGGTGCCGCGCCGCTACACCTGCGCCGACGGCCGCACGATGATCGAGATCGACACCGATACAGCGAGCCGTCGCATGATGCTCGACCCACCCGACGAACCTTCACCGCAGGTCACGAGGAGCGCCCTATCCCAGCCATCGACCGCCCGGTCATCCACCCGACGACCGCGAGCGCTGACGCTGCCGTCCCGCCCGGCCGGTTGCGCTGGAATCTGAATGCCACCGACATGACGCTGTACTCGGTGCTCAGCGCTGACGCATGGGCGGTCCTGGCAGATACCGGTGTCTTGACCGGCCGCGCGGACCTGATCGACGAGTTTTTCACCGACGCGTACACCTGGATCCGCGCGGTGGCGGCGCGCCGTGGGCTGGGTGACGCGTGGCCGATCTGGTTGTGGGCGAAGACAACGCGGCTCGAGCTGGTCAGGCAGGCCCGGTTCGCTGCCCGTGAAGAACCCGGCAGCGTACTGATCACCGCCAGAATTCCTCGCAGCCGGCTACTGATCAGCGATTTCGAAACGTGGCACTTGGTCCTCAACTTCGCGCCGGTGTTCCCTGCCAGCGCTACCGACGCCGACGTCGACGCCTTCTACGATCGCTTCGACGCCGAGGCGCCGGGCTGGCGACGCGCCGAGACCGCGTCGCCCGAGGCTCGCGCCGTACTCGAGCGGACGTGGGAGCTGATCTTCGACACCAGCGCGTGGTTCGCGATGCCGCACTGGCAGGCGACCGTCGCCGAACTGCGGATCACCGATGTGACCGCTGCCGTCATCCTCACTGTTCCCACCGCTGGTACGCGGCGGGCACCGGGCGGACCGACACCTGCCTGCTAAGGCGGCCGCCAGCCGACCATCTGCGGGCCTAAGCGTTCGGGCCAGCAAGATTCTTTGCAGGTGCCGGATGCCTTGCTCGAAGTCGTCCACGTCAGCAGGGCTGACGTCGGCCAACGCGGCGAAGGCCGACGCGGCGTCCTCGATGGCCTCCAGGACCGCCGTGGTGGCGTCACCGTCTGATCCGGGCAGCACGGCGTTCTCCGTCTGCGGGGTTGCCCCATGGGCTTCGCCCGGGTTCCTGGCTGAGGGTTTCGCTGAACATCAGGTACGCGCTACTTCGACCTCGATATACCCGACCGCGCCTGCAAACCGCCGACACCCGCACCGGCCAACCCGAACTGGGAACCACCCATACCCTCTGACTAGCACAACTCGAAAGATCAGCCGTTACAACGCTTCCCGGGGCTTGACCATGCCAAGCCTTCGCGGGACGGGGAGTTCCATGACCGCGTGGTCAAGGTCCAGTGCTGCGACAATCCGGGTCGGGGATCAGCAACACTCATCATCGACGCTCGCCAGCACGCCACCAAAATGGAGTATTGGGCACCTCGACCCAATTACCGCCTATGTACGAGTCGTAGAGCAAGGACGCGAAGATCCGGACGAATTCGGTCCGGCTATCTGGGGTAGCACTCGCGCGCAGGCCGCTTACCAACTCATAGGCAGCGTCACGGCAATGAACTCCCATGCTGCCCAGGGGCATGGTGATCAACTGTGAGTCGAGGCGATCAGCCAGCCAGCCGGCCAGCGATCCGCCTGTTTCCTCCTCGAGCCACGCCTCATCGTCCCGATCGAACCAGTAAGCGTCGAACACCATGATCGCAAGCTTCTGGGTGAATCGGTTCCATCGATCCTGGTTAGCTTCGGCGACCAGCTCATCGGCGATCTTGCCTGCCGTGGCCTCGCAAACGACCCCGAGAGGCCCGGCAGGCTTCAATACCCCAGGCTTGACCATTGCGGCCACATACGCCTCGAACCACGGCTCGAACGGCCGACCCGGTTCCTCGACGGTGGTCTCGGCGGGCCCACCGCCCTCGTCGGCTCCACCATCGTCCGCCATGACAAGTAACTTACTCTCTGCTAACCCGGCAAAACCGGAAATACGCCCGGTAAACCGTCCCCGCCAGCCCTCGCACGGGGACAAGGAAACGTCGGGGCCCGCCCCGCGTGCGGCGGGGGTGCTCCGTACGCGGCGTAGCGCGGTGAATCCTCCAGCCGTGGACAGGTATAGCCCATCAGCCCATCGCTAGCTGTCGGAGAGCCCGACGTAGGTGTCGTCCTGGAAGGTTGAACCCCTCGGTGTCCTCTGCTGTATCGCCGTGTTGTATGGATCGATGGTGGTGGCAGTCTGCAGCCGGGCGAGTGCTTCTGCTGGGTGGCTGCTATCGGCGAGGGTGATGCAGGCGTCTAGGGCATCGCGGCGCATCGCTTCACGGGCGGTGTTGATCCAAGGCCAGGGATAGGTCGCGGCCAGTTCTCCTTTGTAGATTTCGAGCAGTCTCTTGCAGGCGTCGGCTCGGGCAGTCTCGTTGAGCGCCGTCCTCGCTTCCGCGGCTGTTGCTCGCCATTGCTGCAGGTCGCTGCTGACGGCGGTGATATTGAGGCGGTAATGGTCGCCGCGACGGATGACGGGATCGCCGATCTGCTGGAGTTGGCTGCGCAGGGCGCTGATCGTGGTGTGTAGCCGCTGCGTGATCGTTGCCGGTGGCAGGTGGGGCCAGATTGCGGCGATCAGTTCGGATCGGCTGGCGCCCTCGGGGTGGATCGCGAGGTAGGTGAGGATTTGGAGTCCGGCGGTCCGGCGTAGCTTGACCGGCTTGCCTGCGACGGTGAGGGTGCAGTCGCCGAGGAGCGTTAGCTGCGCGATGGGTGTGGTCGGGGCTGCCGTTCGCGCCGGGGGTTGAGGATCCTGTGCGGTGGGGTGGTCGTCGGTTGTGGGGCCGCGGCGGATGAGACCGAGAAGGTCGGTGGCGGCCCTGCGGTCGAGGGTGCACAGTCGCCGGATCTCGGTGATGCCGGTTCCGGTGGTGGTGCCGTCCGGGTCTATGCGCCAACGGGCTGTCGGGGTGGTCGTGTAGTCGAGGACGATCGTCGTCATCGTCAGGTCGCTGCTCATGCCGGTCTGAGAGCTTCGGGCCTGTTGCGGCGGGGTTCCTGGGGGTGGTCCCTGGGGGTGGTCCCTGGGCTGCTCGATGAGACGGATGCCGGGCAGGGCGGCGGTGTCGATGCCGGGTAGGAGCCACTGCCAGTCGGTGTGTCGCACCTGGAGTCGTGCTGGGGTGCCTGGGGTGATGGCGCTGGTGAGGGCAGCAGTGACGATCAGGCCTCGGGCGGCGTCGGGTGCGCCTGCGCCGTGCAAGTAGAGGTATCCGCGGGGGAGGTCGTCGTTGGTGACGGATGTAGGCAGGGCGTGGTCGTTGGTCGCTTCCTTGCCGATCGCCGCGGTGATCGCCTGGACCGTCGGGGTGAGCGGTTGAAGGTCCGGATCGTGCAGGTGGGTGCCGATCCGGTGCCGCGTGGGCGTGTAGGTGCGGCGCCGGTGCAGCCAGATCAGGCCGGCGAGGGCGGTGACGGCTGCGGCTGTGGGGTACGGCACCCATCCGCCGCCGGGTAGCTCGATGCCGGCGTGTTCCTCGAGCGGTGCCACGGCCGTGTCCGGGCTGTCGGCGTCGATGCTGTCGGGGTCGGCCGGTGGTGGAGCGGTGTTGGTCGGCGGGGCGCCGGTGTGGCCGGCGGTGAGGGTGGGCAGGGCGAGCGCGGCGATCCCGGCGATGGACCCGGCGGTCATCTGGGCCGGGGTGGGTAGCGGTAGTTGCCGCAGTCGTCGCCAGCGCAAGGCGAGGCGCGGCACGGTTCGACGCAGGGCGTATGCGGCGCCAAGGAACCAGAGAATTGCGGCGACGAGCACGACGGCGTTGACCAGGTCGACCGGCGTGCGGGACCGCTGCAGCCATCCCTGCACCGCATCGGCGGACAGGGTCGGCCAGCCGTGGCGTAGCAGCCAGCTGACGGCTGCCAGAGGCGGGCCGGCAAGGACGGTGAGGGTGATCAGCGTGGCGGCGGCTCGGGTCATCCAGCGCATCAGAGTTGGCGGTTTCTGGTCAGCGGGGTGTGGCCAGTAGCGCCCACAGCCGCTTGAGCCACCACACGGCGACCGCGGCGGCGTAGAACGCGCCCAGCATGCGGCGCCCGTAAGGGCCCTGCGCCAGGATCATCAGGCTGATCGCCAGGGGCAACGCCACAGCGACTCGGATGATGAGGTTTCGGACCAGGGCGCAGGCGATCCCGACCGCGATCAGCAACCCACCGGCGTACACGAGGCCGGTGTGCCAGGGGGCCAGCCAGTACGGCAGGCGGTATACCGACACCACCGCGAGTGTGACGATGCCCAAGGTAGTGGTGGTCAGCGAGCTGGCGGGGAAGGCGAGGAACGCGTCCCAGCCGTCCGTGGGGGTGAACCGGCGGCGCCAGGCGGCTACGGCGACGAGGGCGGCGCTGATGGCGACGGGCAGGACCGGCCAGATCGACCAGCGCAGGGTCCAGGGTGCGAACAGGGAGCTGGGGGCGGTGAAGTAGGCGTGGGCGGTGAACGCCATGAGCAGGGCGATCGCTGGTCCGGCGACGACGGCGATGCCGATGCCGGCGGTGATTCTGCTGACGGAGCCGGTGCTGCCGGGGACGTTGCCGTTCTGGTCCAGCAGGGCGGCGAAGACGGCCGCCATCTGTAGCAGGCATACCTGGGCGAGGATGACGGCCATGGTCAGCTCGGACCAGGCTGCGGTCAGCTGGTAGAGATCGCCGCGGTACCCGCCGAGCGGTGTGGCGCCGAAGATGTCGGCGCTCTGGAGGAAGTGGGCGTACAGCAGCAGCGACACAAGGCCGGGAAGCCGAGGAGCAGGATCCGGCGTAGCGGCGGTAGCCGGAAGGGTTGCCCGGTCCCGGGGGTGTGAGGTGTCGCCCGGGCCGGGTCGGATTCGGCGGCGCCGGCGACAGCCGCGATCGAGGGTTGAGCGGCGATCTGCGGTACGACGCCGAGTTTCGCCCCGATCATCTCGGCGGCCCCCGGGACGGCGGCGACCCCACCGATCAGGTGCACCCCGTGGATGTCGGCGAGGGTGAGATCGGCGGCGGCGACCGTTTCCGCGGCAAGCTCGCCAACGCGTTCCAGGACCGGCTGGGCGACCTGGGTGACGTGGCCGACGGGAACGACCAGCGGCCCTGCCGCGCCGGGCAGCGGGATGGTGACGGTGGCCTGCTGCGCGAGGGCTTGTTGCGCGGCCCGCAGGACGGCGAGGGTGGTCCACCGCTGCGCGGCGGGCAGGTCGTCCAGGGCGGTGCCGGTCAACGCGTGGGTCAGGAGGGCATCGATGCGGTCGCCGCCGGCATCCTGGTCGTCGAGGGTGGCCAGCACGTCGGTCTGTTGCATGCTCTGGCGTAGCACGCTGACCTCGCATCCGGCCCCGACGTCGATGATCAGCATCATCCGGTCGGACGCTGTGGGCAGCAGGGCGGTGGGGGCGAGCCGGTTGGCGGCCGTGACCGGCACGTCGACGAGGCGGGTGACGTGCAGGCCCGCGTTGCGCGCGGCGTGCCGTAGCCAGGTCCGGTGCCGCGGCCCGGCCCCGGCCGGTACCAGCAGCTGGGCGTCGTGCACCGGTTCCCCCGCCGCCCGGGCGGCCTCGGTGGCGACCTGTCGCAGGGTGGCCGCTACCAGGTCTGCGGCGTCGACCGTGATCGTGCCGGCCGTGAGCTGACCGGTCCCGGCCCGTAAGGGCGAGAGGACGAATCCGTCCGGATCCGTCGCGGCCTGGCGCCACGCCTGCGCGCCGACGGCTACCCGGCCGTCGCCGACATGGACGGCGGAGGACATCTCCACGCCGCCGTCGAATTCGAGCAGGTGCAGGGATCCGTCGGCCCGCATGAGCATTGCTCGCGTGATCGCGGCCCCGTAATCGATCGTCAGCGATGGCCTCACCGCCCCAGTGAAACAGATGATCGCCGATTCGTCAGCCCACTTCCAGCAGTCGAATGTCCGATGTGGCCCTCACTATTCAAGCCCGTGAGCAGCGCGTAAGGAAGTTGTGAGTGTTTGTGAGCGCCGCGAAAGGTCGCGCGCCGGGCTGTCGGACCTAGCGTCGAGGCACGGCATTCGAGCCGGGCGCGGCAGGCCTGTGAACGCGGTCTGCCGGTCGTTCTCCGAGCGGTGGTGAGCGCCGCTGGTCGTTCTCCGAAATGAGGCAGCGATGATCCGTATGTTCGCGGCGGCACGGACGTTGATCGTGGTCCTGGCGGTCTTAACCGGCCCGCCGGTTCTGATGATCACGGCCGCCGGGGCGCCGTGGCCGGATCACGTACCGTCGGCCGAACAGGTGCAGCAGTGGCTGGACGCGCCGCTGGCCGACCGCTATCTCGCGGCGACGGGCTGGGCTCTGGGATGGCTGGTCTGGGGACTGGTGGCCGCCGGGGTCGTCGCGTTGGCCATCACCCGTGCGCGGTCGCGTGACTGGCAGCGCAGCTGGGAACGGATCTGCTTCTACCTGCCCGGCCCGATGCAAGGTCTCGCCGCGACCCTGCTGGGCACCGCGGCCGTGGCCGGCGCCGGGACCGCGCTACCCGCCCACGCCGCGTCCCCGGCGCCGACGACCACGCTCGACGACCAGCCCCCGCCCGGGGCGCACACCCCGCGCCACGACCGTGTTCCCGACCGTCCTGCCACGGTCGCCGTGTCGATGACCGCCCGCGGTGGCCACGACAGTCGCACCGTGACGGTGCATCGCGGTGACACCTTGTGGGACATCGCCGACGAGCGGCTCGGCAAGCCACAGCAGTGGACGAAAATCTTTCACCTCAACGCCGACCGCTACGACATGCGCGGCGGCGACCGGATCCTGCCAGGCTGGAAACTCGCCCTACCCCCTGTCCCGGCGAAAGAGCAGCCGCACCACCAACAACCACGGCCGCAGCAGCCATCGGACACCGGCGCTCACACACCGGCGCCCGACCAGCCGCCCGGGTCGACGGTCACCGCTACGCCGACCCGTCCGTCGGCGCCCACGGGCACCCCAGCGAACACGGGTACGGGCAACCCGGGAAATGACGGTGTCACTGACACTTCCGCTCCGACCGAGCAGGCGACACCGGCCCCATCTGAATCCCGTACGACCGCGGACGACGGCAAACCGGCGAGTGCTCGAACCGCTCCGCCGGGCGTATCACTGGCCAGCGGCAGCTGGATGGACCTCGGCCTCGCCACGGCCGTCGCCGGCGCCGTCGCCCTGCTGTGGGCGCACCGACGCCGTCGCTACACCCGGCGGCCCGTCTCCGTCGATCTACGACTGCAGGACCCGGACCTTGCTGCATTGCCGCCGGTTGTCACCCAGATCCGGCGCCAGCTGCGTAACGCCGCAACCAGCCCATCCCAGCGGCCCGACAACGATGAGGCTGCTGGCCTTGGTGCCACGGCCCTCGACACCGACGACGCCGATGGCCGTGAACCGGTGGACGAGACGTCCCCCGCCGGTGGGCACGGCGTTGCGGAGGAGTCGCAGGAAGAACTGTCGGCCGTGCGTCCGGTCGTGCCGACGCTGACCAACCCCGTCCTCACGGTCTGGCCGTCGTCCGGGCTCGGCCTGACCGGACCCGGCGCGGAAGCCGCCGCCCGGGGCCTGCTCGTCGCGGCGATCGCCGACCGAAGCCCGGACGAGCCGCACGGGCAGGTGGTGATGCCGTCCTCGACCGCTGTGACCCTGTTCGGCGCCGCCGCGGTCGCCTTGCCCCGTACCCCGCAGCTGACTATCACCGACGACCTCGCCGATGCTCTGACCCTGCTCGAGGAGCAGACTCTGCACCGCAGCCGCCTGGCCTACGCCCACGAGGTCGACACCATCGCCGCGATGCGTGCCGCCGACCCGGTCGAGGAATCGACCCCACCGATCCTGCTGCTCACCGACACCGCGAGCCCGCACGAACGCACCCGCATCGCCGCACTGCTGGCCCAAGGCCAACGGCTGGACATCCACGGCGTGCTGCTCGGTGACTGGCCGGACGGCGACACCGCCCGCGTGGAAACGGACGGTACTACCAGCCCCGACGGCGGCAGCCGTCACGGCCGGCACCCGGCCGACATCGGACGCCTCACCGTGCTCACTCCCGCCGAAACCCTCGCGGTGATTGCCACCCTGGCCGAGGCGCACACCGGCCGGCCGCAGCCACAACTCCCGGCCGAGCCGCCTCCGGTCGGAATCATGCACCGGGAAGACGAAGCGGGCCTCGTCCTCTCCGCCCTGGCCGACCTCGGCAGCGCCACCGCCGCCGCGATCGCCGCGCACACCGGACTGGCGTTCCCGACAGCCACCACGAAACTGATCCGATGGGAACACAGCGGACACGCCGAAACGTTCCGCGCCGACACCGGCCAGACACTCTGGCGGCTCACCGCGGCCGGATCCGCGTCCCTCGAGCTCACCACCGACCTCGCCGAGAACGAGCCCGCAGGCCCTGACGAGCCGACCTCGACCACTCCGGCCATCGCCTCCACCCTGCCGGCCAGCACCGATCCCGGCCTCGGCGAGAACGACAGCGAAACACCGGCCACCGCAACGCACGCCGCCCGGACCGGTGGCCGGGTCACCGTCGACGTACTGGGCGCACCGGAGATCGCCACAGGCGCCTTGGACCGCCTACCCCGCAGGAAAGCCATGGAACTGTTGGTCTACCTGGCCGTCCACGACGGCAGCGCCACCACCGAACAAATCCTGGACGATCTACTACCCGACGCCCCGGTCAGCAAAGCCCCGCAGCGGCTGCACACCTACGTCTCCGATCTACGCAACGTCATGCGCCGTGCCGCCGGACCCGGCACCTACCTCACCCATCCACAACGGCGGTACGTCCTCAACGCCGACCTGATCGACATCGACCTGTGGCGGATGCGAACCGCGATCCGCGACGCCGGCCACACCACCGAAGCGCCACGGCGCATCGCCGCGCTGCGCCGGGCGGTCGCCGTCTACCGCGGCCCGCTCGCCGACGGCGCCGGCTACGAGTGGGCCGAGCCCTACCGCGAAGCCATCCGCAAACAAGCCCTCGACGCTCACCTTGACCTCGCCGACGCCCTCACCGACCCGCGCGAACGCATACAAGTCCTGGAAGCGGCGATCGCGCACAGCCCGTACAGCGAAGAGGTATACCAACAAGCGATGCGCGCCCGCGCTGACCTGAACGACATCAACGCGATCCGCTCCCTGCGGCGAGCCGTCGGCCGAGCCATGGCAGCCATCGACGCCGAAGCCAGCGACGAGACGATCCGCCTCTCCGACGAGTTGATTGCAGACGTAGAACGCCGCCAACTACCCCCGGCCTACTGACTAGTCTGCCGAATGCTGAACACCGAAGGTCCGCTGCAGCGGTCTCGACCGCATTGTCGGTATGCCACCTCAACCAGCGTCGAAATCGAACATGCGTACTTGTCAGGTGTGGGGGCGCGCCGAGCGCCAGACATCGCTGGCGCGGAGTTCCTAGATCGCTGCGGTACGCCGGTTCGTGCAGGCGCTCACGGCACCTTTCACGCGCGGAGTGCAGATCGATCCCGACTCCGATCCTTCGTCCGGGAGTGGGGCGGCTGCGGATGCCGCGGTCCTCCGTGAACTTCATGAATCGCTGGGGCTGGGGTTGGACGCACCGCGCGTGGCGTGGTCTCCGCCACGACCGACGGCCACGGTACCGACCAGTGGTCGGAGTTGCGTCGGGAGACGAAGTCGGGCTCGAGACCAGCCACCGCTCAAATCATGAACGCTCATCGCGGGAGCCGATGAGCGAAGGATCGGCCACGTGCCGCAACCAGGAATCCGGCAACGGAGCCTCCGGTTCCCTGCGAATCCGTCATGAAGTACCGTCACGACAAATCCGGCGGGCTTCAGAAAGGCGGAACGGTCACCTCCACGCCGAAACTGTTCGACGAAAGCCCCGAACGACCTTAAGACGCCACAAGAAACGGGCATCCCATGGCCAAGAAGATCATTACTGTCCTCACTGACGATCTCGACGGAAGTGATGCTGACCGCACCGTCGAGTTCGGTCTCGACGGCGTGAGTTACACCATCGACCTTTCCGAGAAGAACGCCGGCAGCCTGCGCAAAGCGCTCGACCCCTATTTGGCGGTTGCGGCGCGCCTTGGCCGCACGGGGGCCACGGCACGCATCGCGCCGCGGGCCACGGTGCCGGTGCGGACGAGTCGTGACCAGAACCAGGCGATTCGGGAGTGGGCCGCCAAGAACGGACACGAGGTAGCCGAACGAGGCCGAATCCCCAAGGCTGTCGTCGAGGCATTCCAGGCCAATCACTGACCGGTTGCACCCGCCGATCCGGATCGGCCGGGGGCGGCCGCCATCAGGCTGAGGGACGGTAACTCCCCGCCGGCACCCGGAGGCTGGCGCCGCTGGCTGTGCGGGCGTGCTGAACGGTCAGGCGCCAGACTGTGATCCAGAACGTGAGGGCGCGGTGTGGGGGTCAACCGTGCCGAGACCTGCTCCGGGTATCGAATCGTGAGGCCGCCGATCCGGTCTATAAGCTGTGGCATCTGCCTGGTATCGATGCTCGCATCGGCCCAAGGCGTTTCGCCGCCGGCTGCGGCCGCATTTCCTGTGAAGCTTCGAGCAGGAATTCTATGTATTTTTGATACTGAATGAACCGAGAAGTGTTTCTGGCCGTTGGAACTGGTTTTGGCGATGCCGACAAGCTGCCGGGTCACCGGCGGCTGCCATCGCTTTGATCTCGGCGCTTCTTCCTTCCCGGGCCAGCACCTCGACCAGCATCTGCCGTGCCTCGCGGTCCCCAGCATGTGCCATCTGGCGGATATCGGCTTCCCTGCCCTG
This sequence comes from Actinoplanes awajinensis subsp. mycoplanecinus, assembly GCF_001509495.1. Classification (NCBI taxonomy): domain Bacteria; kingdom Bacillati; phylum Actinomycetota; class Actinomycetes; order Micromonosporales; family Micromonosporaceae; genus Actinoplanes; species Actinoplanes awajinensis. The sequence continues at coordinate 36,761 of NZ_LLZH01000212.1, read as the reverse complement.
GCGTGCCAGCATTTCAAGCAGATGCCGGTGAGTGTCACTCGCGGATTTGTTCTCGCGAGAAAGCGCCCGTAATTCTTGCTCCGCACCGGCCGCAGCAAAGGCTCGATGCAATTCACCCCGCGCTGCTGAGGGGTGTTTCTCAGCTAGTTCGCGTAGCTCATCGACCAAGCCAAGATGAGACAGTAGCCGGGCGAACCGCACAAGTTCAGGAAATCTGCTGTCATCGGCCTTGACGAGGTCACGGAGGTCGTCCACACGTTGCTCACTCCATAGGAGTTGGGCGTAGTGCATCCGGGGGATTCTGTAGCTTTCGGCGTCTGCCTGGACCATCCATTCCTTCAGTTCTTCACGTCGACCTGTTCTGGCCAGGAGGCCAGCCAGAGAACGGGCGGCCTCATCCGGAAAGTCGCCGTCGCCGTTTCCGATGAGATCGTCGTATTCCCCAATAGCCTCATCGATTCGGCCTTGCTCTTCGTATAGCTTCGCAAGTTTCATTTGGGCATCCTGGCCGCCTGCATCCGCCATGCTTTCTAAATCAACTTCGCGATGTTGATCCTTCAAAAGCCAGACGAGGTAAAATCGCCCCTCGCCATGTCCGGTATCCATGAGTTTCCGCAAAGTGGCCTCATCTCCTCGCCGGTAGAGCATTTCGGCGAGGTTGTACCACCCGTCTTGGCTGACGGCCTCGTCACCCCACTGTTGAATCAGATTCTCAAGTCGACCTCTACTGATCATCAGCCAGACGATTCCCCACAGGGCCGCCCCAACACCTTCACCAGAAAGCTCACGAAGGCGGTCCTCACGACCTTGAAGCATGAACAGGTAGGTCAACCGCCACGAGCACTCCTCGTCAATCATGTAGGTACGCAGCAGCAGCGGTAGGGCCTGTTCCGTGAGCCCGCGGTCATCAGCAGCCAACGCCAAGCTGCTCAGCAGCTCCATGTCAGTGACCTGAAGTTCGAGGACCTCCCACAGAGCCGTCGGCACGGGAACATAGTGACGTTCCAGTTCGCCGCGCTGTTGCAGGTAGTCATTCAGCACGAAGCCGCCGTCCTCGCCCAACTGAGATCCGCGGCGTGGATGGAGAGCGCGGACACCGCCTCGCAGCTTCGCCGTGGCGTACTGTAGGGCACTGTCGACCGCGCCGGGTGGGGCCTCAGCGAATTGCTCGTCGGTCAGGTAGGTCGCCATCGCGGCGGCCAGCAGCTCCCGGCTGAGAACCTGAACGCCTAGGCGTGTGAGGTCGACAGCAGCGGTTATGACGGCCGCACCGTAGGGCTGACTTCCCTGACCCAACTTCCACCGGTCGATGACCTGTGGTGCGCCAGCCAGGTGCTGCGCAAATCCAAAGTGTCCATCGTCCAGCGCGGCATGGAGGCGTGCGTCGCCGGTCTCCGCGGCCAAGGCGCTGGCGCGCTGGCGTTCAGCGCTGGTGATTCTGTCACTGACCGAGAGAGCAGGTTCCTTCGCCAGGCCAAGGCATTCCCGGGCGGTGCGCCAGGGATCCGGCACGGGCCTCGATTCGATGATGCAAGCTGTCGGGGCAGCTGCAATTTCTTGATAGACAGCTGGCCACAGAACGTGGATTACGATCGTCGGCCCGTCTGTGCTCTCATTTGAGGTCCATACCGCGATGTCGCTGGCGGTCAGACCTCCGGGTGCGAGGAATCGCGGGCTCGGCGTGTCATCAAGCCACATCACCATGCGCTGCGACGATTCTGCCCGCGCTTGCCTGATGCCGTCGGAGTCTTCTGCCAGGAGGATGGGCCAGCCTGCAAGGACGTGCCGGCATGCCTCGTACAGGCTTCGTGACTTCCCCGTCGATGAGTCGCCTAGGACCACAACTGATCCTCCGCCGTGCTCGGCCGCGCGCCGTAATTGAGCACAAAGCGTGGAGTCGTGGTCGCGGGCGATGTAGCGAGGCAGGCGGGGTAACTCACCCGCCGGCTCCAACGTGGGATGGACTCCGAGCTCAAACGCCGAGCAGGATTCGACGGGAACTAGGCGCCATGTTCTGCGGCGACTTGCCGCCGCCGATCCGGCGCCTGCGACCGCAGCGAGATCGTTACCGGTGGCTCTGGTGATCAGGGGCGAACCGGAATCAGAGGCTTGGCCAACGACATCGAGTACCTTCGCGAGGACGTCACCGGGGGTGATGAGATGCGAGAAGCTGGCGCGCACGTTCGGGTAGACGTTGAGATAGGCGCTCAGCTGGTCACCGTCCCACAACGCGAAGTCCTTAAGGCCGAGCTGTCTGGCGTATCCGTCCATGAGTTCGCGAATTTTGTCTTTCCCATAGCCGGGCACGCTGGAGAGTCGAACGTTCGTCGTGACTATCAGGTACTCGGGCCGTCTTCCCGCTCTGCTGCGCTGGCGGGCTGGCGCGAACCAGGTTTTGAACTCGTGTTTGACCTGGTCACTCAACCATCGAATGTCGTTGTTGCCGACACCCTTCCGTCGGTATTTCGCTTGCAGCACCACATACCCGTTCCATGGCTGCATCGAGCCTGGATAGGTCACAGGACCGTCGAAGGTTGCCTCTCGGCCTCCATCGGGGCCATCGCCGAACACCAGGAGCCCGGCGCCCAGTACGTGTATCGCCAGGGCCCGGCAAAGGTCCTCGAATTGGCGCTCACCCAGCCGGCTGAGGTTGTCATCCACCTCACCATCATCGGCCATCACGCCCGGCCGGACCGCCCTGCCGATTTTCGGCGGGGCGGTCCGGCCGTCGGGTCCAGCGCGTGAAGAGCAACACGTGATCGGTCCGGTCGGCGTGGGAGGTGCGATCCCGCGCGGATCAGGAGTTCTCCAGGGCGGCGACTGCGGCGTCGGCGATACGGGAGACGGCGTCGACCGGATCGGCGACGGTGATCGTGGTGGTGTCGGCGAAGGTGTGCTGGGAGTACCCGTCTGGGTGCAGCCACAGCACAGCGCAGCCAGCCTTGTGCAGAGTGGTGATGATTTTCTGCGCGGCGGGTTTGTCGTCGAGGTCGCCGTCGGAGACGACCGCGACGAGGCGCAGGGTCCTGGCGTGGCGTAGGCCGAGGAGTTGGTCGGCGAGTTTCACCGCGTCGCAGAACGTGTAGGTTCCGCCGCCGATCTGCATCTGCAGCACCTGCTTGGGGCGGCCGTGGGGCGGCACCAGCAGGGTGGTGCTGTCGCCGAAGCCGATCGTGGTCGTGACGACTTCGCCGCGGCGGGCGGCGTGCGCGAAGATCCACGCCGCGGACGACAGCTCGGCCGCGTATGAGGACATGGAGCCGGACAGGTCGACCAGGACTGCGAGGTGCAGGGTCGGTTTCGGGGGTGGCTGCTGGGTGCGGTGCTGCCACGGTTGCGCAGTCGGCGTCTGTCCGGCGGCCGCTTGGGCGTCGGCGGCGATCGCCTGCCGGGTCCGCAGTCGGCCGGGCGGAAGCACCGTGCCGCGCCGGACGGTCTCGGGGTGGTGGACACGGGCTTGCTGGATGCGGTCGGCGAGACGCCGGGCGGCGGCCTGCTGCTCGGGGGTCGGGTCGGTGCGCGGCCAGTCGGTGGGCGGGTTGTTGCGGCGGGCGAGGATCTGGGCTCGGTAGTCGGCGGGGGTGATGCCGGTCAGGGAGGCGAGCAGGTCGGTCAGCGCCTGGTCGAGGCGGCCGGGGAACATACCGGCATCCGCGACGGGAACCTGGCGTTGGCGCCACGGGTCGATGCCGAGGACTTCGCACCACCGCCGGGCCAGCCTGATCATGGTGATGGCGTCGTGGTCGTCGACCGTGTGCGCCTGTTTCCAGATCTCGCGCAGCCGGTGCAGCCTGGGCTTGCCGATGACGGTGGTGACGGCGGCCCGGATCGCACGCACGTCCTTACTGGTCAGGATGCGGGCGTCGACACGGGCGAGCAGTAGGGCGGCGAGGACGCCTGCGTGCCACGGGTCGTCGACCGGGGCGGTGCCGGGGTGCACCACGATGTTGATTATGTGGCGGAGCCAGCGGCGGTCGGCGCGACGCCGGCCACGTTGTCGTCCTTCGGCGCGGGATTCCTCGAGGAGTTCGGCGACCTCGGCGAGGACCGGCGGGGTGCCGGGCGGCGTTGTCCACAGGCTGTGGGCGGCGTGCGCGGCGCCGTGCACCAGCAGGCCGTAACCGGTGGGCACGATCTTCTTGTGGCCGGCCTTGCGCGGGTCGGTTATATCCGGTGTGTCGGCGATGTAGCGGGCGTCGACCTCGATGCGGCGCAGGTCGGGGTAGAAGCATTCGGGTGCGCCGCCGCCGGCGCCGGGCGCGACGTGGACGTGCAGGTCGGTGCGGCCGGTCAGGACCGGGACGTGCTTGGTCCACGCTGTGGACCAGGGTTTCCAGTCCGGGTCCGCGGCGGCCGGTACGGCCGGGGTGGGCGGGCGGTGGGTGTTCGGATGCGACATCAGGATGCCTCCTTGCGGCGTGGTCAGCGTTTGCCGAGGGCGAGGGCGGTGATCGTCTGGCCGGTGTGCCGCGACAACGCGGCTGTGATCTCGACCCGGCAGCCCGGGGGCGCGATGCCGGCCAGGTTCGACAGGGCGGCGGCCGTGCCGAGGGCGTCGCGGACCTTGACGAAGCCGAGCAGTTCACGTAGCTGCGGCGCCCAGTCGATGCGGTCGGCAGCCAGGTCGTTGTTGAGCTCGATCGCGGCGGCGATGACCTTGGCGGGCACGCCGAGCTGGCGGGCCAGGTCCCAGTCGGTGGTGACCTCGATCTGCACGGTGAACCGGGACGCCAGCGCTTCGGTGAGGATCGCGCCGTGCACGCCGGGGTTGTGGCCGCCGCACACGTAGAACCCGTCGCTGGCGTCGACGGTCTCGACGCCCTGCGGGGTGGTGACGGTGACCTTGCCGCGTCCGTCCATCACCGGGTACAGCACCGCGAGGACACGCGGCGGGATGAGCGTGGCGTCGTCGACCAGCAGCGCCCGGCGTTCCCGCATCGCGACGGGCAGCGGGCCGTAGATGTAGTCGTACCCGCCACCGGGAAGCGGGACGTAGGAGCCGAGGAAGTCATCGACGACGGTGTCGCCGGTGCCCGCGACGGTCAGCAGGTCCGGGAACGCGGCTTCGAGCATGGCGGTCTTGCCGGTTCCCGGCGGCCCGTACAACAGCACCGGCACCTTCTCCCGGCGCAGCGTGCGCAGGACCTCGATGTCCCAACCGCCGGCGAGCCGGCGCGGGAAGTACTCCTGCCCGCTGGGCCGCGTCACCGGCGTCGGGCGCGCGGACCGGTTTCGGCTCCCACCGCGGTTGCCGCTGGTGGGCGGCGGCATGGTGCCGGCGGCTTGGATGCCGGCTTGGGTGATCTGGAATCGGTGCGGGTTGGTGTGGTGGGTGGCGTGCCCGGCGGCGGCCATCTTCTTGCCGACTTCGAACACCGCGCCGCTCGAGGGGGCGCCGATGGCTTTGGTGATCTCGCCGACCTTGAGAACGGCGTCGGGGTGATCGCGCAGGTGGAGGGCGACTTTGCGGTACAGGTAGCCGGACCCGCCGCTGTTGGCGGTGCCGGGGTCCGGGGTGGGTGTCGTCATGGGTGACCTTTCGCAACAGGACAGGCCTGCACACCCGTCTCCGGGCGTGCAGGCCTGTGGGCCGCACAACGGAGACGGGCGAGGCTGTCCTGGAACCGCGATCACGACGGATCGTCGGTCCGGGGGATGCCACACCCGCGGTAGTGCCTTCGAGAACGGAAGGGGATTCGTGACCGGCGCGTCGCCTTACGGCCGGACCGGCATGGGCCGGCGCCGCGTCCACGGACGACGCGCAGCCGAGATTCAGGGTTGAGGCTTGGGCGGCGGGTCGACGTCGTCGAACCCGAAGAGCCGGCCGATCAGCTGCAGCGCCTGGGTGGAGTACCGGTCGAAGAAGCCCCGGCACACCGCCGGTTTCACCCCGTCGGGCGCCATGCCGGGCAGGGTGCTGTGACAGACGATGTAGCTCTGTTCCGCCAGGGTCTGCGAGACGAGATCGCGTAGCCGCCCTTCGCCCAGGTGCATGCGGTTTCCCGGGCGGAAGATGCAGGTGTCACACATCTGCGACAACCTGCGGGTCCGCATCGTCGCCGGATCACCGACCGACAGGCCGTCGGGCTCAGTCACGTCGCCCGCCTTTCGCGGTATCCGCGTTCGGGTACGCGCCGGAGAACATCCTGGTCTGGCCGACGCGGATGTCATCGGCGTTGAGGTGGGACTGGTCGTGGCCATCGCGGGTGGGGCTGACGATCAGGCGGCACTGCTCGGCGACGCGCTCGAGTAGCGTGGTGTCGAAGGCATGCTGGTAGACGTCGACGGCCTCGCTCCAGCGGTCGTCGGAGATGTTCCAGTGCGACGGAAGGTCCGGACCGTCCATCACGGTGACCAGGTCGGTGTCGGTCGGCGGTTCCACGGCGTCGTTGTCGGCGCGGTGGCACAGTGCAATCCCGGGGACCATCTCGGGACGTCCGTCACGGATGTACTGCAGCGCGTTACGGGCGGCCGGTTCGGGGTCTCCGGTGGCATGCTCGGCGATGGTGTGGCGGCACCACTGTTCGGCGACCTCCCGTCCGGCCTGCCGGGCGGCGGCCCGGACCGCATCCAGCGTCTGCGGCCAGGTCAGGCCGGTGCCGGCTGCCGGAACCCAGCTGGAGGTGAACGCGTTGACCTCCGCAATCGGGTGGTTAGCTGCAGTGACGCCGTTGTCCCAGTCCACGACGACGGCGCCCTGCTCGGGTTGCAACTCGCGGACGGTACCCAGAGCGCCCGCACGCACCGTCTCGGTGCTGTAGAGCAAGGTGACTCGTTGTCCGACAGTCGAGGGTCTCAATGAAGTTCTCCTATCGATTTTTCGGTATCAGCCGCGCAGCGTTCGGCGGCGACGGCGTGCATGCAGCGGGGTCGGCGGTCGACGCGAGGTGGAAGCGATGGCCCGTTCCGCTCAGCGCCGGCGGATTAGGTGGTCGGGTCCTGCTGCAGGGGCTCGCTCGGCATCGTCGTCGGCGAACCGCTGGTGCCGTGGTGAAGTGTTCTTGCAGGTCAGGTTGTTCTCAGCCGAGCGGGGCGCCTACCGATCGCATGTAGACGACCGGGTCGATCGCGGACTCGGCGCCGTGATCGGTGTGGAGGTGGACCTCGTAGTGCAGGTGGGGGCCGCTGGAGTGGCCGCTGCTTCCCGACAGGCCGATGATGTCCCCGGTGTTGACCTGCTGGCCGACCTGTACATATGGGCGGACGAGCTGGTGGCAGTAGCGGGTGACGATGCCGCCGGCATGATCGATGTCGACGTACCAGCCACATCCGGAGGTCAGGTCGGGGTTCCCGTCGCGGTCGCAGCCCCAGTCACTACCGGTGCGCACGTCGACGGCGTCGCACCGGACCCGGCTGACCATCCCGGCTGCGGCGGCGTGGATCGGTTTGCCTTTGTCCTCGATCAGGTCGACGCCGTCGTGGCCGGGCCGGTCCACAGTCCGGAAACCGGAACCGACCTCGGCGCCGGGTGCCGGGTTGGTCCAGCCGAGCGCGGAGATGACCACCGTGCAGCCGAGCCCGGCCGGGTCGCCGCCGGTGAGCGCGGCGACGAGGTGGGCCGCGTCCGGTTCCCATTTGGCGTAGGCGTCCGGGTAGGCGCTGACCTGCACCGCCTGAGCCGCGCGGGTCAGGGGCATCGTCTGCCAGCCGGTGATCGAGAGCAGCTTGGTGTAGAACTTCGTCGCCGCGTACTGCGGGTCGTGCAGCTGCGCCGGGGTGCCCCACCTCTGGCTGGGGCGTTGCTGGAACAGACCGATCGAGTCGCGGTCCCCGCCGGTCAGGTTGATCAGCGAGGACTCCTGCATGGCGGTGGCCACGGCGATCACCTGCCCGCGGACCGGGATCTTGAGGCCGACGCCGACGGCCACGATGATGTCGGCGTTGCCGACCTGCTCACGGGTCCACGATCCGAGCGGGCCGGACGAGATGGACCTGCTGAGCCCGGTGGTGGTGCCGGCGAACGAGCGTGACGGCCCAGCGGTGCCACCGCAGTCACCTGCCGCGGCGCCGCCGCCGAACAGCTGGGTCAGCCCGGAGCAGGCCAGCAGGATCACCGCGACCGCGGCGGCGACCACGGCGAGCGTTCGGGTGGTCATCGCCGCTCACCTCCAGGCCCGCGCGGCGGGCGGCATGATGCCGGTGCACGGCGGATTCGGAGCCACCTGATGGCCGATCCGCGCGCCGGCCACCAGATGGCCGTTCATGACGCGAGCGGCCGGATACCGGCCAGCGTGCCGTCGATGATGTGCACACCGATGGTGTTCACGGCGGGGTCGAGCAGGTAGAACCACTGGGCATCGAGGCCACCGATCGCCGTCAGCGCCACGACGGTGACCGGGGCCGGCGGCACTACCTGGCCGGTGGTGAAGTCGGTGGCGGCCAAGGTCATGCCGACCCCGGGGATCGGCTGCTCGCCGGCGAACGGGGGCCTACCGGTGGCGGTGGTTTCTCCATTGAGGTAGTACCAGTCGTGCTCGAGTAGCAGCGTGATCAAGCGGCGGGTGTCCCGCCGCGCGGCGGTGGCCCAGATCTGCCGGACGGCGGGGATCAGCCCGGCGGGATAGCCGTCGCTGTGGACGTAGCGGATCCGGACCTGGCCGGGCTGGTCGGGGTCGCGGACGCCGACGTAACTGTGGGTGCTCACGGTTGCCTTCTCCTTGATCGGTGTGCGGGTTGGCTGGGCCCGCCGTTGGCGGCGTCGGGATGCGGTCCGTACGGCTCCGCGTGGGCGGCGCGTTTGACCTGCGAGGTTGGGGGCGGGGATGGCGGTCAGCGGGCGAGGACGGCGACTTTCTCGCCGTGCAGCAAGGGCGCGCCGTCGGGACCTTTGATGTGCGCGTTGATCCAGATGCGGTAGGTGTGACCGTTCTTGTCGGTCAGCGCCGCCAGTGGCCGCGGACCACGAACCAGACCCGGTAGTGCCATTTCGGGTTGCCGTCGCCGGGTTCGGCCGAAGGGCTGGTGCGGCGCAGCATGACCACCCGGGTGTCGTGCTTGATCGAGCTCTGGCGGCTCGTCTGCGGGCGGGCCGGTCGATCGAAGCGGCGGTGACGCTGGCCAGGGGCTGAGCCTGGATGCACCAGAACGCGTAGGCGACGGCGGTGCACCCTCGGGTGCGGGCGGTGGCCTCGTCGATGCAGAACCGGCCGTCCGGGGCCGGTTCCCAGTCGCGGTCGGCGGCGTCGACCTGGGGCAGGTCATCGGCTTCGACGCGACGACCGATCGGGACCATCGTGTAGTGCGACAGCAGGTAGGGACCGAGCTGACGGGCGAGATCCGGACGGTCGGCCAGATCAGCGCGGCGGCGCGCCGCCGCCGGGTCGTACGGGTCGTGCTGGTCGGCCCAGCCGGTGATGACCCATGCGGCCTCGCGGCTGGTGGCGATACGGGTCCAGGTGATCGCGCCGAGCGACGACACCTTCCCGCTGAGGCCGCGGTGGTAGAGCGGCTCGGGAAACAGCACGACGCCGTGGTCACACGGGGCGATATCGTCGGGCAGCACCTCACCGGTGAGGTCGAGGGCCTGTGCGGCGGCCGCGATGATCGCGGTCATCGCCGGAGCGACGATGTACGGCTCGCCGGCTTTCCAGGCAGTGCCGGTGACCTCGTGCATCGTGGTGAGGACGTTCGGCGTCATGGTGCCGTAGTCGTCGGGCATGTCCTGGAACAGCGCCTGCAGGTAACGGTGAGCCAGGCTGCTGCCGTGGTACTCGACCATGCGGGCACGCAGGTCGACGGCGGTGCGGGCGAACCCGGCGAGGGAGTCGTTGGGCAGGAAGTTCATGGGCGGGCCTCCAGAGTGTCGGGGTCGGCGGCCCGGACACCCGGCCGCCGGAAAGGGGCGAAGGTGCTCTTCGGCGCGGGCCGCTCCTGCGGCGTCGCGGCGTCCGGCAGCAGAGCGGTGAATCCACTCGGCCCGGCTGGAAGCGGTGCGCGTCCACGCGCGGGATCAGGCTCAGGAGCCGGGGGTGTGCTGGTGGCGGCGCATGCGAGCTGGGCGGCCCGGTGCGCGGTGCGGGCGGCTGCGCAGGGGGCGTGCTGGCCCCGGCATTGCAGGTTGGTGCAGGTGCCGTCGGGGCCGCTGCGGTGGGCGGCGGCGACATCGGCGGCGGTGGTCCACAGCAGCCGGTCCGTGACGTCGTCCGGCGCTGGTACGCGGGCGCGGGGCTGCTGACCTCGGCGTTCGGGCGGGATAGGGAAAGTCGTGGCGGTGGCCTCCGTCGGCTGGCGTGTGCACGCGACGGCCGCCCTCCGATCCCTCACCTCTCGAAGGCGTTGTTGCTGGTCGATGACCTCGGAGTGCGACCACGACGATCGACGCGTGCCTGCCGACGAAGGCCAAGTCATGCGACAAGCCAGGACCCCTGCCGAAGGTCGCGGCGAAGGGACGGCGCGTCACGAGACGACGCCACCGGCGCTCGACGAGGCCGACCGTGAGGGTTCGCGTCCGGGACCGGTCGCGAACCCGCGGTGGTGGCGTATGCCGCTCAGGTGCGCCGGTGCGCGTCGCGGCGGCGGGTGTGTGCCGGCAGGACCGGAGGTGAGGTGGCGGCCGTGCCGTCGTACACGCCGCCGCCTGCCGCCTTGGCCTCGTACATGGTCGCGTCGGCGCGGGCCAGCAGGTCGCGGGCCGAACGGCCGTCGGTGGCGTAGCCGACGCTGGCACCGATTTGCCAGTCGGTGCGGTCCGCCACCGGGATCGGCTGGCTGATGATCGCCCGCCACGCCGCGCGGGCGCAGGCCCGGGTTTGTTCGGCGTCACCGGCGACGAGCAGGACGAATTCGTCGCCGGAGAGGCGGGCGGCGAGCCGGACCGGCGCGGACAGGCTGGCCAGGTGCAGGCCGACGGCGGTGAGCAGGTCGTTGCCGGCCTCATGGCCGAACGTGTCGTTGACGGTTTTGAAGCGGTCGAGGTCGATCATCACCACCCCGACCGGATCGCCCGCCGCGAGGGTTTCCCGAAGGCGTTCGCGGAAGGCACGCCGGTTGGGCAGGCCGGTGGTCTCGTCGGTGCGAGCCTCCCGTTCAGCGGCGTCAGCACGTTGGTCGGCCGCGAGGACGCTGCGGTCGGCGTCGTCGAGGCGGTCGAGGAATCGGAACACCACGACCAGGGAGACGGCGAGGCCGGCGACGAGACCGCCGGCGGCGGAAAGGATCGATGTCCAGGTGAGAGACAATGTGGTCGCTCCTTCTTGCTGAGGAGCACCGGGACGGGCGGGTCCTGCACGACTGCCGCCCGTCCCGGGCAACCTGACGGGGCAGATCCGGTCAGTCGGCGGTGGCCGCGAGCTGGAAGGTCGCGGCCTTGCGGCCTTCCACACGGACCGCCTTGTTCTGGTGGGCGAGCTTGTCGAGCGCGTTGGACACGGCGCCTTCGCTGGCCCTCGGGTAGCCGGTGTCCGCGTCGACTTCGTCGATCGCCGCCTTCATCGCGCCGACCTTGTACTCGCTGTCCGGGTTGGCCTGCAGGATGGCCAGTGCGCTGGCCTCCAGCGCACCCTTGGGACGCCTGCACTTGACCGGCATCCCGGCCCCGGTGGCCTTGGCGGGGCCGCCGTCAGCGGGAACGGTCTCGTCATCGGCAGCGCTGGCCGTAGGCGGCGCGTCCGGTGGATCAGCGGCGCGTATCGCGGCAGCGCAGGCGTCCACATCCGGGGTGGCATCGTCGGTGCCGGTTGCGGCGGTGGCCGGCGCGAGCGCAGGGGCGGGCACGGCGGCGTCGTGGTGTACCGGTTCGGCGGCGTCCGGCTCGCCGTCGCTGGTGGGGTTTCCCGGGTCGGGTTCGGCCACGGTCGGCCTGCGCTTGGCGGGTTTCACGGTGGCCTTGGCCGGCGTCTCGTCGGCGTCGGCAGGTCTGGCGGCGTGTTGGGCGGGGGTGGCGGTGCTGGCTTTGCCGGATTCGGTCAGCCGCCACAGCGTCTGCGCCGTGTCTTTGTTTTGGTACTTCTCTGCTTGCCCGGTGCTTTCCCAGGCCCGCAGTTTGGGGGTGACGGTGGGGTAGGCGAGTCCGGCCTTCTCGGCGATCGCGGCCGCGGTGGCCTCACCGAGGTCGGCGATCGCGGCCAGCACCCGGAATGCGCTGTTGGCGGGCGGCGCGACAGTGGGTTCGTCGGTCATCGCTGTACTTCCTTCCTGCTCAGAGGGTGATCGAGGGGGTTGCACTGATCCACGCTTCGTTCGGCGCATTGATCAAGTCGAATGCGTTCTCGTGGTGTTCTTCGTGGTGGTCTCTGGACGCCGCTGGCGGCACGAGACGGTCGCCGAGTCCGCGGCGGCGGGCGGCCAGCCGGGTCCGGCAGGCGGTCAGCGGCGCTCGGAGGTGATGGGCAGCCAGGTCCACCGGTGGCCGCCGATCGGGTAGAGGCCCTCGGGGTCGGGGCCGATGACGTCGCACCGGTGCCGGGTGTGGCTGCCGCCGCCGAGGTATTCGGCGAAGACTTCGACGCGGTCGCCGGCCCATCGCAGCGAAGCCCGGGCCCCGGGCTGTGAGCCGTAGGCGCGACCCAGGTCGAGGATCATCCGGGTGACGGTCGACGCGTCGAACCGGGCGAGCACGCCACCGTGGATGTTGTGGTAGCCGTCGGCGATCAGCGCGGGATACAGGCCGCTGCCGGTGTGCGGCACGCACGCCACCGTCGCCTCGGTCCAGATCACATCGCTCGGGTAGGCGCCGCCGTGCTGTTCGGCGACCTCGACCTGGTCGAGGTTGATCACCGGATCGTGGGACGTGACATCGAGGCTGAGCCAATGCTTGTCGCGCGATACCTCGATCAGCTGGCTGAACAGCTGCGCGTCACCGTCGGCGGTGATCAGCGGCAGGTAGCCGTACCGGCGTGCTGTGACGCGGGCGGCGGTGTCCTGGGTCCGCCAGGCGTGGGCTCGGGCGACCTTCTGCCGGCCGTTCTCGTCGTACCAGCCGGGCAGTCCGTTGGAGGTGAGGGCGTCGCCGTCGGGTCCGGACTGCCAGGTCAGGGCGGGCACCAGCGGCGCGAAGGCGATCAACTGCGCCGCGGTCAACGCCAGGTACGGCGTGCCGACGGCATGCAGGGCCAACTGTGCGACGTCGTTGAGGTGGAACCAGAGCCGGTCCGGCATGTCGGCGGCAGGCGTGTGAGGGTGGGGCGGGAGTGGCGATGCCATGGTGGACTCCTTTGCGAAATGCAGTCCGGGCACGGCCAGTCACGGCCGCGCCCGGAAACTGCGGTGAGCTGACGCGCGTTGCGCGTCGTGGCCGGGCGTCGGCCGGAGAAAGATGATGTGGATCTTGGCCAGTGGACGTCGAGCGCCCTTGCTGGCTGCGGCGCCCACCGACCGGAGTTGGTGCGCTGGATCGTCAGCCGCGCAGCCGTCGGCCGATGCAGGCCGTGCCCAAGGTCAGGCCGGGTACAGAGGCACCACGAGCACCTCGACGGCGGCGCTGTTGGTGGTGGTGTGGCGGGGCCGCCAGGTTCCGGCCCGTCTCGACGGTGGTGAACGGAGCGGCGATGGCCACGCGGCTCACGGTTGCCGGGTGGCGCTCTTGGCGGCGATGACCTGCTGCGGGATCGTGCCGCGCGGGTTGTAGGCGGCAGACCGGGGTCGTTCTGGTGTGCGTACCACCACCGCCTGATGGGCTGGTGTTCTTCCCGGGCTTTCCGGGGCCGGTCGTGGTGCTCTTGCGCTTCGGCAATCGGTGTGCGACCGCCAGGTACGGGCGCAGCGCGGCGGCGAGCTTGTCGAAGTTGTAGTCGGCGAGGTCGATCTCGTACTCGACACCGTCGAACGCGAACCGGTACGTACCGACCTTGCTGTCGGTGCCGTCGATGTCATCGACGACGATGTACTGGATTCGGGTAGCCATGATCGGGTTCCTTTTCGTCGTAGACACGGGAAACCCGGGCACGGCCAATCGGCCGTGCCCGGAGTGCGCGGGTTGCGCGGGAGAGGCCGGGCAGCGGCCGGGTCGTGCAGGTCAAGGACCGGTGACACAGAGAGCGCCGACGCGTCGGGGTGCCAAGAGGTCGGCTGGCCTCGGGTGTGCCGGTGCGGCCGGGCGGCAGCGTTCTATCTGCTGGCCCAGCCGAAGAACAGCCAGCCGTCCGGTGCGGTCCGGCCAGCAAGCGTGACCGGGCCGAGTTGCACTGTCAGCCGGGCAGTGCCGGCGGCAGGATTCCCGCGGCCGGTCGGGGCCAGCCACCCGGCTTTGACGACCGTCTCGTCGGCGGCGAGCAGCTGCCGCTGGCAGCACACGTCGAAGACGGTGTCGAGGGTCGCGCCATCGAGGTCGGGATCGTTGCTCGGCCGTGGTAGGTCCCGAACGATCAGCACGCGGGTTTCGATCTTGACGACGATCGCGCCGGCCGGTCCCCACTTGTCATCGCTACCCGGGTAATCCCGCTCGATGAGCTTGCCAGCCAGTGCCTAGGCATCCCGTTCGCTCATCGGCTGGTGATAACAAGGAAGTGGTCCGTCGGCGGTATCTGCGCCCTTGGTTGCGTCCGCTCCGGTCGGGTCGGGCTCGCGCTGAGGACTGGTCACGGAGGTTCCTTTCTGTTGGCGTTCACCTCGTCGCTGGCCGGCTGCGCGGCGAACGATGGCGCGTTCGGGGGTGCGCCGTGTTCACGGCCGGCCAGTTCGGCTTCGGGCGTGGCCCGGCAGCCCTCGGCGTACGGCAGTCAGTGCTCGGCGCACCGTCGCGAGCAGGGGTGACGGCCGGGTGACGGTCTCCCAAGACCACTGGTAGGCCCCGAGGGGGAAGTAACCGGCGCGGTCGGGGCGCAGCCGGTCGACCTGCCGCCAGGTCCAGTTGCCGTCGTACGTCTGTTCCTCGAGGACGGTGAGGTCGTCGCCGCGCAGCCGCAGGATGGGATACGCGCCGGGCCTCGCGTCGATGGCGCGCAGGCGGTCGAGGTCGGCGGCGATCTTGGCGATGGTGTCCCGGTCGAAGCGCGGCAGGGCGTGCCCGGCGGTGGTGGTGTAGCCGTCGGGGATCTGGGCGGGGTAGGCGACGCTGCCGGTTTCCGGGCAGGTGACGTGGGCGGGCCGCCACCGGCAGCCGGCCGGGACGATGCTGTCGCGTTGGGTGGCGGTGCGGATCGCGTAGGCACTGATCAGGTGCTGGTCGCGGGAATCGATGTGGACGCTGATCCAGCTGTCGCCGGTGCGGCGGGCGGTGTGTATCAGGTGCATGATCTGGCCGGTCAGCGGTAGGAAGGCGTGCACGTAGTCGCTGAGGTGCACGTGGCTGGTGCGTCCGGTCGGGGCGTGCCGCCAGGCGGTGGCGTAGGCGCAGTGTTGGCTGCCGTCGTGGTCGTACCAGGCGGGGTTGCCGTTGGAGCGCAGTGTGGCGCCGTCGCGGGTGCTGGCGAAGACCAGTGCCGGTCCGTTGTTGGCGCCGGCGAGGGCCTCGGCGCGGGTGGTGGTGTGCTGTTCGCAGCCGATCGCGTGGGCGGTCAACGGTGCGACGTCGTCGAGTCGGAACCAGTAGCGGGGCATGGTGCCTCCCTGGGCAGAGATGGCGTGGAAACAAGGACCGCCCGGCCGCGTTCGGACGCGGCCGGGCGGTGGGGTCACGAGGTGTTGCGGAACCTGTCCGAAGGCACCGCGATCCGGGCGGTGCCTGGGTGGTCGTTTCAGTTGCCGCCGGCGCTCGGCAGGGTCGCTGCGAGAGCCGCGGTCTTGCTGCCGAGCCGGAACATCGCGGCGGCGTTGCCGGGCTCCTCGTCGATCCCAGCGGCGTATTCCTGCGGGGTGAACGGCAGCTTGGCGTGCGGGCCGACCCGGAATACCGGGAGGTCGTAGTACTTGCGGGCGACCGCGCCGGCACCGGCGACGGTGTACATCTCGCAGTCGCCGACGGTTCCCAGGCCCTGGATGAGCGGTTCTTTGCTGCCGGTGCAGAGCACGACCAGGTCGTAGCCGCTGCCGTCGATCAGTGCCCGGCCGGGCAGATCGAGGACGTTGGCGCGGCGCGGCATCACGGTCAGCCGGCGCACGCCGAACCGGTCGGCGCGCAGATGACTGCCGATCGCCTGGTATCTGCCGCGGACCTCCATCCGCCACTCCACACAGCTGGCAGGCAGTTGTTCGGCGTACCAGTCGATGCGGTCCACCCGGTCCAGTGCGGCGGCGGTCATGTACGGCTGCGGGGCGATGCCCAGCAGCGACTCGACCGTGCATTTGCCGGAGTCCCCGCCACCGACGACGGCGACACGGCGCAGGCCACGCAACGGCCAGGCAGTGTCCATGCGCTGCATGAACTGGGCGAAGGTGACGATCGTGGTGCCGTTGGCGAGGTGCTCGCCGGCCGGGTCACCGAGTCCTCGGGCGTCGATGACGCGCCTGGCCGACAGCGGGCCGCGGCCCTCGATGTCGAGTTCGACGCCCTCACCGTCGTCCAGGCTGACGGCGGCGACCCTGGCGTTCGGGACGACGTCGGCGAACTGCGCCAGGGTCAGCCGGATCGCGAGTGCCATGTCGGTGTTGTTCTGGTACTCGATCGCCGAGACGTTCGCGGCCTGGATCGGCGCGCCGGGCAGGTAGTTGAGGTTCGCGGTCTGGTCGCCGGCCAGGCCGGGCCCGCCGGGACGGTTGCGGGAGTTGAGCCAGAACACCGGCCGGCTGCTCATCGCGAAAGTGCCGCCGACGCGCGGGCCGCGTTCGAGGACCAGCGGCCGCGGGTGGCCGGCCAGCACGCGGGTGGCCGCGTAGACGGCGGCGTGGTAGCCGCTGCCGATGATCACCTCGCGGTAGATCCCGGAGCCGGCGTCGGCGAGCGCGTCGAACTGGCGGTCCCGGTTCGCCCAGTAGGTGTCCAGGAATCGGTCGGCGAACTCACGGCCGGCGGGGTCGAGGGCGATCCCGGTCAACGAGGCGGCCAGCGAGTGCGGGAATTCGGCGGCGCGGTCGGTCATCATCTGCATGCCCGCGGCGGCGGCCGGGTTCGACGCGACGGCGGTCAGCAGATTGGCGATCGCGGTGGAGGGCTCGAACATGGGTTGGGAGTCCTTTCTCGATGGCCCCGGTGGCCGTGGCGGACCCGCGTGACTCGTCTCGGGAGAACCCGGGACAAGGGCAGGCCAGGCGTGGTCCCGGGGAGAGGTGTCAGCAGGTCGGCTGGTGCGGATGCCGGGCGCGGAACTGAACCCGGACGCGGCTTGTGGGGCCGGCAAGGTCATCGGCGTCGGACAGCGGCCGGTGGCCCGCGTGAGCGGGTGGGTGGTGGAAGAGGGAAAGGGCGGCCGTGTCGCCGACCGCGGCTGTACGAGCACCCCGGCCCGGGGCGCCGGGCTGTTTCTTGCCGGGCGGGATCTGCGCTTGCGGCGGCAGGGCGGTGCCCTTTACCGGCTTTCTCCGGGCTGCCACGGCTGGCCGTAGGTTGCGGTCGCCGCCGCGGCCCTCAAGCGGGAGCGCTCGTGTGGCGCAGGGGTTGTCGCCGGGATGCGCAGCCGCCTTGGCGGCATTGTCCGGAGCAGGGGCGAAGCGGCTCCGTCCGCCAGGGCGCCGGTTCGGAGGTCTGGTCGAGCGGGTCGGTGTCGCGCGGGCGCTGGGCGCGTCGGTGCGGGCGGCGCGTGGTTGTCAGCCGCTGGTGCGCATGGTTCGGGCGAGGGTGTTCAGGACGGTGAGGGTGCCGTCGAAGTCGGGCGCCGCCGTGTCTGGAAGTACCAGCAGGCAGTGCCCTGCTTCGCCGAGCACGTGGGTGAGTAGGTGGGCCCGGCCGTCGATGTCGACGGCGTCGATCTGCCGGACGGTGGCGGGTCCGTCCTCGTCGTCGATCGTCTGGGTGTACAGGTAGACCCAGGCCAGGAATCGCACGCCGGTGACCTGGGCCAGCTGCTCCTGGACACCGAAGCGGCGCATGTCGTCGTGGGCCTGGCGCAGCGCGGCGACCGGCCCGTCGGGATGGCGCCAGACCTGCGGCTGCACCGGCAACGGGTTGACGCCGAGATGCCGGGCGCTCGGATCGGGGTGTCCCGGGACGGGGGTTTCCTGCAGGACGGCGAGCAGATTCTCGCCGGGCCCGCCCTGGGTGCGTTGGGCGTGAGCGTCGAGATCGATCAGGCATCGGGCGATGGCCTGGATGTGGATGCTGCTGAGCATGTGCGTCCTCCGGATTCCGTGTTCGTGGTGGATGCGGGTCCCGTGCACCGGGCTGGGCCGGTGCGCGGGTGCGGGGTGGAGCCGGTCCGGGCTGTCGCGTGTCCCTTGGGTTCAGGGTGTGGCGGCGGCTACCGGACCGGACTCTGGTGGTGGCGCTAGAGGGTGACCGCGACCAGCCGCTGGTCGTCCTCGATGTGTTCGAGGTAGCGGTTGGCCTGCGCGAGGAAGGTCACGCGGTCAGCGAGAGCGTCGGTTTCCGGCGCGATCTGCTGTCCCTCTGCGGTGAGCAGCGCGTCGCCGCAGACCGCGGTCAAGGCGCTGTAGTGCTGGTAGGCCGCAGGTCCGGCCTGCAGCATCTCCAGCTCGTCGACCGCGAGCGGCGCGACGGTGTTCGCCGCGTTGTGCATGCGCATCGCGCTGACGCGCGGCTGCCGCCAGAAGTCGGCGGCGGCCTGGTCGAAGGTGTACTTGCTCGGGTCGTTCAGGTGCCGGCTGTGGAAGGTCACCCACGGCTGGGCCGGCTTGGTGCCCTGTACGGCCTGCTGCCACTGCTGGTGACGGATACCCGCGCCGACACCGGCGGCGTACCTCAATCCTGCGAGGTTCAGCAGCTTGGCCGGGCCACCCGCGCAGTAGGCGGGAGTGCCCTTGCGCAGCTCGAACATCTGCCGGCGCTGCCACAGGCGCAGATTCTCGATCGTCCAGAATCGGGCCTGCAACGTGCCGTCGACACCGAAGTGCCGGTGCAGCTGGTGAGCCGTGAGCGCATCGCTCGACAGTCCGTCGGGCAGGCACACGATCATCGTGGTGATGGTCGCGGCGGGCCGGACGAGCGGCGGCTGACCATTGCTCGGCTGAGCGACCGGCTGCGGAGCCGGGGGGTTGGGGACACGCTGTCCGTTGCGGGACGCGGTAGCGGTCATAGTGACGATCTCCTTCGATACGGGCGTGCTGAGAGCACGCAGAAGTGACCGGCCCACCGGGTACATGGGTCGGTTCACGAAAGGGGTGGAGGTCCAGCGGACTGCTGGGGTGGTTCGGTGCGACCTGGGGGTCGCCGCGCGGCGCGGGCGCCGACCGGCCTGTTAAGGGCGGTGGGTGCGGGCACCGGGTGGTGCGGCGATGGTTCCTGTAGGCGGGACCGGACCGGGGTGGAGATATATATGAGAGAGGTGTTGCCGAAAAACAGTAGCGGCACGGTCTGTCAGGACCAGCCGCCGTCATGATCGCCAGAACGTGCTCTGACCTGCAATGTCAGACTGTTGTCAGGCTCGCGGACGGTCGGTGTGCGGCGCTGTGAGACTTTCTGCGGGCCTGCCAGAACCGAAGGGTCCTGGAGGCGGCCCCGCAGCAGTCGCTACGGAGTAGCGCTGCAGGACGACTACGCCGAGGCGGCGCCGGGGTAGCGGTGCGGGTTGGTGGCCGGGTTCTCCGGGCCGTGATCCGACGGCAGTTCGTGCAGCCACCGGCGTGGTGCCGGGTCGTGGGTCAGCGTCCAGGCGGGGCCGGCGGGGTGCTCGGTGTGGATGCCGGTCGCGACCGGCATCGCCAGCCGCACCCCGGCGAGGACGTCGAGCAGATGCTGCTCGCGGCGGCGGCTGGGCACCCGCAGCAGCACCGGGTAGCGGGGGCCGCCGGCAGCGAGGCGGTCGTACTCGCGCAGTTTGCGCAGGACGGTGCCGATGGTCTCGGTGCCGTTGTCGTGTTCGAGGAAGAAGCCGACTTCCCGGCCGCCGGCTTCCCAGATGCCGTGCCCGTCGGGGCGGATGCCGGGGCCGGTGGCTGCCGCGGCGACGGCCCCGTACACGGCGGTGGCGTGCTGTTCGGACCACCAGCGGGCCAGCCGGGCGTTCTCGTCGGTGCGGGTGTAGGCGTGCAGGTCGACGAACAGCTGGTTGGTGCCGATCAGGTGCGCCAGTTTGCGGCTGCCGATGATGCGTTCGGTGCGTTCCACACTGGAACGCGGATCCCGGCCGTCGGTGCGTCTCGGGTCGTTGTACTGCGTCGGGTAGACCACCGCGCCGAGCGGGCCGAGGGTGTAGAGGTACTGGCGGTCGCCGGTGGTGACGTCGACGAAACGGGTCACGGCCTGCAACGAATGCAGCACGGCGAGACGCAGCCGGGCCGAGCGCAGCGACGGGAACAGAGCAGCGGCGATCTGGCCGGTGCTCAGCACGTAGTGCTCGGCGAGCCAGGACAGCAGCAGGTGGTCGCGGGCGGTCAGGCGACGCAGCCGGTCGAGGCGGTCCAGGCGAGATGACGAGGACCGAGACGAGGACCGGAGCGAAGCGAAACGGGAGGACGAAGGACTGGAGGAACGGGACGACGAGGAACGAGAGGAAGAACGAGGAGAAGGGGGTGAGGAGGAACTGGACGACGAATCGGAGTGATCCGAGGTGGACACGGGTGGGGCTCCTTCAGGCGGAAGAGGTTGTCCCTCCGTTGGAGGGGTGTCGGGGTGCGCGCAGGAGCCGCCGAGAGTCGCTCAGCGGCGGTGTGCTGCGAGAACAGGGCACATCCGCCGGTTCTGTCAGGGCGACGGAGTGCTCGGTGGTGAAGGGCTGGTGAAGCCCACACGGAAGGCGGGCTCACACGCTGTTGAGCAGCGCTGACAAACTTTCTTGGTCGGTCAGCGCCGACCTTTTCTGCGTTGTGACACAGGCACCGTGCTCAGGATTTCGGCTTCTCGCCGCTCTTGCCGCGCTGCTGGCGCCCGTCGTCGGGTTTGGCCGAGAACTGTTCGACGAGTTCGTCGATCGCGCTGGTGTCCTGCGCCGGCACACGGGCCGCAGCGGCCTGCCGGATGGCGGTCGCTTCACCGACGACCGCCTTGGGCGGCCTGGTCTTGAAGGTGAACGCCGGTGTCTGCCGGCCGGCAACGACCAGCCGGGCGACCGCGGTGTAGGCGTCCAGATGCGCGAGGTCGTGTTCGTCGAGCTCAGGTGCCGTGTGGCGGGCCAGGACGCGAGCGTCCTCCGGCGCCACCGAGAAATAGATTTTGTTGCGGGCGTTCGCGGACGCCGCCGCGAGCAGCTCCTTCGGGAACTGGGCTAGGTCCTGGTGGGCCAGGACCATGGACAGCCGGTACTTGCGGGCCTCGGCCAGCATGCTGTCCAGGCTGCTCGCCAGGGTGAGGAAGTTCTGCGCCTCGTCGATGATCAGCGTCGCGTCGCGTCGCCGTTCCGGCTCGATGCCGGCGCGGGCGGTGGCGGCCTGCCACACCTGCGCCAGGATCAGGGAGCCGAGCAGTTTGCTGGTGTCCTCCCCCAGCTGACCTTTCGGGATGCGTACCAGCAGGGCGCCGCCGTCGAGGACCTTGCCCATGTCGAAACTGCTGCGCGGGTACCGCATCGTGCGTTTCACGAAGTCACGCAACAGAAAGCTGCGGAGCCGGGCCAGGACAGGGCCGATGACCTGCGAGCGCAGCGCCGGGTTCAGCGAGTCGTACCACTGCCAGAACCCACTCAAACCGGCCGGGTCGTCCAGGCCGACGGTCATCGCAGAGCGGAACTGCGCCGAGTTGAGCAGCGGCGGAATGTGCTGCAAGGTCACGTTCGCGTGGCGCAGCAGGGTGAGGCAGGCGACCCGCATGACGTCGTCCATCCGCGGCCCCCACGCTTTCGCGAAGATATTGCCGAAGATGCTCACGATGTTGTCGACGACCAGGTCCGGGTCGTCGCCTTCAAGAGGGTTGATCGTGGGCGGGTTGGGCTGGTCGGGGTCGAACAGCACCACCCGGTCCGCCACGCTGGCGGGGAGCCGGTCCAGGATGTCCAGCACGAGGTCGCCGTGCGGGTCGATCACCACGGTGCCGCGGCCGGCGATGATGTCGTCGACGGCCATGTTCACCAGCAGCGTCGTCTTGCCGGAGCCGGTCGACCCGACCACGTGCATCTGATAGCGGGCGTCGGAGACGGCGAGGGCGACCGGGTGCCCGCCGATCTCGGCGTCGCCGAGCACCTTCACCCCACGCCCGCCGGTCGGGACCGCCACCGGCGCCGGCATCGACTTGGCCCGGGCCCGGTCCAGGCCGGGGACCGCCAGGTCCCGGGGTAGTGCGGCCATGACCGCGAGTTCGGGGGTGCAGGCGAGGAACCCGGCGCCGAGGCGCCGGGCCGCCACCACCTCCACCGGCTGGCCCATGCGGGTGCGGTGGGCGAGCCGGTTCCGGCCGGCGTACACGGCGTAGGCGGAGGCGATCGTGTCGGCGATGCCGCGCAGGCGGTCGGCCGAGCGGGCGCCGCCGCGCGGGTTGTCCTTGGCGACGACGTACCGGATCCCGATTGTCCACAGGCTGTGGACGGTCTTGTCGAGGATCGCCCGGACGTCGCGTTCCAGGCCGGGGTCGCGTCGGCTGGCGGCCGGTGCGCTGCGGGTGGGGGTGCTGCGGCCGGGTAGGAAGATCTCCAGCAGGAACAGCAGCGGCGCTGCCGGGTTGATCGTCGGCACCGCGGTCTTGCCGTCGCGCAGCCGGCCGGCGGCCCGGCGTGCCCGTGCCGCCCGGCGGGGTGGGGCGGGCCGGGCGAGGATCTGCACGCAGGCGTACTCGTCGTCCTTGAGCTGGGAACCGGCTGACATCAACGCGCGCAGCGGGTCGTTGTCGTGGTCGGTTTCGAACGGCAACCACTCGGAGGCCTGGGGTAGCAGGTGGCCGCCGGTCGCCTGCGGCACCTGCAGGGGGATCGGTGGTGCTGCGACGCCGGTCGTGCACGCCGCGGACGGCCAGGCGGCGCGGACGGCGGCTTCGACCGCGCCCTGCGAGACGGTGCCGGGCACCCACATGGAGATGAACAGTTGCCGGCCGGTCCAGGTGTACTGCCAGACGACGTGCGGGCTGCCGTACAGCAGCCGCCGTTTCGTGGAGGGGGTGAGGGTGCCGTGCAGGTTCGCCCACAACGCGCCGGCCGACGCCGCGTCGACTTCCGGCGGCGGCGCCACCGTGACCAGGCGCGCGCCTTCGGCGTGACGGTGGTGACGCCACCCGGCCAGGACATTCTGGGCCGCGACGTACACGACGAGCAGCGCGGCGGCGACGCCGAGCAGCCAGGGCCGCTGCCATGCCCAGGTGCCGGTGTCGAGGATCCACTGCGCGGGCGCGCTCGGCGGCGCAATGACATCGGCGCCCGGTCCGGAAGGACCAGGCGCCGACGTGGGCGAGGAGAGTACGGACAGGATCGTGTTCACAGCTCGGTCTCCTCGTCGTCGAGGTCGGACGGCTTCGTGGTGGCCAGACCGTGCTCGGCCCGCGACGAGATCGCCTCGAACGCGGTGCGCTGCGGGCCGGAGATGAGCAGGCCGCGGCCGACCCGGGCGGACAGCAGCATGCGCCGCTCACCGGCGGTGAGACCGAACGCGTCAGCGACCCGGTCGATCGCCTGCGGCGCCTGCTTGAGCAGCACCTGGGTAGCGGCGTTGGCGACCACGGCCTGACCGAGATCGGTGCCGAGCACGTCGGCGACATCCTGGGTGATCACCGACAGGCCGGCGTTACGTTTACGGCCCGCCTTGCTCATCTTGAACAGGAACTTGGCGCCCTCGCCGTCGCGCATCAGCAGCCATGCCTCGTCCACGACCACCAGCCGGCGCACCGACCTGCCGGCCCGGCCGGGCGCGTCGACGCTGCGCCAGATCGCGTCCAAAGCCAGCAGCTGACCGACCGTGCGCAGCTCGTCGGGCAGCTGTCGCAGGCTCCAGACGATCAGGTGCCCGTCGGGGCGGGTGGTGGTCGGCCCGTCGAACAGCCCGGCGAAAGAGCCGTGCACCCAGGGCGCGAGCCGGGCAGCCAGCTGCGTCGCCGCCGGGTCGCCGTCGGCGTCGAGCACCGCGGTCAGGTCTTTCAGCAGTGGGGCGGCCCGGTGGTGGGTGGCCGGGTCCGCAGTGATCCCGGCCTGCCGGTACGTCTGCAGGATCGCCCGGTCCAGGGCGGCGCGTTCGCCGGGTGGCGGCGCCTCGGCCAGGAGCACCGTGATGAGGGTGTGCAGGAACAGGCCGCGGCGGGTGAGGACGTCCGGGCGGTTGTCGCCGACCGGCAGATCGAGGGGGTTGATCTTCACACCGGAGGCGCCGAGCCGCACGATGGTGCCGCCGACTGCGTCGGCGAGGCGCAGGTACTCGTCCTCCGGGTCGACGACGGCGACCCGCACCCCCTGGAAGAGGTTGCGCAGCACGTCGAGTTTGACGAAGTACGACTTCCCGGCACCGGAGCGGGCCAGGACGATGCTGTTGTAGTTCTCCTGGCTCCACCGGTCCCACCAGACGATGCCCTGCGAGTCCGGGTTGATGCCGTAGAGCACCCCACCGGTCGACGCGGGATCGCCGGGTAGCGGTGCCGGCAGATCCGCCGAGGCCAGGGGGAACGCGGCGGCCAGGGCGGCGGTGTCCATGGTCCGGCGCATCTGCAAACTGTCGGTGGCCAGCGGCAAGGTGGTGGTCCAGCCCGACAAATGTCGCCAGGTCGCCGGCTGCACCTCGATCAACGTCGACGCGGCAGCGGCTTTCACCTGACTGCACGCCTCGAGGAGTTCGGCCTCGGTCCGGGCATGCACCGTCAGATAGAGGCCGACGCGGAACAGTTTCGACACTCCACGGGCCAGGCGTTCGGCAAGGTCGGCGGCGTCGTCGGCGGCGGCCTCCACGTACGGGTCGGCCAGCTTGCCCTTCGCCGCGTCCGCCCGTCGGCTCGATTCGAATCGGGCGCGCTGGGTCCGCAACCGGCCGGCGGCGACCGGCGCCGGGATCGGGTCGATGTGCAGGGCCAGGTCGAGGCGACCGGGCCAGGACAACAGCGGTTCGAGCCAGGCCGGGCCGACCTCGGCCGGGTAACCGGTGACCACCAGGGTGGCGGCGTACCCGTCCCCGACCCGCAGGAATCGGGGGGTGACTTCGACGGAAGCCGGGGCAGCGGCGGCTGCCAGCGACGAGGCCGGGGTTTCAACAGGTGGAGTTCGTTCCCGTTTGCGGGTCAGTGTCTTCACGTTCGTCTCCTGGGTGTGGCCGGTGTGGGGCCGGTAATGACGGTGTCGGGGGCGGCCAGCCCACCCGGGCGCGGCGGCCGGTAGGGGTCCGCGGCCGCCGCCAGCGCGGCAGTGGCGGCGTGACCGTCAAGGGCTCGGGTGGTGACGCCGAGCCCGGACAGCGCCCGCACCGTGCCGTCAGCGCGGCGATGGGCGGCGTGTTCGCCGCGCTCCCCCGCGCCGGTGCGGGTCACGATCAGGACCTGACGGCGTAAGGGGTCGCGGCGTTCGGCGAGGTCGTCGAGGAAGCGGGCGTGGTCGGCGGCCGCGTCGGCGAGTGCCGGGTGCGGCATCGTGTCCGCGGCTGCGGCGAGGGTGCGGGCGTGTGACCGCAGGTCGACCGGTTGCGCCGAGACGACGATCTGCGTCGCCGTGGAGAGACTGTTGAGCCACCGGCCGAACGTGTCGACCAAGGCGGCCTGCTCGTCCGCCGTGCGCAGCGCCAGGTTCACACTGGTCGCGGCGACCATCGCCGCCTGGCTGCTGCCGAGGGTGATCTCGCCGTCGTCGCTGATCGCGGCGGCGGGCAGCTTCAGCGGGGCGGGCAGCATCACCCTGGATTTCGGGGCCTCGACCCAGTCGGGGACCTTGGCGGTGGTGTCAGTGGTCGACAGCGCCCGCGGCGCGCGGGAGTGCCGCACCGCCGCGAGCAGCCACACGTCCATCAGCAGCCCGTCGCGGCGCCCGGCTGCGAGCCCGAACACGAGACCGCCGAGAACGACGGCGGCACCGAGCAGCACCGGTACCGGCAGAAGGTCCTGCAGGGCTTGCCAGGCGCCGTAGCCGCAGACCGCGGCGACGGCGAGGATCGCCAGTTGGCGGAAGGTGAGTCCGTAGGCGACTTTGTCGGGGGCGTCGACGTCGGCGGGCATCCTCGCCCGCACGACGTCGCTGTCACGGCGCTCGCTCATCGCAACACCCGGCCGATCCCGGGCAGCGCCCGGCTAATCTGCTGAACGACGATGACTTTCACCATCGCGCCGAGGAAGTTGGTGCTGCGCCCACCTTCGGTGGCGTAGCGGCGGACCAGGCCGGGAACCTTCACGCAGGTCCACAGCAGAACCATGACAACGAATAGGTTCAGCACACTGCCGGGCTCGACCGGCAGGCCGAGCATCGGCCACGTCGCGGCCGGATCCAGCAGCATCCACTGCGCGCAGAACAGCACGAAGCCCTGCAACATCGGCACGGCGAGGACCCCGGCGAACGAACGCCACCACAGCCGGGCCACCGGGTCGGTCTGCGGCAACGCGTGACAGGCCAGCGCGATCGGGGCGCAGGCGGTCAGGACCAGCGCGACAACGAACCTGACGATCGCCGAACAACCGGTGGCGGCCATCAGGAACAAGATGATCGACACGCAGACCAGGAACAGCAGGCCGCCGTCGCCGGCGGTGATGTTGTTGCGCATCGCCTGCAACGCGCCGTCCTGGTTGAAGTTCTGTTCGGTCAGCGCGCTGGTCAGGCCGTTGGCCAAGTCGATCATCTGGCCGGCGATCAGTTGGGAGAAGTGGGCGGTGATGAACCCGACGACGCAGCGCGGAATCAGGTCCTTGACCGTGTAGCGGGACCGTTCGTCGCCTTGATTGGTCATGGTCAGCACGCCGACGGCGAGGAACACCAGCACGAACATCGTGTCGACGATCCACACGGCACGGCCGGTCAACGCCTGCACCTGCGGCAGCCCGGTCACGTTCGGGGTGACCAGCAGAACGTTGGTGATCACCGCGATCAGCGCGTTGAGGCTGTCCAGCAGCAGGCCGGCGAACCAGTCCAGAATCTTGTCGAGCCAATGCGTCGGATCGAGCCAACCCATGGCTCAGCCGCCGACGATGCCGCGTACGACCTGCAGCAGGACCGGGGCGAGGACCGCCAGGCCGTAACCGACCAACGCGTTCTTCAACGCGCCTTTGGCCTTGTCGACCTGGGCCGGGTCACCGCCGGCGGTCGCCCAGTACACACCGGCCAAGACCAAGAACAGCGTGGCGACAGCGGCCAGGATTCCCATGATCCAGGCCCGCAGGTTCGCGACGACCTGCGGCAGGGTTTTCGCGGCCGCCGTCACCGTGCCGGCATCGGCGTGGGCGGCGGCCGGGACGAGCAGGATCAGGACGGCCGCAACGAGGGCCGCGGCAACGAGACCAGCCCGGCGGGCGAGAAGAGTGGAACGGGTGTTCGGGGCACGCAGACGTGCCCACAGCGTGCGGGACATGGCGGGGTCACCTCCCGCCGCGCACCCACGACAGGCGGGTGCGCGGCGATACTCAAACGGCGGAAAGGGAACCGCCGCCGGACGCCAGAGGCGAAGGGCAGATACGACGTGAGCGCGGATGTCTCGGGAGGAGCTCGTCCTCCCTGTTCGGGTTTCGCTGGTGATGAGGTGTCAGCGCATCAAGGGCGCGGCACCCGAGAACGTCCCGGCTCACGGCGACCGACCCGAAGACTCGGGGCTCGACGGCGGGCGAAGACCGCGGAGGGCACCCGGGTCATCCCGGTGTCGTCGCGGTTTCGCACCCTCAAACCGGTGTTTGTGCGCTGTGGCGAACACTCGGCTGTCTGACACGCGGCTGACAGAAGCCCGATGGTTCTGACAGTGCAGCTCAGGGCTGCTTTCACGACTCCGTGGCTGTTCGACTGGATACGGAGAATCGGAGCCCACCCCACCCACTACAAAGCAGCGAGCCCGACAAGGTGTCGGGCCCGCTGCGGGTGGCGCGGATGATCTCAGGCAGCGAGTAGCTGCGGCTGTTGCGGTGTGGCAGCGCCACGGCCGGCTCGGATCCGGCGGCGCTGTTCGGCTCGCTCTCTCCATTCCTGGCGGACCTGCGGTGAGGTGGTCTCGGTGAGCATGCCGTCGGTGACGGCCTCGGCGATGCGGGCGTCGATACGTTCGAGGCGGCGGCGCAGGGTGCTGACCTCCAGGCCGAGGCGGGCGGCGATCGGTTCGATCGCCCGGTTGCCGAGCCGCAGGTCGATGTAGGGCTGCTCGTCGCAGGCGTCGACGATGCCCAGCTCGACAGCGCGGCGCACCAGTAGGTCTGGGTGTCCCCACGGCCGTTTCGGCGTGCGGGGCCCGGTGGCGTGTTCGAGGATCTCCTCCGGGAGTGGGATCGCTTCGGCGCCGTCGCGTTGGTGCAGCTCGTGGCCGGCGCGCCACGCGGCCCGGCACAGCGATGCGTACGGCGCCGGCCGCACCAGGTCGACCCGGTCCCGCAGCGCGGTGAGGAACCCGGTGAGGATTTCCGCGTCCAGGTCGTAGGCGTCACCGCCCCAGCCGCGGCGCAGCTGTCCGGCGTAGCGGCGCAGCGAGGGCAGGGCGAGGGCGGTCGCGGCGATCACCCAGGCCGAGCCGTCGAGGCGGGCGCGGCGGATCAGCTCTCGCCATACCGCGTCGCGGGCCTCAAAGGAGTGCGGGTGCTTGAGTAGCCAGCGCCGCAGCGCGGGCAGGCTGGGCCTGCCCGCGGGCAGGTCGGTGCCGTCGCGTAGCGGCTCCAGGTCGAGTAGCAGCGGCTGCGGGCCGGTGGTCAGAGCCGTGAAGGCGGCGTCGACGGCGTCCAGCGGTGAATCGGGCCAGTCGGTGGCGGTCATGCAACGAACTCCTGGGAATCGAGACGGCAGGTTTCGCCGCGGCCATGCCCTATGGGGATCGGGCCGGCCGTGCAGGCATGCCGCTGATTGGGCCACGAGCGGCTGACACCGTTCTGACAGTGCAAGTCAGCGCGCGTGAAGGCGGCCGATACCGGGCGTTCGGCGCGTTCAGCAGGCCCGCACGCCGTCTGACAGCCGCCTGACACGGTTCTAAAAACCCGCGCTGACCGGCGGTTTCATGCGCGCGGCGCGGTGTCAGTCGTGGGTGCACCAACGACCAACAGGAATCTGGCAGCAGCCGCCGGGTCTGGCAGCGGGCCCGCGCGCGGCCTCATCGCGACTGACAGCCTCGGCCGGCTGGCCCGGCGCTCGCCGGCGGAGCCGACAGGCGGGGCGCTGTCAGAAAAGCGTTAGACCGCTGACAGACCGGCGAGTGTTCGCCACAGCGCACAAAACCCGGTTTGAGGGTGTCAGCGCATCACGGCGCGGCGTGGAGCCCACCAGTTCATGAGCGAGCACACGCCGCAGCACCACACCAGCCCGTCCACCTCCACCGATCCGGCCGCGATCGATGCGGCCCCGACCGACCTGATCGCCGGCGACCCGCCGGTCCCGATCACCGTCTGGCGTACCGCCCGGACCGAAGCTGACACCGGACGCAGCATCGGCGCGCGTCTCGCGGCCCGGCTGATCGCCGCCTACTCCCGCCCGGGTGAGGTCGTCGTCGACCTCACCGATGGCCACGCCCTCACCCAGGCCTGCACGGCTGGTGGGCGTCTGCACCACCCGGCCTGGTTCACCGACGCGCCCAGCTTGATCGTCGGCCCAGCCAGCCCGGTCCGCTCCGCCGACACCACGGCCGACACCGTGCCCGAGGGCACCGGCGACGGCGAGGACGACGAAGACCTGCCGGATCTGAGCGCCTGGTTCGGTGACGACCTCACCGACCCCGCCCTGCACCCGGCGACCCCGGGCACCGGCCTTCCGGTCGACGGTCTTCCGGTCGACGGTTCCCTGCACGGCGTGACCAGTCTGGTGGTCGCCCGCTGGCCGCTCGACGAGACCGGCGACGCTGCCAACCGGGTCCGTCTGGCGTGGCTGCTGACTGCCTGCGCGCAGCTGCTGCGCCCGGGCGGCTGCCTCATCCTCATCGTCGCCGTCCCGGCGGGCACTCCGCCGATCCCGGAGGACTTCTCCTCGGTCGTGCAGGCCGCCGCCGGCGTCCGGCTCGGCTACCTGCAGCACATCGTCGCGGTCGCCGCTGACACCGACGGCGACGCGTTCATCTACCACGTCACCGACGAAGAGCTGCTCGCCCTGGCCGACGCCACCGGCAAGTGGCAGGCCGCGCACCTGCGCGTGCACGCCGACCTGCTCGTGTTCAGCCAGACCAGCCGACCCGACCCGGCTTCCGGCAAGACTGGTCGTAAGGGCGGTGGCCGCCGTGGCTAAGCACCGTTCCCATCAAGAGCCGGGCACCCCGCCCGAGGCTCCCGCCGCGCGGCCGGTCTCCGGCGGGAGGCACCGGGCCTACGACGCCCGGCACCGCAGCGACGGCCCGGACGGGCTGAGCGTGTGGGCGACCGCCCAGTCGACCGGGCCGGTGCAGCGCAAGGGCCGCTACGTCGCCGAGTCGATCAAGCACCCCGCCCGGATGCTCCCGGCGATCGCCGAGCACGCCATCACCCACTACACCGAGCCAGGAGATCTGGTGCTCGACCCGATGTGCGGGATCGGCACCACCCTCGTCGAGGCGGTGCACGCCGGCCGCGACGCGTTCGGCATCGAGTACGAGTCGCGGTGGTCCGATATCGCCGACGCCAACATCAAACACGCTCACACCCAAGGGGCGACCGGCCGGGCCGCGGTGATCCGCGGAGACTCCACCGGCATCCTGTCGCTGGTCCCGGCGGCCCTGACCGGGCAGGTCGCCCTGGTCGTGACGTCGCCGCCGTACGGGCCGACGGTGCACGGCCTGGTCGAACCCGGCGAAGGCGGCGTCCGCAAATCCGACAACACCTACAACGACGGCACCGACCGCGGCAATCTTGCTTACCGCGACCTGACCGGCCTGGCCGACGGGTTCGCGCAGATCCTGGCCGGCTGCCGGGTGCTGCTGCGCCCCGGCGGGGTGGTCGTGGTGACCGCCCGTCCGTGGCGCAAGAACGGGCAGCTCGTCGACCTGCCGTCCGCGGTCATCGGCGCCGGGCTGCGGGCCGGGCTCATCCCGGTGGACCGGTGTGTAGCGCTGCTCGCCGCGGTCCGAGACGGCGGCCTGGTCGCCCGGCCCAGCTTCTTCCAGCTGCAGGCAGTCCGCAAGGCACGCAGGGCCGGCACGCCGATGCATTTGATCGCGCATGAGGACGTGCTGGTGTTTCAGGCGCCGCCAATGCCCGATAGCGGGGTGGTGGCGTGACCGCACCTGCCGCCCGCTTTCTCCTCCTCGACCGGCCCGACCATCTGCTACGGGACTTCGATTTTGTCGAGCAGCCGCAGCAGCAGGTCGGCCAACAGCACGATCTCCGCGGCCTCGGTGGCGT
The DNA here is from genome assembly GCF_001509495.1 of Actinoplanes awajinensis subsp. mycoplanecinus. NCBI lineage: Bacteria > Bacillati > Actinomycetota > Actinomycetes > Micromonosporales > Micromonosporaceae > Actinoplanes > Actinoplanes awajinensis. The sequence continues at coordinate 5,542 of NZ_LLZH01000212.1, read as the reverse complement.
CGTTGAAGTCCACCCGTCGATGGCTCGACGGATTCTTGAACAGCCCGATAGCGCCTTGGAAGAGATTCATCTGTGCGGTCGATTCGCCACCCTCGAGTTCCTCCCGGAAAAGCGGTCCGCCTGGCTTGAACGCCTTTACCATCAGCTTGGTGCCGATCTCGTCAGGTGCGGTGCCGAGACCGGACCTGGCACGCACTTGGACCTCGACCTCTTTCATCGCCGCGAACGCAGCGATCTCGAAGTCACCTCGAAGGAACTGGGGCCGAGCGGTTCTCTCCAGGGCGGGTACGAGGTCGACATCGAGCCGTTCAACGGCCTTCAACCAGTTCAGACCATCGTTAAGGAACTGGTGGCCCTTGCGGCTGATCAGAAATGCCCCAGTGGTGTCCTGGCCAAGGTCCCAGGCGATCAGTCCTCGGTTCTCGATCCAACCCCAGGCCTCGCTCAGCGCCCCCATCGCGTCTGGTCGCTTCGCGTAGCCCGGGTTCCTTCTGGTCAAAAGCCAGGTGCGCCAGTTTCCTACCGCGTTGTCATGTGCGTCTCGCAAGACGAGCAGGCCAAGTTCATCCAGCGGAAGTGCGATGACTTCGTCTGCATGCAGTGTCCAATCCGTTGTCATCTCACCATCCTGCCCACTCCGGGTGCCTGCCCGACGGGCAGCCATCTGGCCGACAGGATGCGGCACTGCACGTGGCCAGTCGACCAGGCAAGAGCCACTCGTTCGAGTGTGGTGCAGACAGGTACTGGCGAATACGAGATTCGTCCGATCGAAGCGTCCCCGGACCTGGCGACGCGCGACGCGACGGCTGGTCCGGGACCGGCGCTGCCGATCCAGCCGATAACTGGGCTGCGGGAGGTGGCGTGATTGCCGCGCCCTCGCCGCTCGGAACCGGGCTCCGCATCGGATCACTGTGCACCGGCTTCGGCGGACTCGACCTCGCCGTCGAAGCCGTCCTCGGCGGCCGGCTCTACTGGTACGCCGAAACCGACCCGCACGCCCAGAAAGTCCTCACCGCCCGATGGCCGGGCGTCGTCAACCTCGGCGACATCCGCACCGTCGACTGGAACAGCGTCGCGCCGGTCGACATCATCACCACCGGATTCCCCTGCCATGACATCTCCAACGCGGGCAAACGTGCCGGGATCACCGGCGCGCACTCCAGCCTCTGGACAGCGGTCGCCGACGCCGTTCGCGCGTTTCTACCCCCGCTGGTCTTCGTGGAGAACGTGGCCGCGCTCCTCCGGCGCGGCTTCGACGTCGTCCACGCCGATCTGGCCGCGATCGGGTACGACACACGGTGGGTATGCCTACGCGCTTGTGACGTCGGCGCCGCCCACCGCCGAGACCGGCTGTTCCTGCTGGCTGTCCGTCGTGACATCGCCGTCGGGGCCGGTGCTGCCGACCCCGTGCGCCCGTGACGGCAAAGGCCCCGGCCACCCGTACGGGCTGCCCGACCTGATCGAACCGGGCGGCAGCCGCAATCCGCTGCTGCCCACCCCGACCGCGGTCGCGTACGGGTCGAACAGATCCGAGTCGGCCGGGGCGGTCCGCCGGCCCGGCCTCGCCCAACTGGCCGGCACGCTGCTGCCGACCCCGACGGTCGCCGACAGTCGCAGCTCGGCCAACGCGACCGCCGGGCGCAGCACACCGCAGGTCGGGCACGCCGGTCGCACGCTGACCGACGCCGCCCGGCTGTTGCCGACCCCGCGGGCCAGCGACACCGGCACGCCCGGCCAGCGGGCGGGAGCCGGGTTCCGTCCGCCGCTGTCGCAGGTACTGCTCCCCACACCGCGGGCCAGTGATGGTGAGAAGGGCTGCCCCGGGCAGCGGGGCAGCCACGGTGATCTGACCCTGCCGGCCGCGGCGGTCCGGGTGCGGATGCTGCCCACCCCGCGGGCCAGCGATGGGCACGGCCGCTGCGTGCACGGCGACGGCGGCGCCGATCTGGTCACCGCCGTCGCCGCGCTCGGCGAGCTCGACGAACAGCGGTGGGGCGTCTACGCCACCGCGGTGGCCCGGTGGGAACTGCTGCTCGGCCGGCCGGTCCCGGACCCGACGCAGCCGGGCAAGCACGGCAGACCGGTGCTGGCCCCACCGTTCGTCGAGTGGCTCATGGGCCTCGACCAGGCGTGGGTCACCGGCCTCGACCTGCCACGCACCGCGGCGCTGCGGGTGCTGGGCAACGGTGTGGTCTGGCAACAGGCATCCACGGCCCTGCGGCTCCTGCTCTGCCCACACCACCGGACGGTCGGATAGCCACTCATCGAGCCATCGGCGGACGGTCAACTTGCAGCCATTCGCGCTGGGCGGGCGTCCCTACCAGGGCGCCCGCCCAGTCGCCCACGTCTACCGCGCTCGGCGAGGCACGCGCCGGCCGGCCGCGTTCCGATCATCGAATCCGTCTCTACGCCATGACGAAGGTGGCAGCGCATGAACGACCGTCGAACTCGCACGCCGACCAACCGCCCTGACCCGATCGAAGCCCCGCCGCGCCGTACATGGGACATCGGTGAGATACGTGCCCTGGGCGCAACGACGGATCTGCTCACCGCCGGGGAAATCCTCGGTATCTCTCGCAACAGCACCTACCGGCTGGCCCGTAGCGGCGCTTTCCCTGTGCCCGTCATCCATGTCGGCAAGCAGTACCGGGTCGCGGTGGCCGGCCTCCTCGTCCTCTTGCAGCTCGACGCACAGACACCACTCGTCGAACCTGCCGACGCTGCCGGTCTCAATGCTCTCGATGCGGCAGACCCGGGACCCGCCCCGAAGCGCTCCGATACACCGACGACTTGATCTGCGCCCGGCATCGAGCGTGGATGTCCATCAACCCGCAAACCGCTGCACACCGGACCTCGAACCACCGGGAGCCCTACACCCATGGCTAGCCACACGCCGTTCAAGATCTGCCGCTGCAAAGACCCGCACACCGGCAAACCACTCAGGAACAACTGTCCGAGACTCCGTCGCGCCAACCGATCCTGGAACCCCGCCCACGGCCAGTGGGCCTACCAACTCGAACTCCCGACAACCGTCGAGGGCAGACGCCGCCAACTGCGACCCGCCACCGGCTTCGACAGTCAGGCAGACGCGCAGGACGAGATCGACCACGTCCGCCGACTGCTCGACCTCGCCGGAAAGAACAAGAAACGCCTCGTCGAGATCGCCGACTTCCTACAGCACTGTCGGCGCACCAGCGGTGTCCTACCCGATGTGGAAACCCTCCGCCAGCGCCTCGGCTCGGGCAGCCCTCTGGCCGGAGTCCTCACCGTCGCCGAATATCTGACCGGATGGATCAAAGACCTCGAGGTCGACGAGAACACCCGCCGCTCCTACGCCGGTCACATCACCGTGCACCTCATCCCGCACCTCGGCGACATCCCACTCGACCAGCTGCGCCCGCACCACGTCCAGACCCTCATCCGCAAGATCAAAGAAAGAAACGACGACATCCAACAGAAGCGCAACAGCCCCGACCCGGAGGTCCGAAAAAGCGTCGCCGGGCAACGTCTCACCGGCGAGGCCACCCGGTCGCGGATCCGGGGCACCCTGCGTAACGCCTTCAACAGCGCGCTGCGGCTCGGCGTCATCGCCGGAGTGCCGAACCCGGCCGCGCTGATGAAGACACCGAACCCGCGGTCGAAGCCGATCGTCTGGGAACCCGAACGCGTCGAACGGTGGCGGGCCACCGGCGAAGTCCCCGGGCGCGTCATGGTCTGGACCGACCAACTGCTCGCCGAGTTCCTCGACTATGCAGAGATCAACGCAGCGGATCTGTACCCGATGCTTCACTTCGTCGCCTACCGCGGCACCCGACGCGGTGAATCCTGCGGGCTGCTCGACGCCGAAGTGCGCCTGGGCAAGGCCGAAGTCAGCATCGTCAACCAGATCGCCGTCCACGGTCAGACACCGCATCACAAGAAACCCAAGAGCGAAGCCGGTAACCGCGATCTCATCCTCGACCACGACACGGTCGCCGTCCTGGCCCGCTACAAAGCCGCCCGGAACCGGAGGCAGCTCGCCACCGGCGAAGACTGGCCGGACACCGGACTGTTCTTCGTACGCCCCGACGGCCGCGCCTGGCACCCCAACTCGGTATCCCAGCGATTCCGGCGACTGGTCAAACGCGGCGGCTTCCCCCCGATCCGGTTCCACGACCTACGCCACGGCGCCGCCACCATCGCCCTCGAAGCCGGTACCGACATCAAAGTCGTCTCCGAACAACTCGGCCACTCCAGCACCACTCTGACCCGCGACACCTACCAGAGCGTCACCAAGACCCTGCACCACGACGCGGCTGGAGCCGTTGCCGAACGCATCAATGCGAAACGCCGCTTAGAGGGCATCTGATCCCCTAAGGGGATAGTTCACGTTTGCGCATGTCATCGGCCGTGATCGTTCGTTGGTCCGGCATGGGGATGGAGCGACTTCCATATCGAACGGACCTGTCGGATGCCCGGTGGGCGTTGATCGAGCCCGTGCTGGTGCAGTGGCGTGGGGCCCGGCGGGGTCTGGGGATCAAGCCGCCGGTGCATGATCTGCGGGAGATCGTCAACGCGATCTTGTACGTAGCGAGGACCGGCATGGCGTGGGAGTACCTGCCGCACGACTTCCCGCCAGCGAAGACCGTCTATGACTACTACGCCAAGTGGGAGACCGACGGCACGACGGCTCGCATCCACGATCTTCTGCGGTCTCGGGTGCGCGAGACGATGGGCCGAGATGCTGAGCCGAGCGCTGCGGTGCTGGACGCCCAGAGCGTCAAAACGTCTTGCAACGTAAGGGAATCCGAGCAGGGCATCGACGCGGCGAAGAAGATCAAGGGACGTAAACGGCACATCGCCACCGACACCCTCGGGCTACTGCTGGCGGTGGTGGTCACGGCGGCGTCGGTATCCGATTCTGCCGCCGGCAAGGTCCTGCTGAGCACGCTGGCCGACAAGCATCCGACGGTGAGCAAGGTCTGGGTCGACGGTGGCTACCAGAACACGGTGCTGCGTCACGGAGCACGACTCGGCATCGACGTCGAGGTGGTGCCGCGCCACGCCGAGAAGGGGTTTCATATTCTTCCGCGTCGGTGGGTGGTCGAGCGGACGTTTGGATGGCTGATGCAGCACCGGCGCATGGTCCGCGACTATGAGGCACTGCCGCAGCGTTCGGCTGCGATGGTCCAATGGGCGATGTCTAACACAATCATGCTCAGACTGACCGGAGAATCCACCCAAACCTGGCGTTGGGTAACTCGTATTTCGTCGCCGGACGGACATGTCGGGATCAGATGCTCTCTAAGGTGGCCACAAGGTCTCCGGTATGAAGTTCTAGCTTGGTCGCTGAAACCACTTACCGGAGACCTCTTCAGTTATCGATCACCGCCACGCCGTGACCTCCACCTGGCGACCCAACTTCTAAAACTCGCCCTAGGTCAGAAGATCTCGCTCATGTTGCCCCAGGAGGTCGCGATCGTGGTGTAGGTGCTGGCGATGCCGCCGGCACCGTTGCCGGCGTAGAGCCGTAGCGCGCCATCGCTGTAGCGGCCGATGATGT
>NZ_LLZH01000211.1:0-84034 GCF_001509495.1 Actinoplanes awajinensis subsp. mycoplanecinus | reverse complement strand
GTCGGGTTTGCCGTCGCCGTTGAAGTCGCCTGGGGAGAAGATCTCGCTCATGTTGTCCCAGGAGGTCGCGATCGTGGTGTAGGTGCTGGCGATGCCGCCAGCACCGTTGCCGGCGTAGAGCCGTAGCGTGCCATCGCTGTAGCGGCCCACGACGTCCGTCTTGTGGTCATCGTTGAAGTCGAGGAAATAGGCGGTCAGGGCAACGTCGATGACCACCTTGCCGAAGGTCATGACCTGTGCGATCTGGCCCTGGTAGTAGCCGCTGTAACCCGAGTCGCCGGAACTGACCCGGACGCGACCGATCTGGAAGGTTCCTGTGGAGTCCGGAATTGCGGTGTGTGCGCGAACCGCAACCAGCTTGTCGTTCACGTAGAGGGAGATGAGGCTCATGGACTTGTTGAAGATCGCCGTGAGGTGGTACCAGGCACCCGGACTTGCGGCGCCGGATGGCGACTTCGCCTCGTCCCACACGACGGAGGCCGCGGGTGCGTCGCTGCGTGCCATGGCGAACGACCAGCTGCCGTCGCTGGCGGTGTAGATCTTGAACAGTGCACCGTTGGTGCCGGACTCGGAGATGACGGTCTGCCCCAGTGTCGCCGGGTTCGCCCAGACCGAGATGGAGAAGTCGCTGTCGGTTTTGATCGCGTGGCCCGCGGTGATGGCGCCGGTCTTGCCGTTGAAGGCGACGTCGGGGTCGAACAGGTCTCCGGTGTTCCCGTTGGCGCCGGTGAGTCCGGTGCCGTCGAGGGTGCCGACGATGTCTTCGGTCGTGGTGACGACGGCGCCTTCCTGCCCGACGTCGTTGAGGGGCCAGTAGTGGCTGGCGGTGGTGAGGGTTTGCGGGGTTTGCGCGGTGATGGTGTTGCTGCTGGCGGTCAGCCATGCGGTGACAGCACCGGTGGGGGTGGTGCTCCACAAGTCGGTGCTGCCGTCGTGGTTGATGTCGGCGGCGCGTAAGGTCGCTTGGACGCCCTTGTTGAAGGTGCTGGTGGTGCCGTTGGCGAGTGTGGTGTCGTCGTAGGTGAGCTGGCTACTAGCACCATCTGTGGTGAAGTCGAGTCCGGACCAGCGGTGCAGGGCTCCGGTAGCGCGGTTCCACAAGAACAGGTCCGTGCTGCCGTCAACGCGTTGAGCGGACGCGATGTCCCAGGCGGCCCAGTTCGAGGTGTCGTCTGGCGCCGCGTTCGGCAGCAGGGCCACCGGCACCTGGAACACCCCTGGGGCGCCGATACTGTGGTAATAGGCCAGTTGGTAGCCGATTTCAGAGGTTCCGCTGATGCCGATCAGGTCCGGGAAACCGTTGTCGGGCTCAGCCCCGTGGTAGGAGGCTCCGGCGTTGGCGAGTATGCGGGGGATGCCGCCGTTGTCGTCGAGCAGGGCAGTGCTGTTGATGGTGTATTGACTGCTGTTGACATTGGCGTTGATCGGGGATCCGTCGCCGTTGCCGGCGAGGATGCCGCCGCTACCGGGGACGTCGGGGTCGGCGGGGTAGTAGTAGAGGATGTCTTGCAGTCCATTGCCGGAGAATGCGCCGGTGATGATTTGCGCACCGTTGAAGGCGGATGCTTTAGTGCTGGTGGAGCCGTTGCCGTAGATGCCGAGGTTCGCGGCGAGGGTCTTGACGCTGCTGGTTGCGGTGCCGGTGCCGGAAGCGAGCCAGACACCCGAGGGGATGTCGCCGACGCCGCCGGCGGTGACCAGGTCGGGGGTGCCGTCACCGGTGAGATCGCCGTCGACCGCGACAGCCGCGGGCCCGGAGGTGAAGGTCTCGCTGGCGGTTCCGCCGAAGTTGTTTCCTGGGGACACGCTAGTAACGGTCACGTTGTTGACGTACCGGGTCGGTTTGGCCTTGAAGGTGGCGTTGCCGAGGGGGTCGGCGGCGACGGTGCCGACCAGGCCACCGTTGATCTGGTACTGATACTCGGTGGGCGCCACCTGACCGGTCGGCAGCGTCTGACCTGGGGCGAGGTAGTTGACCTTGAAGGTCGCCTCGGTGCCGATCTTGCTGGCGCCGTCGGCGGGCGGTGTCACGTAGGGCGCGTGCTGCCGACTCGGGTCGAAGGTGTAGTGACAGGTTCCCGAGTCTTTACTGGTCAGGCTGTTCTGGGCGACGGTGGCTTTCCAGGAGAAAGCGGTGGGCGTGCCGGAGCCGGGCGTGGTGGTCACGCCGGCGATTTGTTCCATCCATAACCGCGGAACGATAAAGGATGTGGTCGTCGACGGGTTCGCCTGTCCGGTAAGCGTTCCGGTCTTGACGACTGTTTTGTCGCTGTCTTTCCAGACGGTAAAGGTGGCGGTGAGGCTTCCGCCGGTCGTATCGGGATCGGAGAATTTCGCGTACAGCTTGATGTCGCCGTCACCGATGGTGTCGCCGGAGCACGCAGTGATCGGTGAGGTGTGCAGGCCAGTCGGCTGGTCGGGGGTGTGGTCGAAGGTGACTTCGATCGTGGGGTTGCTAGAGTTCCAGCGTTTCCAGCCGGACTGCGAGGCTTCGTTGTCGGCCTTGATGATGAATGTCTGGCTGGTGTTCCCGGCGCTGATCGACGTGTTGATCGCTTTGGAGATGTCGAATCCGACGGCGCCGGGTTTGCAGTCGTCGCTGTAGCCCTTGGCGACGTTGACCTGGTCGTTGAGGGTTCCCAGGGAGTTTTCCCAGTAGTTCCAGGTGGCGTTCGCGGACGTAAGGTCCTTGGTCGGTGGCGCGTACACATCCACCGGGGTGGCGTTGCAGCTGTAGGACCAGGTCTCGGTCACGTTGAGTGCCGCTTTGTAGATCTTTGCGCTTTTGAGCAGTGAGGCGTTGAATGGGAAGCTGAGCAGGGTGCGCCGCACGTCGCTGCTGTCGGGGTCGTTGCCCGATTGCAGGTCGACGGTATTGCTGGGTGAGTTCTTCCAGTAATTGCGGTCGGGGTTGGCGCTGCCGACGACGGCGTAACCCGATTTCGAAGCGCCCCATCCGATGGCCGGGTCGATGTAGACCGGCCATTTGGCGTTCGGGTCCGACAGGAGTGCTGCGGCCGGTGTCAGGCTGATCTTATTTTTGGTGACGGTTACCTTCAGCGGCTTGACTTTGGCGCCGATGCCTGGCTCGCGGAAGCTGGAGGCCACCGGCGATCCGGTCTCGGCGTTGACTCGCGCGCCGCGCACCGGGTCGATGACCGTGGCCTCGGTCTTGGCTGGTGGGGTGGAGTCCCACATGGTCGGTGTGGGTGCGGTGACGATCACGTTCTTGTGCGCGTCGGTGCCGATGAGGTTTCCGGCGGCGTCGGCCTTGAGGGTGATTCCGCGGGTTTTGGTGGCCAGGGCGATGTTCTTCAAGGCCGGGTTCGCGGCCGCTTTCGCGTCGGCGACGACCAAGGTCTGGGACAGGCCGCCTTGGGTGTTGGCGGTGACGGTCAGATCGACGCCGGGCAGCACGTTGCGGTAGGTGGCTGTCGGTCCGCTCAGCGTCGGGGTGGGCAGGGCGAACGGCAGGGTCAGCTGCAGCTCGTGGGTGCCGTCGGCCAGGGTGGCGAACGGGCCGCTGCCGCCGGCGGACAGGTGTAGGTCTCCGACCGCTGTCGCGGGTGCGATCCGACCGTCGGCTTCGAGTTTCAGCGTCGGGTCGAGGGACTTCCACTCACCGCCAATGTTCTTGCGGACCGGCATGGTGGCCTGACTCAGGGTGAGAGTGCCGTCGGGGTTCGCGGAGAGCGTGGACGTCGGCGTGGTAGCGGCGCTCACCTCGACAGGCTGTCCGGTGGCCTTGGCCTGCGCAATCGCATCGTCCTCGGCGGCCGGCGTTGCAGTTGCGGGCTGCTCGGTCGGGACCTGGCTGGGTGCGGCCAGCGCTGGTGCACCTGCCGTGAGCAGGAAAGACATTGCCCCTGCGGTGACGACGGCCCACCGCTGCCGTCGTCTGGATTTAGCAAATTCCATAGTGGATTAAACCTTCCGGGTGGAATGTGCCGCTCCAAGATCAGAGCGGTGAACAGCGCATCACGCTCACGCCTTTGGAGAGTGACTGATTCAGCCATCAAGATCAACAATGTCTTCAGAACGTTATCTCCTGGGCCGCGCTTCAAAGATGATCTCTGCAAGAGTGCGAGGCGCATAGGTCGGTGTGAGTGCGGTCCGATGTGGCATCTCGCACCGACACGGGGAAAGCGCCCGCCTGCGGGCGGGCTGGTTTGTGTGAGGGTGCTGATGAGACACCGACCACTGGTGCTGCGACAACGTGCCTGGATGGCACCGACAGCAGTAGCCGCCGTAACGGCCGTACTGGTCTCCACCGCAGGGGTCGTCTTCGGCGCCCCGCCTGCCGGAAGCCTGTCCGAGCCGCCGAAACCGAAGCAGGCACCCGCGGTCCACGGTGTCCAAGACCTGAAACCCCACTTCGCAAAACTCAGCCCGGCGGCGGCGAACTACAAGGCCACCAAAACGACCTGGCCGACGGCGACATCATCGACCATCACCCTTGCCGCGCCTTCCGGCAACGCCAGCCGCGGCACCCGCGCGACCAGCACCGGCTCACCGGTCTGGGCACGCTCGATGGCACCGGCCAAGGGCAAAACCTATGCCGGCCCGCGCTCACTGAAGGTGCAGATCCTCGGGCAAGACGCAGCGGCAGCGGCCGGTATCCCCGGCGTGCTGATGACCGTCTCCGCCGACACAACCGGCACCACGGAGGTCGGTGTCGACTACAGCAACTTCGCCCAGGCGTACGGCGGAAACTACGGTTCCCGGCTGAGCCTGGTCTCCTACCCCGCCTGCGTCCTCACCACACCAAAAGACGCACACTGCCGGGTAGGCACACCGATCGGCTCGACCAACGACGTCGCCAGCAGCACACTCTCGGCAAAGGTGGTGGCCCCTGCAGCCATCCCTGCCGTGAACGCTGCCGCTGCCAGCGCGACGGCTCCGACGGCTGTCGTCCTGGCAGCCACCACGACCAGCTCCAGCACTGATGGTGGTCAGCCGAAGGGCACCTACGCGGCCACCGATCTCAAGCCGTCCGGGTCGTGGAACTCCGGGAGCAGCACGGGTGGTTTCAACTACTCGTATCCGCTGACAGTGCCGTCCGGGCCGTCGTCGCTGGCACCGCAGTTGGCTCTTGGTTACAACTCGGCGGCTAGTGACGGTGCTACTGCGGCTACTCAGTCTCAGGCCTCGTGGGCTGGGGAAGGCTGGGGTATCCCGGATTCCTATGTCGAACAGTCCTTCCAGAACTGTGCCCAGAAGCCTGAGGGGTCGGACGCGCCCACTGCGATCTATGACCAGTGTTACGACGGGCCGATCTTCACGCTGTCGCTCAACGGGTCCACGACGGCGCTGGTATGGGATTCGACGCTGAGGGAGTTCCGTAGCGAGGGCGCCGACGGGTCGGTGATCAAGCATTTCTGTACCAAGCTGACCGATCCCACCTGCGTGACCGGCGCCAGCAACGCTTCGGGAACCTACGCCAACGACTGGTGGCAGGTGATCGACCGCAACGGCAGCACCTACTCGTTCGGCATGAACCGTCTGCCAGGCTGGTCGGATCACGGCACCGCCGCTGACGACCCGATCACCAACTCGGTCGCGTCGCAGCCGGTCTACTCCGCGCACTCCAACGACCCCTGCTACAACTCGGCCGGGTTCTCGTCCTCGGTGTGCACGATGGCCTACCGATGGGGCTTGGACTACACCGTCGACACCCACGGCAACGCCATGTCCTTCTACTACAAGCAGGACACCAACTTCTACGGCAAGTACAAGGGCGCGAGCATGGTCTCGTACGTCCGAGACCAACACCTGGCCGAAGTCGACTACGGCTTCACCAGCAGCAACGCGTACACCACGGTGCCGAACAAAGTCCTGTTCAAGACCGGGGAACGGTGCGTCAGCGGCACCTGCACACTCAACGCCGCCAACAAGGCGAACTACCCCGACGTGCCCTTCGACCAGATCTGCGCCTCCGGGGCCACCTGCGCGATGAACTCACCGTCGTACTTCTCGACCGTGCGACTGTCCAGCGTCGAGATGCAGCAGTACGACACCACCAAACCTGGCTATGTGACCACGGACAGCTACGCGCTGACCCACACGATGCCGGCGCCGGGTGACGGCCAAGCGGCCACACTGTGGCTATCGCAGGTCAGCCGGACCGCCTCCGGATTAGCCGGCGGTGACAGCACCACGACCGCTACCAAGCTGCCGGCGGTGACGTTCCGCGAGGTGCAGCTGGCGAACCGCGCCGACACCCTCCACGACGGGCTCTCCTCGTACTACCGGTACCGGATCGGTGAGATCAAGAGCGAGACCGGCTCCAAAACCGTCATCACGTACGGGTTGCCGAAACCTTGCACCGCCCCGGTGAAGACCGCGCCAGTAGACAACACGTCCTCCTGCTACCCGGTGTCCTGGACCCCGGAGGGCTATGCCGCGCCAATCACCGACTGGTTCAACAAATGGGCAGTCCTGCAGATCACCCAGGACGACCCCACCGGTAACAGCACCACGCTGAGCACCTCCTACGAGTACCAAGGCGGTGCTGCCTGGCACTTCGACGACAACGAACTGGTCAAGCCGAAGTACCGTACCTACGGACAGTTCCGCGGCTACGGCAGCGTCCTCACCTACACCGGTGACGGCGCCAACGACGCCAAGACCAAGTCGGAAACGACCTACTACCGCGGCATGTCCAAGAACAACAACACCACCGTCGTCAACGTCACCGACTCCCAGGGCGGGGTTCACGAAGACGTCGACCAACTCGCCGGGCAGGCCCTCGAGGCTTCCGTCTACCTCGGGGCCAACGTGGACCACTCCACCATCACCTCCTACTGGGTGTCCGGACCTGCAGCCACCCGTACCCGCCCCGGCCTGCCTCCGCTGACCTCCAACTGGGTCGCCCCCGTCGAAACGTTCACCCGGCAAGCGGTCACCACGACCGGCACCACAACCTGGCGCTACACGCAGACGGATACGTCCTTCGACGCGACAACCACCAGCAACACCTTCGGTCTTGCGACCCGCGTGTTCAAACACACCTGGCCGATCGACCCGGCCTACAGCACCTGCACCACTACAACCTTCGCCACTGCCAACAAGACCAGGAACCTGGTCGGCCTCGCCGCGGAAACCGAGGTCGACGCGGTGGCCTGTGGAGGATTCACCGCTGGCGCGAAACCATCGGTTCCGGGCAGCATCAACACGCTGACCGCACCGGCCTCGGTGTCCCGGCCGGCGCAGGTCGTGTCCGTCACCCGCAACTTCTACGACGACAGCACTTTTGGCACTACCTTCCCGCAGACCACAGCACCGTCTACCGGCAACGTGACGATGGTCCGTACCGGCGCCGACTACGCCAACAACGCTTTCACCTGGCAGACCACCTCCCGCGCCCTCTACGACAGCGTCGGCCGTGAAACCGACTCGTATGACGGCAACGACAGCAACACCCATACGACGTACACCACCAATGCTGTCGGTCTCGTGACCAGTGCAGTGGTGAAGAACGCGCTCGGTCAGACGATGACCTCGACGTTCGAGACCCAACGTGGCGCCATGCTCACCGCAACCGACCCGAACAGCGTCGTGACCACCAAGCGCTACGACGCCCTCGGCCGTATCGTCGGACTCTGGCTCTACAGCCGCGCGGTCACCAGCAAAGCCCACTACTTGTACAGCTACACCCTGTCCAACACGGGGCCTACAGCCGTTACCACGCAGAAGCTCAACGAGGGCGCCGGCTATGTCACCTCGACGGCCATTTACGACGGGCTGCTGCGACCGCGGCAGACCCAGACGCTTTCCCCCGGGGGCGGCCGGCTGATCGACGACAACTTCTACGACAGCCGCGGATGGGTCAAAGCCAAGTACACCCAGTGGTGGGACCCGAACAGTGAACCCACCACCACCCCCGCGAACGCCGTCGACCTGAAAATTCAGGTTCCGATGCAGAACCTCTACACCTACAACTCACTCGGCCAACTCGTCGTCGACCAGAGTGAGGACAACGGTGTAGAGGTTTCACGCACCACCACCGTGTACAACGGCGACCGGACCACGGTCATCCCGCCCGCCGGCGGCACCGTCACGACAACCGTCGCCGATCCGATCGGCCGCACCGTCGAACTCGACAACTACCTGACCCGGCCCACGCTCAACAGCCCGAGCAACCCGTTCACCGGCACCTACACCGTCATCGGCGGTACCAGCCAGGTCATCACTTACGGCTACGACAGCCACGGCAATATGTCCACCACCAAGCAGGGCGCCGCAAACAGCAACGGACCCACCTGGACCACCAGCTACAACCTGCTCGGTCAGGCCAGTACGGTGGCCGACCCGGACGCCGGTACTACGACCAACATGACGTACGACGGTGTCGGTAACCTCACTCAGCGCACCGACGGCCGCGGCAAGACCGTGTCCTACAAATACGATGCTCTGTCTCGTAAGACCGGCATGTACTCCTCAACTGTGGCCGGTCAGCAGAGTGGCGTCAACGGCAACCAGCTATCCGCGTGGGTATACGACAATGCCAACGCCGTCGCCAATGTAACCCGAGCCGTCGGCCATCTGACCACCACCACCAGCTACATCAACCACGCCGAATACACCAAGCAAGAACTCGACTTCAACGTCTTCGGCTACTCCACCGGCAACAGCACCAGCATCCCCGACACCGGCGACACGACTGAGAAAGCGCTCGCCGGGACCTACACCGTTAAACACCTGTACGGCACCATCACAGGCCTGCTGCAACGCGACACCTACACCGCGCAAGGCGGCCTACCGGCGGAGACTGTCCAGCACAGTTACCGCGGTCTGCAATACCTGCCGAACGGTCTGTCCGGCGCGACCGCCTACAGCCAGAGCACCGACTACGACGCTCTCGGCCGGATCAGTCAGCAGAAGCTCGGCAACAACACCAGCAACTTCGCTCTCGTCGGCTACACCTACGACCCACACACCTCGGCGCTCAAAGACCAACTGGTCAGCCGCGTCACCGGCGGGGTCGCCACAATCCTTGACGAGCAGGCCTACACCTACGACAAGGCCGGCAACCTCACCACCCAGATCAACACCCGGCAAGCCAACACCGCCACCGCCGAAACCCAATGCTTCGGCTACGACGGACTCAACCAGCTCACCGCAGCCTGGACCGCCAACGACAACTGCACTGCCCAGCCATCTGACACTGATTCGAGCATGGTCACCGACGGCCTCGGCACCACCTCCGCCTACTGGACCACCTGGGCCATCGACAACCTCGGCAACCGCACCAACCAAACCGACCACGCCATCCCAGGCGGACACACCACCGCCACCACCGACTACCAATACGGCACCAGCGGCGCCCAGCCACACACCATGACCGCCGCCAACACCACCGGTGCGACCACCACCACGACCAGCTACAGCTACGACGAAACGGGTAACACCCACACCCGCAACGCCGGCCAAGGCAACCAAACCCTCACCTACAACGACGCCAACCAACTGACCGGCATCACCGGATCAACCGCCGGCGACTCCACCTACGCATACGACGCCGACGGCACCCTGCTCCTCCAAAAAGACCCCGGCACCACCACCCTCTACCTCGGCGAACAACAATTCGCCCTCAACACCACCACCGGCGCCGTCACCGGCACCCGCTACTACGCCCTTCCCGGCGGCGGCCAGGTCATCCGCACCGCAATCACCACCACCGCGTACTCCTATGCTCTCGCCGACCCGCACGGAACGCCCACCCTCTATCTCGACAACACCGCGCAAACCCCCGCGTGGCGCCAATACACTCCATACGGCGCACCCCGCGGGCAAACCCCGACCATCGCCATCCCCGACAACCACGGCTTCCTCAACAAAGCCACCAGCCAAACAACCGGCCTCACCATCGTCGGCGCACGCCAATATGACCCTGCCCTCGGCCGCTTCGTCACCATCGACCCCGTTCTCGACCTCACCGACCCCACCCAACTCGGTGGCTACGCCTACGCTGGCAACAACCCCGTCGTCAGAAGCGACCCCAGCGGCCTCTGCCCCAAAGACCGCTGCGACGGCTACGGCCAGAACCCGCATCCGGCCGAGCCCGACGATGACGATGACAATGACGGCGGAGGCGGAGGCGGAGGCGGAGGCGGAGGCGGAGGCGGAGGCGGAGGCGGCTCGGTCTCGACTGACACTGACAGCACCACCATCTCCGTAACCGTGACGGTTTCGAACGCTAAACAGCAATGTGGCTACTTCTCATTGGTCTGCGAGACCTGGCAAAAAGGCTGGAACCTGGTCGCCAACAACGCAGACACCATTATCCACATCACCAAAGACGGCCTCGAAATCTATGCCGGCGCGCTGATGATGGAAACCGGCGGAATCGCGGCCGTGGGTGGTGTTCTAGGAGCTCCCGAGAGCGGCGGAGCGACTCTCATCATTACAGCGGAAGGCGTCGGCTTAGCTGCCGGCGGCAGCAAATTGGCAGTCACGGGCGGGACTGGGCTCTACAGCGACCTCAAGAAGCTTCAATGGAACACCGAGGGAAAGAGCGCCAGCGGCAGGAAAATTAGTCCTGAACAAGAACTCGGTGATTCGCGAGAAGCAATTGTGGAAAACCTGACTGGCGGGAAAATGACAAGCCCGCCCGGCCAGCCGGGGATGAAGATTGTCCTGGACGGAGTCGGCAGTACTGACGTCGATGTAATCGCTCGGAACGGCGATTACATCGCGGTTGGTGGCAAATCTAAAGCGAGTCCTAAAAATTTTTACACGTCGCTTAATAAGCTGCGAATCTTGCAGAAGGTCGCAAAACAAAAAGGTGTCGGCGCAAAGGCGTATCAAGATGCAGGAACCCCAGAGGCGTGGCTGGAAAAGGCAAGAGCAATTTTGGGTAAGGAAAATGTCATCAGTTTTAATAGCGGAGGTTGACAGTGAGCCTTGGAGAGATCTGGTGGATTTTTGACGACCTCGGAAGGAATTCATTAAAGCTTGCACTGACCGCCCTGACTGAGAATGGCCTTCTGGCTGAAAACTCTCTCGGAGAGCGCTGGTACCTCAACGAAGAAGGGGAGCGTTCTGCCTGGAACGAAAGTCTTATATTCGAGCGATGGAACTCTGGGGAGCCAGTTGCAATGCAGTTCTGGCTTTCGAGTGACACCGACGTCATGGTCGTTGCCGTACGCAATAGTGGTTTAGTCACACTGGACCTTGACGGGCACAGCCTCGCGGAAGCCCGACGCACTTCCCAAATCGCCCTCGGCGCAGCGCTAGCTGTGAATGACACGCGCGGTATGGTTATAGACCACCGGCTTGATGACTACGGAGATGAATTTATTGGTTTGGTATCGACCGGCCGCATGCCAACTAACTTCGAGCCAGCTCTATTTATGTTCCGCAGCCCTGGCCAGCGCTCCTTCAACGTAACTATTGGACAAGAATCCTGGCTCACTGTTAAGGCAGGCGTGCCGGGGCAGTAGTAGATCGACATCCGATAAAGGCGCCCCGGTCGGTCAATATCGATCCGGCCCTGGAGAGGCCACTGCTGTGGTGGTTGGCCTCTCCAGGACAGCTCCCGTCTGCCGCCTGCGGCAGGCTCACGAGCGTCGTGAGCCGGTGGTGAGCCCTTGCAGCCCGCTGCCCGCCCGCACTGCGGCGCCACCGCGGCCATCGTCGGACACCTTGGTGACCAGGCCGGCCCCGACGAGGGCAACCCGGACCGTTACCGCGTCTGCGCCGGAGTGCTTGGCGGCGTTCGTCAAACCCTCGCTGACCACGAAGACGCCGTGGATTCGACCTCGGCTGACAACCGACGGGCCACCGACACGGTCAGCCGCACCGGCAGCGGCGACCGGTCGGCGAGGAAGCCGATCGCGGCCTCGAGACCGTCCTGGGTCAGCACGGCCGGGTGCAGTCCTCTCGCCATCTCGCGCAGTTCCGCGGTGGCCTCGAGCAACTGCCGACGGACGTCGTCGGCCCGGGCCGCGACCTCGGTCACGCCGGGCTGCCGTGGCGAGTCGCACCACCCCGCCGAACTCCATCGGGACGGTCACCAGCCGCTGCTGTGCACCGTCGTGCAGGTTGCGTTCGAGCCGTCGGCGTGCGGCGCCGCCGGCCGCGACCAGGCGCTGGGCTGCCGCCGCAGTTCCAGTACGAGCCCGGCCTGGGCAGCCGGATCGCCGATCGACATGCTGTCACCTGGAGGTTTCGTCACGGTGATCGCGCCGCGGAACCGGCCATCGTGGTGCACCGGCACGGCCGCCAGACCGGCCAGCATACGAGAACCGGGCGGAAGAGCAGTCGTGGTGGGCCAAGACGGACACAGCTCGCAGCGCGTCGGCCGGGCCGGTCCAGAGCATCACCTCACGCGCTCCGACCGCGTCGGCGACGGTTGTGCAGATGCTGTCAAGCAGTCCACCGGCAGGGGCGGTGAAATGTGCCGACAGCCGGGACAGCGCCTCGTAAGGAGTGGCTCGCCGCCGCAGACGACCCGGTCGGCCAGCCGCTGCACGCGCTGGCGCAGCGGCTCGAAGGCGACTGCCACGAGACCGGTGGCCAGCAGCGACAGCAGGGTGCCGTACCCGCCGACGAGACGGCCGACGCCGGTCACGATGACGGCATAGCCTCCGGTCACGAGCGCGGCCATCGCACCGAAGACCAGAGAATTGTTGATCACCGGGTCGATGTCGTAGAGGTGGTACCGCAGGATCGCGCCGCCGGTGGCCACGGCGAGCAACGGCGCCTTGGGTTCAAGGGGGGTTGCAACACCTGCCTGTTCAGGAGTTGTGGCATGCCGTGGATGCCTCCTCGTGAGGTTGAGCGCCGGTTCTGGGCTGCGGTGCGGGCTGGTTTGTTGCCGGAACCGGCGGCGCGGTCGGTCGGGGTGGGCGCGAATACCGGGCAGCGGTGGTTCCGGCAGGCTGGCGGGGTGATCACCAACGGGGCCGGGCCGGTCAGCAGCCGTTTTCTGTCGTTTGCCGAACGTGAGGAGATCGCGGTCGGGTTGGCCGCGAAGGAGTCGATGCGCAAGATCGCGGCCCGGATCGGCCGGGATCCGTCCACGATCAGCCGTGAGATCGCCCGTAACGGCACCGACCGGCGCGGGTATCGGGCCGGACCGGCCGAGACCCGCGCCGCCGAACGGGCCCGCCGCCCGAAACCCGCCAAACTTGCCGCTGACGGTGCGCTGCGTAACGTGGTGCAGGCACGGCTGCTGGCCGGCTGGTCACCCGAACAGATCGCTCTGCGACTGCCCGAGGACCACCCCGACGACCCGGGGATGCGGGTGTCTCACGAAACGATCTACCAGTCGTTGTATGTCCAGGGCCGCGGTGCTCTGCGCCGGGAACTCGCCGCCTGTCTGCGCGCCGGCCGGGCCCTGCGCAAACCCCGGCGCCGCGCCAGTGAACACCGCGGCCGGATCCCGGACATGGTCAACATCAGTGAACGACCCGCGGAAGCCGACGACCGGGCCGTGCCCGGGCACTGGGAAGGCGACCTGATCATCAGTCGTGACAACAAGAGCGCAATCGGGACCCTCGTCGAACGCAGCACCCGAACAGCGATTGTTCCTCATTGGAGGATTGCCTCGGGCGGCGGGACGGTGGCTGCTTGCTGTCCACAGACAAACCCGCACCGTCACAGCAGCTCAGAACAGATCTTCTGCTGGAGTACTAATCTCGCATCAGCGGGTCAGATCATGCGAAGAACGAGGGGACGTGCGACGCCTTCGAACCGCCACGGAAGGCGGTTCCGGCTGGGCGCTGGTGTCCTCGGCTGGCCGTCCGGCCGCGGGATGGGGCGGCGCCGGATTTCGTACCCACCTCGACGATCAGCCGGCGGGTGGTTGTCAGCGGCTTGTGTATTGCTGCGGCAGGGGTTCACAACGTGGCGCGCACCAGCGGACTGAAAGCCCGCCTGCATAACGAATCTGTGGCGGGGTCCGATCTTGATGTGTCGCAAGCAGTTGATGTTGACCTGGACGTGGCCTGTGATCAGGGCGAACCGAAATTGCGAATTGAACGTAGTCTCTGGGTAGGCAGCTGACTACAGGGGGCTTCGACATGCAGCCGGACGTGGATATCGACGTCGAGGGTCTGAGCCGGACGGGCACTCAGGTGGCGGATTCGTCAGGGTCGGTCCTGGACGCGGTCATCAAGGAGAACGGCCGGTTGACGATCGCAGGCGTCGCCGCGCAGTGGGCCGCGGCTCCGGTGCTGGGGAAACGGGCCGACAGTTGGTCGGCCTACCTGCAGGACCTGTCGCAGCGGATCCGCCTGTGTGGCTCCGGGATGATCGGCGCCGCAGTCGACTACGCGACCACCGACCAGGAGTCCGCCGACTCGATCACCGCGACCTTCCCGACGCCGCGACCCGCGCACGGCCCGCATCAGGGATACGCCGAATGAGTGAGATCACCCTCGCGCTGCTCGCAGGCACGAACGCGGCCGGCTTCACCGAGGCCTCGGACGCGTGGGCCCGGATGGCCGCCGGACTCGACGCCGGCCTGGACAGGTTCGCCGCCGCCTCGCAGTACCTGCCGGCCGTCTGGCCGACCGGTGAAGCCGCCCAGGACCGGGTCGCCGCGCTGCGGGCGGAACTGAGCAACGCCCACGCGCCCTGCAAGAACGTCAGCCGGGCGCTGCGGACCCACGCCGACACGATCCTCAGTCTGCAGTCGATGCTCGCCGACATTCAGGGCGAGTGCGCGGCCGAAGGAATCACCGTCGACCTCACTACCGCCACCGTCTCGGCGCACGACATCACGGACACCGCGCAGGCCGCTCGAGTGGCCGGTCTCGTGCAGAGCTACACCCGCCAGCTCGCCGAGCTGCTCACCCGGGCGAGAAGCCTGGACCTGGAGACCGTGGTGGCGCTCGCCGAGCTCCCACCGACGGCCGGGACGGCAAGGACGGGTCCGGGCATCACCAAGGACGATGTGGCCCGCATGCGCGGCAAGTCGTCGCAGGAAGTCCGCGCCTGGTGGGGCAGCCTCACCCGCGACCAGCAGGACCAGGCGATCCGTGACTTCCCGCGCGAGGTGGGCTGGCTGGACGGGGTTCCGGCCGGCGACCGGGACAAGGCCAACCGGATCGGGCTGGCCCAGCACAAGCAGTACCTCAAGGACCGGTATGAGAACCCGGACATGTGGGCCGAGCAGGACGAGACCCTGAACGAGTTGGACCGGGTCGAGACGATCGAGCAGGGCTTGGACAAGCTGGGCGCTCGCGGATTCCTGCTCGGCTTCGACACCGCGGCGTACGCCGGTGACGGCAAACTGGTCGTCGCCATGGGCGATCCGGACACGGCACGCAACACCGGCGTCTGGGTGCCGGGTCTCGGCACGACCTTGGGCAACACCGACGGCAACATCGACCGGATCCTGGCGATGAACCGCCGCGCTGACGCGCTGACTCCGCAAGCCGGAGACGTCTCCACCGTGTACTGGCTCGGCTACGACACCCCGGACTTCACCAACACGTCCGTGCTGCAGAACGGCCGCTCACTGGACGCCCGTGATCCGTACCTGAACTTCATGCAGGGGCTGCGGGCCACTCACGACAGCGACGTCGGACACTTGGTGGCGATGGGACATTCGTACGGCACGACCGTGCTCGGCGAAGCAGCCGCGACACACCAGCTCCCGGTCGACGACATCGTCGTGGCCGGCAGCCCCGGCATGCACGTCCCGCAGGCGAGCGACCTGATGGCAGATCCGCGCCACGTCTGGGCCGGAGCCTCACCCGGCGATCCTGTCCCCCGTGCCGGTGCGTTGCTGGACCCGTTCAATGCCGCCGTCCCGCCTACCATCACCGCGGAAAGGCTGTTCGACGCCGCACATGGCCTGGCACCTACGGAGCAGGGGTTCGGCGCGAACGTCTGGCAGGCCGATACCAAAGGACACACCCACTACTGGGACGAGGACAGTGAGAGCCTGATGAACCAATCCCGTGTCCTCGCCGGTGCGTACGACCAGGTGACACTCAACGGCGGGACTGCCCCGGAGAACTGGCGATGACCCCTCGACGAACGACCAGGACCATGGCCGCGTTGCTCGCCGCCACCGCATTGACCCTGACCGCCTGCTCGGGAGACGACGACATGCAAGCCAAACCTGAGACTGACGTGAACGCGGTCGTGCAGCAGCACGCGGATGCAGTCGCCGTGATCGCCGGCCAGGCACTACAGAATCCGAGTCTGACCCCGCACGGATGCACCGGCCCGAACGGGCAGATCAGCGACACGATCTACACCGTTCAAGGCGTCTACAACCTGCCCGCCCCCACCGGCGAGAAGCACCTGGACGTGATCGCCCGGATCCGCGCGGACTGGAAGACAAAGGGCTACACGATCACCGACGACCGCACCGTCGCCGCAGACCGCGGCGTCGCAGCGGCCAAGACCCCGGACGGCTACAAGCTCGACGTCGAGACGGCCACCCCGGACGGATTCGCCGTCTTCGTCGACTCACCCTGCTACGAACGACCATGAGAAGGCAGAGAAGCGTCGTAACCCGCTGAGAATTCTCGGCGGCGTTGAGGCCAGTGAAACAGGTGGCCACCATGTCGATTCTTTGACGATTGTCTGAATCTCAAAACTTGTTGACTGGATGCCCTGTCAGCTCCAACGAGCTGTGCCGTCCTCGTTGTCGTACCAGTCATTGAGGAACTGCGGGTCCGCCCTGCCGTCCTGAAGCGCACCGATGAAATCGTCCCCGACGAGGGATGCCACGTACCAGAGGGCGTTCGCGAGCTTTGCGTAGCTCTCTGGTGTGATGCCGGCATCCAGCTCGATTGTGATCCTCCGGTGGGTCATCCCCTTACCCCCTACGGACTATCTTCCTCGTCAAGTTCCGGTCGGTTCTCGGAGATCCACGACTCGACGTCCTCAGCAAGCCAGACCTTGCCCATCGCCAGCTCGGCCTGTGGGTCGGGGAATCCCTTACGTCCGACAATCACGTAGGTCCGTTGTTTGGACAGCCGTAGACGCTTACCGATCTCGGCGGCACCCATAAGGCCAATGTCCGGACGAGGCATGGGTCGGACGCTAGGCCCTCTTGTAGTTGACTACTGGTAAACCGGCAAAGGGGTTTACTTGAGTACCTAGCTATCGCTAGCCTAGCTGCATGACACCTAGCAACTGGAAGCTGACGCGGGACGCTGATGGCGAGCCTCAGGCGGAGGAGTGGGGCGGTGAGGGGCCCAGATTCGGTACCAATCTGATGGGAGCGGCGGAGATACAAGCGAGGCTGGAACTAACCAAGGGCGAGTTCAACGGGCTCGGTGCGGACGAATCCTTCCCAGAACCCTTGTCTACCCTCCACTCAGGCCGCGTCTGGCTGACGGAAGACATCGAGGCGTGGATCGCAACTCATCGTCCCGACCAGGCGTCGATCCCTCATTGAGCGTCGTTGGCGGCGCCTTCGGTGGTCGCGGCGCGGGGACGGCCTTGCTCGTCCTTCAGGTCGTCCCCGCGCCGCTGGAGCAGCCGGCGTGGGGGAGAGGCGTGTCCGGGCCCAACCGCATCGCCTCAAGTTTGACTCGGGCCCCGTTCAGGGGCTCGGGCCTGCTCGATGTGTGCTCGGGGATGCGTGGTCATCAGCGGGTAGCGGTGGTCAGCGTCGGGCACGGGTGGTCACGGAGACGCCGGCGGCGATCCGTGTGCTCCAGATGTGCTCCCCGGGTCGGAACGTCCCGGCCGAGACACTGCTGGTCAGCGGCGGGTGTTATCGGGTGCTGGTGGTCACTGCTGGTCAGGTACGATCAGCACTCGCGCCCTCGTAGCTCAGGGGATAGAGCAACGGTTTCCTAAACCGCAGGTCGCAGGTTCGATTCCTGCCGGGGGCACCACGACTTAGCAGTACCGGCCGGTCGGTCGGTGGCCCTTTCGTCAGCTTTTGCGGAACGGGTCGCGGCCGATTGCTGCGGTGATTGCGGCTCGCAGCGTTGCCTCGCTGGTCTCGGGTTCGTTCATGGACTCCATGACGGTCGCCACCGTTCGGAGTTCCGTCGGGGACAGCGCCACCGGGGCGGTTGTCCCTTCGTGCGTGTCGAGGACGAGGGATAGCATCCGGGGACCGGGGCCCTCGACGCCTAGGGCTGCCCGTGCCGTCGCCATGGTCATGACCAGGCGTCGAGGGTTGTTCTTGATCGGCGTGAAATCGTGGCGGAGGTAGAATTTCGCGGCGTTGTCATCCAGCGCATCCACCACGATCAAGCGACCGCCGCCGATCGCTGCGGCCCGCACCATCCTGTCGACGGCGTCAAAGAGCAGCTCTGCGCCGAGCCCTCGCCCGTGCAGGCTCTGATCGATGGCGAGCCGAGCGAGAAGGTATGCAGGAATGATCGAATAGCCGCCGGTCTGTGACCGGGTCAGCCCATCGCGGACAACCTGCGTCGGCGCGATCGAATAGTAGGCCCGGGCGGTGTCGGAACCACTGGCGGTCCAGACGTAGGTCCGTGCGGTGCCCGCTTCTTGTGCTCGCCGGCTCTGCTGGGTGAGCCACGCATTCAGCGGCTCCTTGCCGCAGTCGAACCCCGCGAGGTCGTGTTGCGGCTGCAACTCGCGGGAGACCCAGGCGGTCATGCGCGCGTGAATCGCCGCTCACGGCGGGCAAGCCTGCTCAGCGCTGGAGCATCAGCCGGTTCGTCCAGCGACGCGAGCATGTCGTCGAACTGCGCCGTGGGCATCGCGGTGTGATCGCTGCGGGCCAGCACGCGATCGGCCGCCATAGTGGCCGAGTCCAGGACGAACGCCGAGACGGATTTGCGCTCGATCTCCGCCGCCTGAGCAATCTTTGAAGCACTGCCGGAGTCTGTCCGCATCTCGATGCGTTCGGTTTTCGTCGCCATGTGCCACCTCCGCAACCATCGTACGGCGGTTGTACGGCAGTTCCCACCGCCGCAGTAAATCTGGACCGTGCGCAACCTTTTGGGGCTCGGCGACCACTGACCTACCGCATGAATCCCCGACATGCGGAGGCTTTGACATGTCCATCGGTGAACATCGCCGGCCCTCGACGACGCGGCGTGCGCTCTGGATCGGTGCGTGTGTGCTCACTGCGGTCTCGACCGTTGCTGTGCTGAAGCCGGCGCTCGCGGCGACCGGGTGCAGCGTCGATTATCAGGTGACGAGTGAGTGGTCGGGAGGGTTCCAGGGTTCGGTCACGCTGACCAACCTGGGTGACCCGATCACCGAGTGGAACCTCGGGTTCAGCTTCCCGGACGCCACCCAGAAGATCACTCAGGGGTGGAACGCCACCTGGAGCCAGTCCGGGACCGCGGTCGTCGCGAAGAGCATGAGCTGGAACGGTTCGATCGCCGCCAACTCCAAGATCAACATCGGATTCACCGGTACGTTCGCTGCCGCCAACCCCAAGCCGACGGCGTTCACCCTCAACGACAGCAAGTGCACCGGAGCGGTCACCACCCCGTCGGCCAGCACCTCCACCAGCGTGACGGCATCCCCCACACCGTCAAAAACCGCGCCGGCGAGCCCGACCCCGACCGCGAGCCCGACCCCGACCGCCACCGCCGACCCCTGGAACCCGCCGTCCACGCTGGTCAAGCCGCTCGCCGCGGTCTGGGCACACGAGGAGTCGACGTACAGCGACCTCTACGGCTTCAAGAACTACGGCTGGGACCAGCTCGTCGCGAACGCCGGCACGATCAACTATTGCGTGCGGTGGGACTCGACCGCGCACGTGACGGCGGCGCAGCGGGACGCGGTGCAGGTCGCGCTGCAGAAGCAGTACCAGAAGTGGATGGACGCGATGCTCGACGACGGCCAGGGGTGGGACGACTGGCCGTACAAAAATGTTGCGGTCAAGGTGGTGGGCTGGGCCGTTCGTGATCGTGCTCAGCTGGAGTGGACCGACGACGCGGTGGACGTCTACGTCAACGACATCAACGAGGACGCGCCGCAGTGCGGAGAACCGTGCGGACGTTTCTTCCACCAGGACGGCAACTACTCGGGCTGCACCGGCGGCAAGGCGCACCACTACGACAACTCGCTCTGGCTGACCGCGGGCTTCGAGGGCGGCGCCGGCGGCGACTGGGGTCAGCGGATCGGCGCCGAGTACTTCATGAGCAACCTGACCACCGAGAACATCCACATTTTGTTGCACGAGATGGGCCACACGTACGGCCTCGACGACTTCTACGACTGGGATCCGCTGAACGGCACGGCCGGGTTCATCATGATGGCCGGCAGCGCCACCCAGATCACCGACTTCGACAAGTGGATGCTGCGCGACTTCTGGCGGCACCTGAAGAGCCGGTACGGCCTCTGATCCGGCCCCCCGGTCCGCTACTTCATTCGTACGGTGAAATGGGGTAACCGGGCCGGGGGATTCCGTGCGGTGACCGCATCGCGGATGGTGGAGGGACATCCGCCGGGGGAGCCCGCATGATCAGTCGCCCGCTTTCCCGACTCCTCGCCGTGGCCGCGGTCCTGGCCGGCACGCTGACCGCGGTCGTCGCCGCCGGGCCGCCGACCTCCGCGGCCGGGCGCCCGATCCGGGTCTTCCGCGATCTCGCCTACGCCGCCGCACAGCCGGCCGGCAGCCGTGGCCACCTGCTCGACCTGTATCTCCCGGCCGAGCGGAGCACCGCCCCTCGACCGCTTCTGATCGTGATGGGTGGCAGTGGCTGGTTCGGTGACGACGGCAAGGGCTACGCGCCGGCGCTGGTACCGCACTTCACCGCGGCCGGTTTTGTGGTCGCCGGGGTCTCCACCCGCTCCAGCTACCAGGCGAAGTTCCCGGCCCAGCTGGACGACGTGCGGGCCGCGATCCGCTGGCTGCGGGCCAACGCCGCGCAGTACGAGATCGACCCGGGCCGGATGGCGGCGCTGGGTGATTCGTCCGGTGGCTGGACCGCGCTGATGGCCGGGTTCACCGGCACCGGCGTGCGCGCCGTCGTCGACCTGTACGCCCCGCTCGACTTCACCCGGATGGACACGCACATGCTGGCCGGCGCGTGCGACGCGTTCAACCGCGCCTTCCACCTGACCGCCTGCCACGCCGACCCGGGTTCACCGGAGTCCGCGCTGCTCGGCTGTCCGATTCTGACCTGCCCGGACCGGGCCGCCGAGGCCGATCCGATCCGGCGGGTGACGTCGTCCGCGCCGCCGGTTCTGATCATTCACGGCACCGAGGACGGGCTGGTGCCGCTCGATCAGAGCGAACGGCTCTTCGACGCCCTGGCCGCGGCGTCGGTCCCGGCGACGCTCTACATCGTCCCGACCGTGGGCCACAACCGGAACATCGTCTCCCCGGACCATCCCCGCGCCACGGTCCGGCACACCGGCCCCCGATTGATTCCGGACACCGAACACCCGACATACACCACGATCGAGGCGTTCGTCCGAGCCGCGCTGACCCACTGATCAATTCCGGGGTACGGGTGGAGCACGCGATGCGCGCGTCCCGGAGCGACCGCAGCGCGCCTCGCTGCCCCGGCTGGTGGTGACGGCTGCCTCGCGGCGCCGGAGACCGCCGTGAGCGCCAGCCCGGCCGAGCGGCCCGCGGCCCCGGCTGGCTCCCAGGGGTGCCTCCCGCGCCTCGAGACACCCCTGAGACCCAGCCGGGGTCGGGACGCGCGGCGCGGTCCGGGGGCCGGGGTCAGGGGGTGACGGCGGGGAGGATCTTGCTGGTGATCGCTCGGAGCTGGTCCACCTCGGTCGTCGACAGGCGGTCGAAGATCAGCTGACGGACCTCGGCGACGTGGCCCGGTGCGGCGGCCGCCAGGATCTGCAGGCCCTGCTCGGTGAGGGAGGCGATCTGGCCGCGCTTGTCGAACGAGCAGGCCTTGCGGCAGATCCAGCCGCGTTGTTCCAGGCTGGCGACCGCGTGCGAGAGGCGGCTGGTGGTGGTGCCGACGACGCGCGACAGGTCGGTCATCCGCATCGAGCGGCCCGGTGCGTCGCTGAGCGTGGCGAGAATCTGGTAGTAGGCGTGCGGGATGCCGGCCTCGTCGCGGAGCTGCCGATCGAGGGCGGTCGGCAGCAGCATGAGCAGCTGGGTGAGGTTCAGCCAGGCGGCCATCTCCGCATTGCTGAGCCAGCGCGGCTCGGCGCCGCGTTCCGAAGCGGCCCGGTCTGAAGGGGCGCGTTCCGAAGCGGCCCGGTCTGAAGGGGCCCGGTCCGAAGCGGCCCGGTCTGAAGCGGCGCGGTCCGAGGCGGCGCGGTCCGAAGTGGCCCGGTCAAAGGCATCCAGCCCGGCGGCGGCGCGGTCTGAGGTGGCCAGGTGGAAGGCGGGCAGCTCCGTTTCGGTCACGAGGGCATCCTGGGTCATGTCGTTTGCATCCCCATGACGTGGGCGTTGATGTTGCGCACCGCGTCGCCCAGGTCCGGGATCTCGAGCACCTCGATGCCCTGCCCGACGAGGGTCTCGACACCGGTGCAGTCGGCGAAGTGCAGCGGCTCGCGCAGCGCCAGCACCACCCGGCGGATGCCGGAGGCCAGGATCAGCTCGGTGCACGACGTGGGCCGGGACTTGCGGGTGGTGCACGGCTCCAGCGACGTGTAGAGCGTCGCGCCGGTCAGGTCGAAGCCGCGGCCGGCCAGCTTGGCCAGAGCTTCCTCTTCGGCGTGGAAGTGCGGGTCGGTCTCGCCGGTGTACCCGGTGGCCATCGGGTTGCCGGCCGGCCCGACCACCACCGCGCCGACGGCGTAGTGGCTCGGCGACGGCGGGGAGAGCCGGGACAGGTCGATGGCGGACCGGGTCCAGAATCGGTCGGCCTCAGTGAAGAGCGTCATGCGGCACCGGTCAGGTCGATGGTGTGCGCGGTGTGGTCGCGCTTGGTGGCAAGGTACCGGGCGTTTGCCGTGGAGAGGTGCACGCCCGTCCGAATCTGTTCGGTCACGTCGACGCCGAGGTGATTGAGTTGCCCGGCCTTGTCCGGGTTGTTGCTGAGCAGCCGGATCCGGTCGACGTCGAGGGCCTGCAGCATCTGCGCGGCGGCGGTGTAGTCCCGCTCGTCCTCGGCGTGCCCGAGCGCGAGGTTCGCCTGGTACGTGTCCAGCCCGGTGTCCTGCAACGCGTACGCGTCGAGCTTCGCGTACAGGCCGATGCCGCGGCCCTCCTGGCGCAGGTAGAGCAGGATCCCGCCGGCTTCGGTGATGCGCTCGGCGGCCTCCCGCAGCTGCGGGCCGCAGTCGCAGCGCTGGCTGCCGAAGACGTCACCGGTCAGGCACTCGCTGTGTGGTCGTACCAATGGATTGTCGGAATTCTTCCAGTCGCCGAGACCGAGCGCGAGGTGCTCGCGGCCGTCAGCCAGGCCGATGAACGTGAAGACCTCGGCGGAGGTCTGGTAGCCGTCCGGGAATTCCAGCGGCACCGTGACCCGGGTCCGAATCCGAGCCGCCGCAGGCCTCACCCGTGCCGCTGCCTGACCGATCGTCATCGTCATCGGGAACCCCCATGGTTGTTGAAGTTTCACTAACACTATTCGTCAGTCGCTCTTGAAACTTCAACAAGTCGAGCAGTGGGCTACATCACGACCTGATCACTCAACTCGCGCTTCCGGCCGTAATAGATCGGCATGGGTAAACTCCGCAGGTCGCGGCGACCGGTGCCGGCGGAGGGGGAACGGGTCGACATGAGCATGCCGCTACGTCCGGGCGATCAGGCCCGGCTCGGCCGGTACGAACTGATCGGGCGCCTCGGTGAGGGCGGCATGGGCACCGTCTTCCTGGGCCGTGGCCCGGACGGCCGGCTCGTGGCGATCAAGATGGTCCGCACCGAGCTCGTGCACGACGCCGAGTTCCGTGGCCGGTTCCGGAGCGAGGTCAACCGGGCCAAGCAGGTGCCGTCGTTCTCGACCGCCGAGGTCCTCGACGCCGACCCGGATCACGAGCCGCCCTACCTGGTCGTCGAGTACGTCGACGGCCCCAGCCTGGCCGCCGAGATCAAGGACAACGGGCCGCTGTCCGACACCGCGCTGCACAGCGTCGCGGTCGGCATCGCCACCGCGCTGACCGCGATCCACGGCGCCGGGGTGATCCACCGTGACCTCAAGCCGGGCAACGTGCTGTTCGCCCGCGGCGGCATCAAGGTGATCGACTTCGGCATCGCCCGCGCGTTCGAGGCGACCAGCCAGCACACCCGTACCGATCAGATGGTCGGGACGGTGGCGTACATGGCGCCGGAGCGCTTCGACCCGGCGGACGGGCGGCCGGTGACCGCGGCCGCGGACATCTTCGCCTGGGGCGCGGTGGTGGCGTACGCGGCGACCGGGCGTACGCCGTTCGCCGCCGAATCCGCACCCGCCACCGCGATGCGCATCCTCACCCAGCCGCCGGACCTGTCCGGCCTGCCGGAGTCGGTGCGGTATGCGGTGGAGCGGTCGCTGGCCAAGGACCCGGTCGAGCGCCCCGGCGCCCGGGAGTTGCTCGACCTGCTGCTGGCCGGCGGAAAGGCACAGCCGCTGACCGTCACCACACGGCCGCTGAGCGGCACGGCGCCGCCGGTGAGCACCGCCGCGCGGCCGGCGAGCGGCACCGTCTACCCGTCCGGCGGAATCGTGCCGCCGGCCGACGTGCTGCCGGCGTCGGCACCGCGCCGGCGTTCCGGGAAGCTCGTGCTCGCGGCGCTCGCCGTGGCGCTGCTGGCCGCCACCGGGGTGGTCGCGGCCCGGTATCTGCCGCGCGGCTCCTCGGCCTCCGCCGATCCCAGCCTCGCCCCGAGCGCGGCAGCGCACTCGGCGGCGCCGTCGGCGGCAGCGACCCTGACCGCTGCCGAACGGCTGGCGGCGATCAAGGGTGGCCGCCATCGCACCCTCATCCACCTGGCCGAGGACGACCGGGACCTCGCGCTGGACACGCACTACACCGAGGTGACGGCGGGCGACGGCACGGGCGCCAAGTCCGAGTTCGCCCTCATCCCGCTCGGTGTCGACTACATGATCCGCACACTGCGTGACCCGAGCGATCCGCGCGAGTACTGCCTGGGCGTCAAGATCCTCAAGGACGGCGACGCGCGGCTGGTCGGGGCGGACTGCGAGAACTCCGAGGCGACCGTCTTCTCGCTGCTGCGCACCGAGGGCAACAAGACCGACGACAAGAATCGGCCCACGTTCTGGATCTACAACGAGACCTATGGGTACGTCCAGTGGGACTCGGCGGGCAAGTACCTGTACGTGCAGGAGGTCGGCGACGCCCCGCCGGTGTCCACCTACAGCTTCGTCGACCGCGGCCCGCTGCCGTCCCCGTCGCCGAGCTGACCGGTTCTGCCAGCATGAAGGGGCCGTCGCGATCCGCGACGGCCCCTCTGCTGTGCGGTGGTCAGCGACCCGCGGCGTCCGCCAACGCTCGTTCCAGCGGGACCGGCCGGCCCAGATAGAAGCCCTGGCCGAGGCGGATCCCGCAGGCCACCAGCGCGTCCCGCTGCTGCGCCGACTCGATGCCCTCGGCGATCACCGTGCAGCCCTGCGCCTCGGCGAACTCCACCAGCGCCTTGATCGAGGCCTGCCGGGCGCTCTCGGTCTCCACCCCGGCGAACGCGGGCGGGCCCAGCTTGAGGATGGCCGGTTTCAGCGCCTCGACCCGGGCCAGCGAGTCGTACCCGGTCCCGGAGTCGTCGATGGCGAACTTCAGCCCGGCCGGCATCCCGTCGAGGTCGGCCTGTTCCGGGTCGGGAATCTCCAGGACCAGCGGCCGGTCGGCCTCGTCCAGCAGCGGCGTCAGTTCCTTCGGGCGGCGCAGCAGGTCGCTGGAGACGTTGACGGCCAGCCAGGTGCCGGCCGGCAGCGCCGTCGCCGAGGCCAGGGCGGCCCGGATCAGCGCGGCGTCCAGGTCGATGTGCTGGCCCCGGGCTTGCGCGACGGCGAGCCCGAGCTGCGGCGTGGTGCCGTCGGCGAACCGGGTGAGCGCCTCGTACCCGACGATCTCGCCGGACTCCAGCTCGGAGATCGGCTGGAAGACGGTGAAGAAGTTGAACTCCTCGAACGAGTTCGACCGGGCCGGCGACGTGTTCATCGGCCAGCGGCTGCCGCTGGTCTGCTGGTTGGCGCGGACCGCGACCAGGCTGGAGGTGCGCTCGGTGCCGTAGTGCAGCACCGAGGCCCAGTCGCCGATCGCGCCGGGGCCGGCCGCGGCCAGCGCGGCGGCACTGCCCGGCGACGCGGCCGGTGCCGCGCCCTTGGCGGGCTTCTTCGCCTTCACCGGGCGGTACAGCCAGGTGCGGATGTGGGTGAAGAAGTCGACGAGGGTGTTGCCGATCCCGACAAAGGCGATCATGGCGTACGACGCGAGCACCAGGTTGATCGCCGCGAAGACCAGGTTGTCCCAGTTCTTCAGCTGGATGTCACGGACCGCGGTGTACCCGCAGAACGCGATGAGGGCGAGGGGCGCGAGCAGGTAGCTGCTCGCGGCGGTCGTCCGGTCGCGGACCTTGGGCGTACGTTTGAATGCGCTCTTCTCCCCGGTGAGCAGCTGCAACAGCGAGGCGAAGCTGCCGGACAGGTTGACCGGGAGCAGGATCAGGTTGAAGCCGTAGATCCGCAGCACGTCGATCCGGCGGTACCCGCAGTACTTCAGGTCGGCGGCCATCATCCCGAAGTACGGCACCGACACCAGCAGCAGGATCGGGTTGAGCAGGTCGGCGTTGAACGGGTAGACCAGCATGATCACCAGGCACACCGAGCTCCAGAAGATCGAGGCCATGTAGTTGACCCGGAGGAACAGCTCGCCGAAACGGTTCTTCTGCTCGCGCTTGGTCTTCGCCCGGAACTGGTCCTTGAGCCGGGACAGGATCAGCAGGCCGCCGTTCGCCCAGCGCTGACGCTGGATGCAGAGCGAGCCGAAGTCCGGCGGGGTGGCGCTGTAGGCCATCCGCTCCGGGTAGTTGTACAACGTCCAGCCGTGCACGCCGAGGTCGATCGTCGATTCGGTGTCCTCGATGACCGTACGGTCCTGGATGTAGCGGCGGATCTCCCAGTCGCCCTCGTAGGCGACCTCGCAGATGTCGTCGAGCGCCTTCTTGCGCAGCACCGCGTTCGCGCCGACCCAGAACGTCGCGCCGTAGTGGGTCATGCCCTGGTGGACGATGTGCTGGATGTCGGTGGTCGCCCCGGAGATCCGCTCGATCCGGGTGGCCGCGCCGGGGAACGCGCTGTACGGCGTCTGCGCCACCGCGACACCGGCGTACGCGCCCTGCTCCATCAGGTGCACCAGGCGCAGGCAGTAGTCCGGCAGCAGGACACTGTCGGCGTCCAGGGTGAGCACGTAGTCCGGGTTCGGCACGGTCAGCTCGCCGCGGCCGGCGCCGGCGTCCACCAGCGCCACCCCGAGCGGGGTGCTGACCTGCTGGTAGCTACCGCCCATCAGGCCGATGTAGCTGTTCAGGTTCATCGCCTTGTTCGGCTCGTGCGAGAGCGACACGAACCGCTTGCGCTCGAAACCGGTCAGGCGGACGTCGAAGATCGCGAGCAGCCGGCTGTAGAGCTGCACCAGGCGGGCGACCGGCAGCGTGGCGTTCTCGTCGGCGCCGTGCTCCAGCGCACCGGCGATGGTGGCCAGCTCGTCGCCGAGTTTGTTGACGATGTGCTCGACGAAGAACGTGTCGGTGTGGTCGACCATCTCCTGCTGGTGGCCGAGGCTGTAGAGCCAGCCGGTCGCGTACCGGTACTCGTCGGCCAGTTCGCGCATGTCCTCGACGGTGCTGGCCCGCTGCTCACGGTCGCTGAGCTCGCGCTCGAACCGCTCGTACGCGGCCTTGACCCGCAGGTAGGGGACGGCCATCTCCGACTCGATCTGGCCGGGCAGGTTACGGGCGGACAGCAGCAGGTCACGGGAGGCCCGGGTCTTCGGCTGCTGCGGGTCGTCGATCAGCAGCACCACCCGCATGCCCGGGTACTCCTGCAGCGCGGCGGAGTACAGCGTGGTCCGGATGACCCGCTCGTCCTCCTGGTACGACGGCACCAGCACGGTCACCGACGGCTTCTTCGGCTCGGCCAGGAACGCGTCCAGCACGATCCGCGGCGCCCGCTGGTGTGCCCGGCTGCGGTAGAAGAAACCGATCCGGGTGATCAGGTACGCCATCGCGGAGGCGGCCAGCCCGGTGATCACCAGCAGGTAGACGATCGCCTCGGCGGCCAGCCGCGCGCTCGTCGCCTTGCCGACCACGAACTGCTCGAACACCGTGTAGGCGACGTAACCCGCCCAGACGGTGATGGTGAGCACGATCGCGAGCCGCCCGCGGGCGATCCGGCCCTCGGAGACGGGTGGCGGCACGATCGGCTGGGGAGCCGACCGCCGGTCGGCGCCCCACTGCCGTGGAGCGTCCGGCCGGGGCTGGGCCACCGATTTGCGCTGCATGGGGTTGCCCTTCACATGGGTTGTCGACACCGGCCGCACCTGCGGGACCGTTCGTCATTCCATCGGCGTTTACGCGCCTCGGCTTGAAGGTTTGGGCGGAAAATCCGGTCCGAGCTTCAGTGGGCGGCAAATCTGCCGATTCGAGAGCACGGAAACCCATGAAGGAGAAGAGGGCTCTGCGATGCTCACCGACCGCGCCACCCCGCTGTTAGTGCGGCCGGACGACGACCCGCTGGCCGACCCGGACTGGCAGGAACCGGAGCCGCCGGCCGAGAAGTTGTCCTGGCTCCGGCTGGGCTTCCTGATCCTGGTCGTGGCCGGGGTGGGACTCGGCGGGACCGCCGCGGTGATGCACTGGCGGGACAACGCCGGCGCGCTCGCCAAGTCGTGGGCGGTGCCGTACGTCGACGTCACGCTCACCCCGACGTTCGAGTTCCAGGACCCGTCGCTGAACCCGGCGAACGACGTGGCCCTGGCGTTCGTCGTGGCCGACAAGACCGACGGCTGCGCGCCGAGCTGGGGTGGCGCGTACACCCCGGACGAGGCGTCCGCGTCGCTCGAGCTGGACCGGCGGATCAGCCAGCTCCGGGCGGCCGGCGGCAACATCATGCTGAGCGTGGGCGGCCTGACCAACAGCGAGCTCGCGGTGGCCTGCACCGACCAGGCGCGGCTGACCGACGCGTACCGGCAGCTGGTGAAGCGGTACGAACTGGCCACCCTGGATCTCGACATCGAGGGCACCGCGCTGGCTGACCAGGGCTCGCTGACCCGGCGGGCAGCCGCGCTGAAGACCCTGCAGGCGGAGCGGACCGCGGCCGGCTCGTCGCTGGCGGTGTGGCTGACCGTGCCGGTGAGCCCGGAGGGCCTGACCGCCGACGGGGTGGCCGCGGTGCGCGCCACGCTGGAGGGCGGGGTCGCGCTGCGCGGCGTGAACGTGATGACCATGGACTACGGCTCGGCCAAGGGCTCGAACCCGGACATGCTGGAGCTCACCACCAGCGCCCTGAACGCCACCCACAAGCAGCTCTCCGACCTCTACCTGCGGCTCGGCGTGCAGCTCACCTCGTCGCAGGTGTGGTCCCGGATCGGCGCCACCCCGATGATCGGGCAGAACGACGTCGACGCCGAGCGGTTCACCGTCCAGGACGCCGCGGGGCTCGCCACGTTCGCGGTGGACAAGGGCCTCGGCCGGGTGTCGATGTGGTCGCTGAACCGGGACTCCCGGTGCAAGAACACCTTCACCAACGTGGTGGTGCACTCGAACACGTGCAGCGGCGTCGACCAGACCGCGCTGGAGTTCTCCAAGGTCTTCGCCGGTCTGCCGGGCACCTCGGTGGGCAGCAGCGGCCGCGAGTCGGTGGAGATCCCGGACCAGAACGCGACCGTCGACGACCCGGCGACCAGCCCGTACCCGGTGTGGCGGCTGACCGCGCTCTATGTCGGCGGCTACAAGGTGGTCTGGCACGGGGTGGTCTACCAGGCGAAATGGGCCAACCAGGGCGCCGACCCGACCGCCGACGACGTCTCCGGCACGCCGAACCCGTGGTCGGTGGTCGGCCCGGTCAGCACCACCGAGACCGCACCCACCCCGACGCCCGCGGTGTCCGGCGTGACCGCGGAGTGGAACCCGGCGCTCGGCTACAAGCGCGGTGACCGGGTGGTCTTCGGCGGCCTGCCGTACGAGGCGCGCTGGATCACCAAGAACGAGCCGCCGTCGACCGAGTACCCGATCGGCCCGGAGGAGCCGTGGGCGCCGCTCTTCACCGTCCCCGGCGAGCCGGTGACCGGGTAGAGCCAGGGCCTAGGAGCTGACACAGCGGGCGTACCCCGCGGTGACCTTGCGATAGTTCGTGTAGCCGTCGTCGTAGTTCAGCGCCCACCGGGCGGACGGGTCCGGGGCGGCCGTCGCGGAGGTCCAGTACCAGCCGTTCGCGGCGGTGCCGGGGAAGGCCGACCGGTTGATCGCGGGGGCCACCCGGGAGTCGTCGACGGTGCTGGCGAGTTCGGTGAGGCTGGGCAGGCGCCAGGTGCGGCCGCCCAGCCTCAGCGCCGTGCAGGACGCGGTGGCCGCGGCCGCCGTCATGGTGCCCGCGGAGCCGGCCCGCTGCCAGACCAGCCCGGTCGCCGGGTCGGTGACCTGGCCGGCCGCGACCCGGTAGGCCGGCGCGCCGGAGCCGCCGCCGGAGCGCACGCAGCGGACCCGGTAGGTGCCGGTCTGGAACGCGCCGTTGCTGGCCAGGCCCTCGTAGAAGTTGATGATCCAGGCGCGCAGCGGCGTCTTGGTCACCGCCCACGGGGTCGAGGTCCAGAAGAACTGCGCCGGAGCGCCCGGGAATGCTGTGGTGTTCAGCGCCGGCCCGGAACGGGTGCTGTCGACGATCGAGGTCAGCTCGATCCGGGTCGGCAGGTGCCAGCCGCCACCGTCCAGCTTCAGCCCGGCGCAGTACGCCTTGGCCTGCGGGAACGTGTAGGTGTCCGGTGCCGTGGCACGCTGCCACTGCAGGCAGGTGACGTCGTCGCGGACCACCCCGCTGCCCAGGTTGGTGTATTTCGCCCGGTGGGTCAGGCCGGTCTTCGCCGGGTTCGGCATCGGCCAGCTGGCCCAGCGCGGGGCCAGACCCGCACCGCAAGCGGTGGTTCTCGGCTTCGCCGACGCTGTCGTCGACGGTTTTGCCGACGGTGGCGCGGTGGCCGGGGCCACCGAAGAAGGCGCGACGGAGGCGACGGCCGGGGCGAGGCCCGGCGCGACCGGCTGGGCGGTGGGTTGCGGTTCGGGCCGGCTGGCGTACGCCGCGGTGCCGCCGGCCGCGAGCACCGCGACGACGGTGAGCGCCGCCGCGACCGGATGTGATCGCAGCCAGCCGCCCTTGACCGCCACCGCCGCGGTCAGCGCCGCCGGAACCGGCACCAGCGCGCACCCGACCAGCAGCCGCTCCACCGCCACCGGGTCCGGGACGATCGCCAGGCACACCGGGCAGTCCCGGACGTGCCGGTCGATCCGTTTGCGCCACAGCGCGCCCGGTCGCTGATCCCAACCGGTCACCGTCTCGGCGAGCCCGGCGCAGCGCGGCCGCGCCTCCAGGGCCGCGACCAGGATCCGGCTGCGGTCGAGCTGGGCGCGCATCCGCTGGATCCGGACCGCGGCGTACGCGGAAGTGGTGTTCAAGGCCACCGCGGTCTCGCCGCGACCGATCTCGCCGGCCGCCTCCTGCCACCAGAGCGCCAGCACCGTGCGGTCCTCGGCGTCCAGCCACCGGCTCGCCTCGGCCACCTGACGCCGCTCGCCGGAGAGCCGCAGCCGCAGGATGGCCAGCTCCTCGAAGTCGGCGCCGGTGTCCGGGACCTCGGCGAGCGGCCCGACCCGGGCGGCCGCCTCGGCGCGCTGCTGGTGCACGCCGACCTGATGCACCGCGATGGTCAGGATCCAGGCGCGCAGACTCTCCGGCTGCCGCAGCGACGGCAGGTCACGGATCACCCGCAGCATGGTCTCCTGCACCACGTCGTCGACGTCCGGATGCCCGTTCAGAGCCCGGCCGATCACGTTGAAGACCAGCGGAAGAAACGCCCGGGCCAGCTCGTCACGGGCCCGCCGATCACCGCGCTGGGCAGCGGCGATCAGGTCGCGCCGGCGGTCGTCGCGCTTGCTCATCGGTCGGGCCCCTCGCGTCCGGTGCGCTGCCGTGCGTCATTCAACGGGCGCTTCGAGGGGAGAGATTAAATAGCTTTCCGGAGCTCTGTCAACGCGCGGTCGTGGTGCCCCGGTGTACATATCAGTTTTTGCTTTGAGATTTTTCACTGCGGCCTGAGCTGCAGGTTTGCGAGAATCTCGAGGCCGCGGACCATTTTTAAAATCGCATCGTACGGAATTATGACGCCCGGTGCGGGTGGTCGCGAGCGCCATTCCGGGGAAAGCCGCGCGGGTCACACCTGGTGAGGTGTGACCCGCGCGCGTCATGCATCAGCGAGAGGGGCGATGCCCACCGTTGCCGGGTCCACCGTTGCCTGGCCCACCGTTGCCTGGCCCACCGTTGCCCGGCCCACCGTTGCCTGGCCCACCGTTGCCCGGTCCACCGTTGCCGGGGCCGCCGTTCGACGGTCCGCCGTTGCCCGGTCCGCCGTTACCCGGGCCGCCGTTGGACGGTCCGCCATTGCCGGGGCCACCGTTGCCCGGTCCGCCGTTGGACGGTCCGCCGTTGCCCGGTCCGCCATTGCCGGGGCCACCGTTGCCCGGTCCGCCGTTGGACGGTCCGCCGTTGCCCGGTCCGCCGTTGGACGGTCCGCCGTTGCCCGGTCCGCCGTTCGACGGTCCGCCGTTGCCGGGGCCGCCGTGGGACGGTCCGCCGTTGCCGGGCCCTCCGTGGCTCGGGCCGCCGTTGCCGGGCCCTCCGTGGCTCGGGCCGCCGTTGCCCGGCCAGCCGTGGCTCGGGCCGCCGTGGCTCGGGCCGCCGTGGTGCGGGCGACCCGGGCCCGGCCACTGCGGACGGTCGCTCCAGTTGCCCGGCCACTGGCCCGGACGCCAGCGGCTGTTCCAGCGGTCGCTCCAGTCGTCCTGCGACACGATCAGCGCGTAGGCGCCGCGGCGGATGCCCCGGCGAACCCGCTCGCAGTCGTGGTCGTCCCAGGCGTCGAAGCGCTCGCCGGTGCGGCCGGCCCGGTCACAGGACCGGTAGGTCCGGTAGTAGCCGACGACCTCG
The DNA here is from genome assembly GCF_001509495.1 of Actinoplanes awajinensis subsp. mycoplanecinus. NCBI lineage: Bacteria > Bacillati > Actinomycetota > Actinomycetes > Micromonosporales > Micromonosporaceae > Actinoplanes > Actinoplanes awajinensis. The sequence goes on along the minus strand of NZ_LLZH01000211.1, from coordinate 51,059 downwards.
TCGTCGTCCCACCGCGCCTGCGCCGGGTTCGCCGAGGTGCCGCTGCCCGACTGCCCCGCGGCGGGCGCCGCCAGCGCCGGCCCCGCGAACAGTCCGGCGCCGGCCAGCATGCCCAAGCCCGCCAGCGTCAGCATGCGTGCTGCCTTCTTCATAACCATTCCCTTCAGTCGCCTCCCCCGGAAACACTCCCTAACCATGTCAGAACGGACTTAATACCCCTAAAACCGCGTCTCATACTTTCGGCCGGAACTAGATCACGAACGACGACGGTGGGCTCGATGCGGACGACCCGCCCCGGAGCAGGCCGGACTGCTCAGGTCGTACCAAAAAGGGTCTTAGAAGGTCGTGGCGGGCACGTAACGACGAGGACGTTTCGTAACGCGCTGTATAGACAGCCAACAGGTAACAATCCGTAATGGACTCTCGGATGCTCAACCGTGACCATCGTGAGTGGTCGATTCGGGGGGATTACCACCTGTCCTTAGTGGGCCGCACCCCGTTCCGTTACCTGATCGAGAAAAGAACGTCATCGACCGCCCCTAATCTCCGCCCCACTCACTTCCATCGGAGGACCTATCTCGATGCGTCCATATACACGCAGCGTGAACCCCGGTGCTCGGGCGAACCAGACGGCACGGAGCCCCCACGCTCTTCGTGCCCTCGGTGCCGCGGCACTGGCCACCGCGCTGGGTCTGGGCTTCTCCGGGCCGGCTTTCGCCGCCGAAGCACAGATCCCCTTCATCAGCGAGATCCACTACGACAACGTCGGCGCTGACAGCGGCGAGGCGATCGAGATCCAGGCCCCGGCCGGGACCGACCTGTCCGGCTGGCAGATCGTTCTCTACAACGGCGGCGGAAACCCCGTCGGTGCCAGCTACAGCACCACCACGCTCAGCGGTCTGGTCCCGGCGTCCGGTGTGGTCGTGACGACCTACCCGACCGACGGCCTGCAGAACGGCTCGCCCGACGCGATCGCACTGGTCAAGCCGGACGGCACGCTCGCCGAGTTCCTCAGCTACGAGGGCGTCGTCACGGCGTCCAACGGCCCGGCGCTCGGACAGACCTCGACCGACATCGGTGTCGCCGAGTCGACCGCCACCCCGGTCGGGTACTCGCTCCAGAAGATCGACGGCGCCTGGAAGCCCGAGGCGGCCAGCTCGTTCGGCACGCTGAACGGCGGCACCACCACCCCCGACCCGGAGCCGACGGTCGGCTGCGACACCGCGGTCACCAACACCATCGCCGAGGTGCAGGGCACCGGCGCGGCGTCCCCGCTGGCCGGTACGAAGGTCACCGTCGAGGGCGTCGTCACCGCGGTGCACACCACCGGCGGCTTCAACGGCTTCTACATCCAGACCGCGGGCAGCGGCGGTGACCGCAAGGTCGCCGAGGGCACCGCGTCGGACGCCGTCCTCGTCTACGGCACCGTCGCGAACCTGCCCACCGTCAACATGGGTGACCAGGTCCGGGTGACCGGCTCGGTGACCGAGTTCAGCGGCCTCACCGAGATCACCCTCGCGGCCAAGGCCGACACGCAGATCTGCGCCACCGGTGTGACCGTGCCGACCGCGGTGTCGCTGAGCCTGCCGGCCAGTGACGCGGTCCGCGAGTCCGCCGAGGGCATGCTCGTCGCCCCGGCCGGCAAGTACACGGTGTCGGACACGTACTACCTGAACACCTACGGCGAGGCCGTGCTGGCCGCCGGCGACGCGGTGGCGAAGGTCCCGACCGACGTGGCCAAGCCCGGCAGCGACGCGGCCAAGGCCCTGAAGGCCGCCAACCGCGACGCCCGGATCCTGCTGGACGACGGCAAGACCGCCAACCTGTCGACCGCGAAGATCGCGCCGCCGTACATCTCCAAGGACGAGCCGATCCGGACCGGCGACAAGGTCGCCTCCTTCGGCCCGGTCGTGCTGGACTACGCGTACGGCGACTGGCTGCTCGAGCCGACCACCCCGGTCTCCGCGGAGACCCCGGCGGCGAACCGGACCACCTTCACCGCCGCCAACCCGCGCACCACCGCACCGGTGGCCGTGGGCGGCGACCTCAAGGTGGCCAGCTTCAACGTGCTGAACTACTTCGTCCACTTCGGTGGCGAGGCGCGCGGCGCGACCGACGCGGCGGCGGCTGCCAAGCAGCAGGCGAAGATCGTCTCGGCGATCAGCGCGATGAACGCCGACGTCGTCGCGCTCATGGAGATCGAGAACTCGGTCAAGTTCGAGGCGAACGACCCGCAGCTGGCGCTGAAGACCCTGGTCGGCGCGCTGAACGACGTCGACGGCGCGGGCACCTGGGACTACGTCCGGTCGCCCGCCGAGCTGCCGAGCGCGGCCGAGCAGGACGTGATCACCACCGCGATCATCTACAAGCCGGCCAAGGCCACGCCGAAGGGCGCGTCCCGCTCGCTCAGCGACGAGACCGTGTGGTCGAACGCGCGTGAGCCGATCGCGCAGACGTTCCACGCCGGCTCGATCGACTTCACGGTGGTCGCGAACCACCTGAAGTCGAAGAGCGCCTCGGTCGCTCCGGCCGGTGACAACGTGGACTCCGGTGACGGGCAGGGCCCGTACAACGGTGACCGCAAGCGTCAGGCCGCGTCGCTGGTCAACTTCGTCAAGGGTGTCGAGAAGGACAGCGGCACCGACAACGTGATCCTGCTGGGTGACTTCAACTCGTACACCCAGGAAGACCCGATGCAGGTCCTCTACGAGGCCGGCTACACCGACGTGCACACCACGAAGGCGCCGGGCAAGTCCTCGTACGTCTTCGGCGGCGAGTCCGGTTCCCTGGACCACGCGCTGACCACGGCGGCGCTGACCGACCGGGTCACCGGCGTGGACATCTGGAACATCAACTCGGTCGAGTCGTACGCGTTCCAGTACGACGGTTACGCGCCGTTCTACGGTGCCGACCCGTACCGGGCCAGCGACCACGACCCGGTCGTCGTCGGCATCGACACCGACCCGATCGACCTGCAGCTGCTCAACATCAACGACTTCCACGGCCGGCTCGAGCAGCCGAGCACGAACGTCGGCGGCGCCGCGTACGTGGCCGGTCTGGTCGACAAGCTGCGGGCGCAGAACCCGTACACGATCTTCAGCTCGGCCGGTGACAACATCGGCGCGTCGACCTTCATCTCGTCGATCGACTCGGACAACCCGACGCTGGACGCCCTGAACGCGGCCGGCCTGTCGGTCTCCGCGGTCGGCAACCACGAGTTCGACAAGGGCCTCGCCGACCTGACCGGACGGGTCGAGGACCGGGCGAACTTCCCGTACCTCGGCGCGAACGTCTACAAGGACGGCGCGCGGGTCCTGGACGCCTACACGGTGAAGACCGTGGCCGGCATCCGGGTCGGCTACGTCGGTGTCGTCACCTCGCAGACCGGCTCGCTGGTCAGCCCGGACGGCATCAAGGGCGTCGAGTTCCACGACCCGATCGCCGAGGCGAACACGGTGGCGGCTCAGCTCTCCGACGGCGACGAGTCGAACGGTGAGGCGGACGTGCTCGTCCTGCTCGCCCACGAGGGTGCGGCGACCGAGAACATCACCTCCGCCGCGACGCTGCAGGCCGACCCGGTCTTCGGTGACTTCACCAGGGTGAGCGCCGAGTACGAGGCCATCCTCACCGGACACACCCACCAGCCGTACGCCTTCGAGGTCCCGGTCCCCGGCACCACGAAGACCCGTCCGGTGATCCAGGCCGAGGACTACGGCGTCCGCGTCGGCCAGGCCACCCTGACCATCGACCCGGCGACCAAGCAGGTCACCGCGTCGACGGCCAAGCTGATCGACGTGCTGGCCAACGCCGGCACGCCGGACACCACCGCCGACGACATCACGCCGAACGCGGCGGTCGCCAAGATCGTGGCAGCCGCCAAGGCCAACTCGACGGTGCTCGGCGCGAAGCAGCTCGGCACCATCACCACGGACATCAAGCGGGCCTACAACGGCACCGCCGAGGACCGTGGCGCCGAGTCGGTGATGGGCAACTTCATCGCCGACGTGCAGCTCGACCAGACCAGTGAGGCTCGTCGCGGCGGCGCTCAGATCGCCTTCATGAACCCGGGTGGCCTGCGCAGCGACCTGCTGGTCGGCGAGGACGGCGTGATCACCTACTCCGAGGCGTACGCGGTCCAGCCGTTCGCCAACGACATGGTCACCCAGACCCTCACCGGCGCACAGATCAAGCAGGTGCTCGAGGAGCAGTGGCAGCCGTCCACCGCTTCCCGGCCGATCCTGCACCTGGGTGTGTCCAAGGGCTTCACCTATCAGTACGACGCCACGCAGCCGGCCGGTTCGCGGATCATCGCGTCCACGGTGAAGCTGAACGGCGTGGTCCTCGACCCGGCCGGTCAGTACCGGGTCTCGTCGAACTCGTTCCTCGCCTCGGGTGGCGACAACTTCTTCACCCTCGGCAAGGGCACCGCCAAGGTCACGACCGGCGACAACGACCTGACCATGCTGGTCAACTACTTCGCCAAGTACACGCCGATCACCGCGGACACCGCGTTCCGCAGCAGCGTGTACGTCCCGGCGCCGTCGGACACCACCGCGCCGACCGGCACCTACCAGGCGAACGCCACGACCATCTGGCCCGGCCAGACGGTCACCCTGACGCAGACCTCGCTGACCGACGACAGTGCTGTCGCCGAGGTCACGCAGGTCGTCACCTGGGGCGACGGCAGCACGCCGGAGACCCTGACCGGCAAGTCGGCCGCTCACAAGTACGCCAAGGCCGGCACGTTCACGATCACCGTGACCCTCACTGACAAGGCCGGCAACACGGCCACCGTCAGCGGCGGCACCGTGACGGCGGCCGCGCAGGCCGGCAAGTACTCGCTGAGCGCCGGTTCGATCTGGGCCACCCAGTCGGTCACCCTCCGCGTCAGCGGCGTGAACGGCACCTCGGTCAAGATCACCTGGGGCGACGGCACCACCGGCTCGGCGTCCGCCAACACCCCGGTCACGCACACCTACACCAAGGCCGGCACGTACTCGGTCAAGGTGACCCCGGTGAACGCGGCCGGCGCGGGCAGCACCGTGACGGCGGGCACGCTCAAGGTCGTCAAGGACGTCTTCGTACCGAAGGTGACTCTGACCGTCCCGCACAGCTCGAACAAGGCGACGTCCTGGAAGACGGTCACCGGCAAGGTGAGCGACACCGGTCTGGGCGTCAGCAGCGTGCGGGTCAAGCTGGTCGAGCAGCGCTCCGGCAAGTGGTACTACTACAGCCACGGCAAGTGGACGAAGGCGTCCTCGAAGTCCGCGGCGCTGAGCAAGGGCGAGCTGCTGACCGCGAAGGTCAGCGGCGGATCCTGGAGCCTCAAGGTCTCCGGGGTCGCCAAGGGCACCCTGCGGATCAGCTACCTCGCGACGGACAAGGCGGGCAACAAGTCGGCCGCCAAGGTCTACACCGTCAAGATCACCAAGTAACTCGGTAGTCCCGGGAGCCCTCGCCGCTGGTCGCGGCGGGGGCTCCTGCCGTTTCGGCTGTTTTCGATCAGCTGAAAGCGGGGCGGCACCGCTTCAGGTTCGGCTGTTTTCGATCAGCTGAAAGCGGCGCGGCAGTGCTTCAGGAAGGCGGACAGGGCCGGGCTCGCGCGGTCCTGCCAGATCAGCGCGAGCAGGGCCGGAATGCCGACGTCGTCGATCGGGACCGCGACCAGGTCCGGGTGCGCGGCGGCCATCGACTCGCTCAGCACGGCGACCCCGAGACCGCGACGGGCCAGGCCGGCGACGGTGTCCGGGGACGTGGCCACCAGGGCGACCTCCGGTCGCACACCGACCGCTGCGAGGACGGCGCGGTCGAGCACGTCACGGATGCCGGTCCCCACCGGCAGACAGACGATGTGGTACGACGTGAGCCCGGCGACCGGGACCCTCCCGCGCTGCGCCAGCTCGCTGCCCGGCGGGGTCAGCGCGACCAGGGGCTCGCTCACGATGATCTGCGCCGCGAGGTGGTCGGGTGGTTCACCCGCGAGTCCGGCGAGCGCGACGTCGAGGCTGCCGGTGCGTACCCCGGCGACCAGGTGATCCGAGTTCGCCTCGGTCAGCTCCAGCTCGATGCCGGGGTGATCGCGGTGGAACGCGGCGAGCGCGTCGAACAGCGGCGTCACCTCGCATCCGGTCACCATGCCGATCGTCAGCCGGCCCCGGATCAGCCCTTTCACGTCGTCGATCGCGTCGCGCAGGTCGAGCGTCGAGTCGAGCGCCGCGCGGGCGTGGCGCAGCGCCACCGAACCCGCGTCGGTGAGGCGCGCGGTGCGGCCACTGCGGTCGAAGAGCTCCGCGCCGAGCTCGTGCTCCAGGGCCTTGATCTGGGCGCTCACCCCGGACTGGGTGATGTGCACCCGCTCCGCGGCCCGGGTGAAGCTCCCGGTCTCGGCCACCGCCACGAAGTACTGAAGCTGCCGCAAATCCACAAGTGGGAATTGTAGTAGTCATAAGAACTATGCGTTGGACTTGTAGACCCGGGCGCGGAAGGCTGGAGCCATGAGCGAACGCGAGAAGGCACTCCAGCCGGAAGACCTCACCCGCCTCTTCGTCGAGCGCGCCAACGCGAAAGACGCCGAGGGCCTGGCCTGGCTGTATGAGGAGGATGCCGTGATGGCCTACCCGCCAGGCAGCCAGACCGTCGGCCGCGCGGCGATCCAGAAGTTCTGGGCCGAGGTGCTGCCGAGGATGCCGCGGTTCGAGCCGGAGCCGCCGCTGCCCACGCTGATCAGCGGCGACCTGGCCCTCACCTCGACCCCGCCGAAAGACGGCGCCGGGGCGCGGGCGCAGGTGGTGCGCCGGCAGCCCGACGGTTCCTGGCTGCGTGTGCTCGACCAGCCGGAGTTCACCCGGCCGCCCAGCTGACCCGATCGAGAGCTGACCGGGCGCGGGGTCCCTTGCCGAGGGACCCCGCAACCGCTGGTCAGAACGCCAGGCGCTGTCCCACGCGGAGGTGGTTCGGGCTGCTCAGCCGGCCGGCGTTGGCGCGGTAGAGCGCCTTCCACCCACCCCGGACGTGATAGCGGGCGGCGAGGCTGGAGAGCGTGTCGCCGCGCTTCACCACGTAGGTGCGCCCCGCCGTCAGCGGCTTGGTGTAGGCCGCTAGGCGGAAGGGGCTCACCGAGGTGGTCCGTACCGTGGCGGTCTTCCGGGACTGGGTGAGGCCGCGGCGGCCACACGTCGGCCACGCGCCGATGCCCTGGTTGCGCAGCACCCGCTCGGCGACCGTGATCTGCTCGGTCTTGGAGGCGAGATTGGCCGTGGAGCCGTAGGAGCCGCCGCCGTGCGAGCGCCACGTGCCGCGGCTGAACTGCAAACCGCCGTAATAGCCGTTCCCGGTGTTGATTCTCCAGTTCCCGCCGGATTCGCACTTGGCGACGGCGTCCCAGTTGACGTTCGGCGCGGCGCTGGCTGGTGCGGCTTCCACGGCCAGCAGGCCGATGGCGCCGGCCAGGCCGGCCACCGTGATGCCGAGCGCACGTTTCAGCCGGGTGCGTGTGTGCCCGGGCTGCGTGGACGTGACCTGCGCGGCCCGAAAATGGGCGCGCGGTGCCGGGGCTCGCCGGGAGAGGACACGACGAACCCGCTTGTTCAGGTGAAGCATGAAGTTTTCCCTCCACGCCTGCGAGGTGAGCTGTCGGGTTCGGGCCGAGGAGCCCGGCCGCTAGGTGCGGCTTCACCCCGAGGCACGCTCCGAGGAGCGCGCCGGAGAACTTGTGGGTCCCCCGCTCCATGCCTGTGTGTTGTTGACCGTGACCAGCAGGCAGGACTCGGCGTTCCGGCCACGGTGTCCGCTAGTGCGGACTGCCGACGGTAGCCACCGCATCACGGACCTGACCACGTCCGATAGCGGGGCTGGTGACTTTGTTCTCACAAATTAGCCGCTTTGATCTGCCTTTGGTCCGACAACCACCCGTTTTCTTGAGTGGAGGGGAGACTTTCCACCACCGTGGTCGGCCGTACGGGGGAAACCCGTTGTCAGTCTGCATAGCCCGGTCGGGAGTGGGTAAACAGCGGCTTTTTTCGGGTCACCGCTGCTTGTTCGGTTCTTTTGTGGCGTCCGGATGTCCCGCCGCTGCGGTCCGGGGTGCACAATCTCGGACCATGAGCGATCGTTCACGTGACTTCGAGGTGATCGTCTACGGTGCCACCGGCTTCGTCGGGGCCCTCGTGGCAAAGCATCTCGCCGGATTCGCACCGGCCGGCACCCGTATCGCACTGGCCGGCCGCTCACCGGAGAAACTGGAGGCGCTCCGCTCTCGGCTGAACGTCGACTGGCCGGTTCTGATCGCGGACGCCACCGATCCCGACGCGGTGGCCACCCTGGCCGGACGCGCGCAGGTCATCATCACCACCGTCGGTCCCTACGCGAAGTACGGCCGTCCCCTCGCGCACGCCTGCGCCGTGTCCGGCACCGACTATGTCGATCTGACCGGTGAGGTGCTGTTCGCCCGGGACAGCATCGACGAGAACCATGAGCTCGCCCGCAGTACCGGTGCGCGGATCGTGCACTCCTGCGGCTTCGACTCCATTCCGTCCGACATCGGGGTGCACGTCCTGCATCAACTGATCGAGCAGGACGGCGCGGGGGAGCTCACCGACACCACGCTCGTGGTGACCAGCCTGAGCGGCGGGGTGAGCGGCGGCACCATCGACTCGATGCGCAACCAGGTCGACGTGATGAAGAAGGACCCCTCGCTGCGCCGGGTGGCCGGCAGTCCGTATTCGCTCAGCCCGGACCGGGCCGCCGAGCCGAAGGTGGGCCGGCAGAGCGACATGGACACGTTCCCGGCCTCCGACGTGGACCCGCGACTGCGCGGACGGCTCGCGCCGTTCGTGATGGCGTCCTACAACACCCGGGTGGTGCGGCGGAGCAACGCGCTGCGGGGCTGGGCGTACGGTCGCGGTTTCAAGTATCGCGAAGCGATGAGTGTCGGCGCGTCACCGCTCTCGCCGGTGATCGCGGCCGGCACCAAGATCGTGCTCGGCGCGCTGTTCGTCGGGCTCGCGGTGCCGCCGACCCGCTTCCTGCTGGACCGGCTGCTGCCGGCGCCGGGCACCGGCCCGAGCGAGAAGACCCAGCAGAACGGCCACTTCACCATGGACATCTTCACCACCACGACGAGCGGCGCGCGCTACACCGCGCGGTTCCGGGCCAAGGGCGACCCGGGGTACGCCGCGACCGCCGTGATGCTCGGTGAGTCCGCCCTGGCCCTGGCCCTCGACCGGGACGCCCTGCCCCCGTCCGAGGGCGGCGTTCTCACCCCGGCCACCGCCATCGGAGACGCCCTGGTCACCCGGCTGCGCACCGCCGGGGTGGAGATCACGGCCCGCAAGCTCTGACCCCGGCCACCCGCTCCTCCCGCCGCTCGTCGCTCCGGTCGCGCGGCGGGGTGGGGTCAGGTGGGCCGGCGGGCGATCAGCTGGAAGACGTGCCAGTGTTTGGGGCCGCTGCTGGCGGCGCCGAGCTCGTCCTCCTCGTGCCAGTGTTCGACGGTCAGGCCGTCGGCCAGGGATTTCGCCTCGGTCTCGGTCAGGAACGTCATTCCCGGCGCACCGGCCCAGCTGTCGCGCACGCCGAACAGGTCCACGGCGATCCAGCCGCCGGGGCGCAGCGCCGAGCGGATCATGGTCCACAGGCGATCGAAGTGCGGCCGGTCCTGCCACGGGAGCGCGTAGGCGGCGTGGATCAGGTCGGTATCGGGGAGTTCGGTGATCTGCTCGAAGCTGAGCCGGCGGGCGGTCAGCGCCGGGTGCGGCTGATCGACAGCGGACAGCATGGTCGGGTCACCGTCGAAGGCGGTCACCCGCCAGCCGGACTCGAGCAGCGCACGAGTTTCCCGGCCCGCTCCGCAGCCCAGGTCGACAGCGGTCCGGCCGGCACCGGGACCGGCCAGTTCCATCGCCCGGCGGCAGGTCGCACGGACGTCACGCTCGGACTGCCGGGCGTTGTAGAGCGCCCAGTGTTCGTTGGAGTTGACCGGGTAGGCCGAGGACGTACCGGAAAGGGAAGACATGCACCGGATCCTGCCGTGCCGGACGCAAGCGGCGAAGCCGCCCGGAAGGCCCGCGGTAAAGCGATCGGTTATCCGACGGATGGACGGTCAAGAATCGTCAAAGACGACTTGTCGATCGCCACTAGCCGCAAACGGGTCCTTTTAGGCAGGATTCGAGGAGTGACCACCAGCCCGCTGCCGCACCCGCTCCGGTTGGCGGGCTATGGGGTCGTGTTGCGCGAATGGACGCCCGACGATCTGGAGGATCTGGTCACGCTGCTCGACGAGCCGGACATCGCCCGCTGGACGCCGATGCCGTCGCCGTTCGACGTCGAGGCCGGGCTGGCCTACCTGAAACGGGCCCAGCAGGGGCGGCTGACCGGGCGCCGGATCCAGCTCGCGATCACCGTGGACGGGCTCGCGCCGCTGGGCGAGGTGCTGCTCTTCGGGGTCAACCCGGTGCCGCGCGAGGCCGAGCTGGGTTATCTGGTGGGTGCGGCATACCGGCGGCGCGGGCTCGCGGTGGGCGCGTTGTCGCTGCTCACCGAGTACGCCTGCGGCACGTTGCACCTGCGTCGGCTGCTGCTGCGGATCGATCCGGGCAACTCGGCGAGCACGGCGGTGGCCCGTCGCTGCGGGTACCGTCTGACCGGCGAGCCGCCGATACCGCAGGAGGGCCCGTACGGCCCGACCAGCCTGGACACCTGGGAGTATGTCGAGGGCCTGCCGGGCGCCCGCCGGGAACGCCTGAGAAATGTCGCATCCCGGCGGTACGGTCGTCGCACCTGATCGGGAGGTGCAGCGATGATCAACGTGGATCGTGCGCAGGTGATGGCATTCCGGCTGGCCGCGCTGGGGCTCACCGAGCGGGTCAGTGCCCGCCCCGCCGACCTGCCGGTGCTCGACCTGGGCGTGCAGGAATACACCCCGGGCTCCACCCACGTCGCGCTGGCCGCCCGCACCAGCGCCGAGCTCGACGACGATCGCCTGCTCACGGTGTGGGCCACCCGTGGCGCGCCCCACCTGCACCGGCGCGCCGACATCGCCGCGCTGACCGCCCAGCTGTGGCCGATCAGCGACGCCGACGCGACCGCGAGGATCAAGAGCGCACAGATTCCGTACGGTTTGAGCCTGGGGATCGCGGCGATCCGGGCCACCGCGGCCGCCTTCCGCGAGGTGGTGCACACGCCGATGCCGCGTGGCGAGGTGAGCACCGCGGTGAGCAGCCGGGTGCCCGCCGAGCTGACCTTCGACTGCAAGCCCTGCCAGGCCCGGCACGTCTCGGGCAGCGTCTGGCAGCTGGCCGGCCTGCCCGGTGGTGTCCAGGTGCTCTCCCGCGGCCGCGACGCCATGCTCGGTCCTCTCGACGCGCCGTTCCCGGAGAGCAATCACGGGTTCGGGGAGCTGGTCACCACTTATCTGCGCTTTCTGGGCCCGGCCACCCCGGCCGAGGTGGCGAAATATCTGCAGAGCACCACCACCGAGGTCCGCGCGCACTGGCCCGCCGACCTGGTCGAGCTGCACGTCGACGGCCGCCGCTCCTGGCTGCCGGCCGCCAGCGTGCCCGCCCTGGAGTCACCGCCCACCCCGGCCTCGGTCCGCCTGCTGCCGGCGATGGACCCGCTGCTGCAGGCCCGTGACCGAGACCTGCTGATCCCGGAGCGAGACCGGCACAAGGAGGTGTGGCGCGCACTCGGCAACCCGGGCGTCCTGCTGCTCGACGGCGAGATCGCCGGGGTGTGGCGCCCTCGCATGGCCGGCAAGAAACGAGTCGACCTCACGGTGACCCCGTTCGCCCCTCTGACCCCGAAGCAGCAGCACCGAGTCGAAGCGGAAGCGAGCGAGGTGGCCCGAGCCCGCAACGTCCCCACCGCCACCACCACCTTCACCTGACCCCGCCGCCCCTCAAGCCTTCCCGCAGCCACCGCGGTGCCCGCACGGTCAACGTCGACGTCAAGCACCCGACGACCACGGTCGGTGCCGTCACGTCGCGATCGTGCGGCCGTTCGAGTGCTTCTCGCAGCTGTCGCGGTGCGCGCGCCGGTGACCCGGTGACCGCGGTCGGTGCTGTCACGTCGTGATCGTGCGGCCGTTACCGTGGCCGAGTGAGCACGATCGGGTTTCTGCATACCGCTGAAGTGCACGTGGCGACGTTCCGCGGTCTGGTCGCGGAGCTGGCGCCGGGCTGGCAGGACCGGCACGTCGTCGATCCGCAGCTGCTGGCCGACGCACGCGCCGGGCTGCCGGTCGAGGATCGGCTGCGGGAACGGCTGGCCGAGCTGGCCGACACCGACGTGATCGTCTGCACCTGCTCCACCATCGGCCTGGAAGCGGAACGCGCCGGCGCCCTGCGCGGCGACCGCCCGATGGCCCGAGCCGCGATCGCAGCGGCGAAGGGCGGCCGGATCGCGGTCGCCTACGCGGTCGAGTCCACCGTGGAACCCACAACGGCCGTGCTCCGGGACGAGGACGCCACCGCCGACCTGGTGCTGGTGCCCTGCCTGGACGCATGGCAGTTCTTCGAGGCCGGCGACCTGCCCGCCTACCACGCGGCCATAGCCGCCCAGCTCCGCGCCGTCGACGCCGAAGTGATCGTGCTGGCCCAGCCGAGCATGGCCCCGGCCGCCGCCCTGCTCCCCGGCCGCCCGGTCCTGACCAGCCCCCGAGCCGCCGTCCTAGCCGCCACCACCTGACCCACCCACCCGCAGTTTCGGTGCAGAGCGCACCCAAACTCCCCACGCAGCGTGCGGCAACGGCGAGTGTGGGGACTTTCGGTGCGGAGCGCGCCCGAACTCCCCACGCAGCGTGCGGCGACGGCGAGTGTGGGGACTTTCGGTGCGGAGCGCGCCCGAACTCCCCACGCAGCGTGCGGCAACCGCGAGTGTGGGGACTTTCGGTGCGGAGCGCGCCCAAACTCCCCACGCAGCGTGCGGCGACGGCGAGTGTGGGGACTTTCGGTGCGGAGCGCGCCCAAACTCCCCACGCAGCGTGCGGCGACGGCGAGTGTGGGGACTTTTGGTGCGGAGCGCGCCCAAACTCCCCACGCAGCGTGCGGCAACGGCGAGTGTGGGGACTTTCGGTGCGGAGCGCGCCCAAACTCCCCACGCAGCGTGTGGTGACGGCGAGTGTGGGGACTTTCGGTGCGGAGCGCGCCCACACTTCACACGCTTGCTTGGGACGTGATCGAGCCCGCGCCGTGCCGGGCGCGGGCTCGATCGGGGCAGGCTCAGCCGACGACGATCATGAGGCCAGATGACCAGGGGATGCGCGGGTGTCAGCGGGAGCGGAACTTCTGGAAGCGGTACCCAGCCGCCGCCGCTGTCACCGCGCCCCACACCGCGACGATGATCGAGGCGATCCACCAGCCCACCGCGCCCAGGACGATCGCGGCGACAGCGATCACGGCGGCGGCGATGAAGAGGGCTATCGGGGGCCGGGGAGCCGGAACACTGAAGTTCCCGCCACCCATCCGGGCACAGAAGTCGGGGTCGTCCCGCCGGAGCTGGCGCTCCAGCTGTGACAGGCGTCGGGTGTCCTCTTTGCTGAGCATGTGCTGCCGCCTTCCGGTCTGCCGCGCCGGTGAAGCAAGGATCGAGAGTCGGCTATCCCGATCAAAGCCCATTGTTACCTCTGAGTTGCTTCCGTGATACGTCTGCGTGTGCCGAATTTTCCGGCCGAACTACCCGAGACCCCGGAAGGCGCGCCCAAGAGGTGAGATGACCGGAAAGGGTTTCATCAGCCGGTACAACGTTTTTGCCGTGTTTTGGCGGCGGCACCGACACGGAGAGTGTCAGATGGCGATACAAGCGGCAGGCAACGCAACGCGGCGCCCGTAGTGGACGGACGCCGCGAAAAGGGTGAACCAGACGAAGAGCTCAGGACCGGGAGCCGCGGAACACCCACACCCGCATCATCAGGAACCGCACCGCGGTCGCCACCAGGTTCGCCAGCACCAGCACCGACAGTTCGACGAAACGGGACGGCTGGGTGGACGCCGCGTCAAGCAGTGCCAGCGAGCCACTTGTCAGCGCCAGTCCGATTCCGAACACCACGAGTCCCTGCGCCTGATGCCGCAGCGCGCCGTCGTTGCCACGCACCCCGAAGGTCAGCCGCCGGTTGGCCGCGGTGTTCGCCACCGCGGTGACCAGCAGCGCGACCAGGTTCGCCGCCTGCGGCCCGACACCGACCCGGAGCAGCGCGTAGAGCACCAGGTAGGCGAGTGTGCTGGCGACGCCGACCGCGGCGAACCGGATCAGCTGACCGGTCAGGCCGGTCGGCACCCCGTCCACCGGCAGCGGATTGCGGCCGAGCTGTTCGCGGAGCGCCGCCAGGGGGATCTTGCCGGTGCTCAGCCCACGGGTGATCCGGACGATGCCCTTGAGATCGGCGATCGCGGTCGCCACGATGTCGACGCGGCTGTCCGGATCGTCCACCCAGTCGACCGGCACCTCGTGGATGCGCAGGCCGACCCGCTCGGCGAGCACCAGCATCTCGGTGTCGAAGAACCATCCGGTGTCCTCGACCATCGGCAGCAGTCGACGGGCCACATCGGACCGGATCGCCTTGAAGCCACACTGCGCGTCGGAGAATCGCGCGGCCATCGTCGTACGCAAAATGAGGTTGTAGCTCCGGGAGATGAACTCGCGCTTCGCTCCCCGGACCACCCGCGAACCTCGCGCCAGCCGTGATCCGATCGCCAGATCGGAGTGCCCGGAGATCAACGGTGCGACCAGCGGCAACAGTGCGCCGAGGTCGGTCGAGAGATCGACGTCCATGTAGGCGAGCACGGCCGCGTCCGATTGTGTCCAGACGTGGTTCAGGGCGCGGCCCCGACCCTTTTCGGTCAGGTACACCGCCTCGACCTCGGGGTAGGTGGCCTTCAGACGCTGCGCCACGGCCGCGGTGCCGTCGATGCTCGCGTTGTCCGCGATGGTGATCCGGAATCGGTACGGGAAGTAGGCCGCGAGGTAGGCGTGCAGGCGCTGCACGCAGGGCTCGAGGTCGATCTCCTCGTTGTAGACCGGGACGACGACGTCGAGCACCGGAGCGGTGACGCGGGTCGGTCCGGCGTCCTGCGATGGCAGCGTCGAGAGGCTCATGAGGACAATCTCCGCCGCGCATCTTTGCCCGCTGTATAAGAACGCTGTGCGCCGACTGTGAGTTCTTGGGCGTTGTTTCCGATTTATCACCAGGATCAACACCCCGAAAACCACTTTTTTGTACGACGTGAAAGCCGAGCGGGCGGCCGCCCCGAGAAGGGAGACCGCCCGCGCCGTCGATCAGTGCTGTCAGGCCGTGGTGCCGGACACTCCCGTGGTCAGGTCGTAGACCGTGGTGCCGCCAACCGTCGTGGCGGTGAAGTTCTCGGTCACCCAGGAGGAGATCTGACCGCTGTCGCTGCTGCCCGAGCTGCCGCCCCCGCCGAAGCCACTGCCGCCGATGAAGTAGTGGATCTTGCCAGCGGCGACGTAGTCCTTGAACTGGGCCAGAGTGGGGGAGGGGTCGGTGCCGTTGAAGCCGCCGATCGCCATCACCGGCTGCTCGGTGGCCAGCTGATAACCGGAGGCGTTCTGCGAGCCGATCGCCGCGGCCACCCAGGTGTACTTGCCGGCGTCCTGCTCCAGCAGGGCCTTCATCTCGGCGCTGACGGTCGCGGCGTTGAGCAGGCCGCCCATCCCGCCGCCACCCATGCCCCGGCCCCCGCCGTCGGTGCGGTTGCCACCACCTTGAGTGCCACCCTGGGTGCCGCCACCGGGCGCGCCGCCTTGAGTCCCGCCTTGGGTTCCGCCACCGGGGAAGCCGCCACCGTTCTGATTGCCGCCGGGGAAAGTGCCGCCGCCGGGGAAAGTGCCGCCACCCGGGAAGCCGCCGCCGCGGTTGCCGCGACCGGCGCCGCCACCACCCGGGCCGCCGCGACCGCCGAAGCCGCCACCGGACACCGCCGGACCGGCCGACGGGATCGAGCCGGTGTGCGCCTCGGACGCGGTCTGCACCGCGTACGCCGCCGGCCCGGCCAGCGCCGTGACCAGCGCAACCGTCCCGCCGATCAGCGCGATCCGCCGGGACAGCCGGAACGACGCGACCACCGCGACCGCCGCCACGATCCCGACGATCAGCACCGGCAGCCGCAGCCAGGGCAGGAAGTCCGAGCTACGCCCGAGCAGCGTGTACGACCACCAGGCGGTGACCGCGACCGCCGCACCGAGCGTCAGCGCCGCGACGATGTTGGCCCGGTGCTTCCAGAGCAGCACCACGCCCATCCCGACCACCGCGCCGACCGCCGGCGCCAGCGCCACGGTGTAGTACGCGTGGAAGATCCCCTGCATGAAGCTGAAGATCAGCCCGGTGATCAGCAGCCACGAGCCCCACAGCACCAGCCCGGCCCGCTGCAGATCGGAACGGGCCCGCCGCGCCGTGATCACCAAGCCGGCGACCAGCACGATCAGCGCGGCCGGCAGCAGCCAGGAGATCTGCCCGCCCTGCGAGCTGTCGAACATCCGGGTCAGGCCGGTCGACCCCCACATGCTGCCGCCGTTGCCACCACCGCCCCCGCCGCCACCACCGACGCTGCCGGTCTCCTCACCGTTGAGCCGGCCCAGGCCGTTGTAGCCGAGGGCCAGCTCGAGCAGGCTGTTGTTCTGCGACCCACCGATGTACGGCCGGGCCGACGCCGGCACCAGCTCGACGATGGCGATGTACCAGCCGGCCGACACGATCACCGCGCCCAGCGAGAGCAGCAGCTGCCAGATGCGTTTGCCGAGCTTGGGCGGGCCGGCGATGAGGTACGCGAGACCGTACGCCGGGACCACGAGCAGGGCCTGCAGCATCTTGGTGAGGAAGCCGAAGCCGACGAACACGCCGGCCAGCACGATCCACTTGGTCGAGCCGCCCTCCACGGCGCGCAGCGTCGCGTACGCCCCGGCCACCATCAGCAGCACGAGCAGCGCGTCCGGGTTGTTGAACCGGAACATCAGCACGGCCACCGGGGTGAGCGCGGAGACCGCCCCGGCGATCAGGCCGGCCGCCGGTCCGAAGCCGCGCCGGACGGTCGCGTAGAGCAGGCCGGTGCTGGCCACGCCGAGCAGCGCTTGCGGCACGAGGATGCTCCAGGCGCTGAGGCCGAACATCCGTACCGAAATTGCCATGATCCACAGCGAGGCCGGGGTCTTGTCGACGGTGATCGAGTTCGCGGCGTCGGAGGAGCCGTAGAAGAACGCCTTCCAGCTCGCCGAGCCGGCTTGCACCGCCGCCGAGTAGAACGCGTTGGCCCAGCCGGACGCGCCGAGGCCCCAGATGTAGAGGACCGCGGTGCCGATGAGCAGGGCGATCAGGGACGGCCGGACCCACGGGGCGTCGGTACGGCCGAGCAGGTACCGCGCAGCGCCGGTGCGGTCGTGCGGCGGGGGAGGCGGCGTCTCGGCGGGTGTCTCGGCCGGGCTCGCCTCCCCGTCGATCACGGCCGGCCGCTCGCGCTCGCGCTCGGCGAGAGCGACAGCGGTGGCCGGCGCGGCAGCGGCAGCAGAAGCGACTGCGGGAGAAACAGCGGCAGCAGAAGCGGCTGCCGGAGAAACAGCGGCAGCAGAAGCGGCTGCCGGAGAAACAGCGGCAGGCGTTTCGGCCGGCGTGGAGGGTTCAGCTGGCGCGGCAGCTTCAGGGGACGGTTCGGCGGGACCGGTGTCGGCGTCGACGAGCGATTCTTCGCCCGTCGACGCCGCCGACTTCGAGGTCATCGAGGTACTCCCAGAGCTGGCGGATTCGTACCTGATGAACTATTTACACCGCCGCTGTCGCGTCCTTGTGCCGCCGCTGTGTGGTCCCTGTGAGTACCGCGTCCTGCGGGTTACAGCGTGCGGCGCTTGGCGGACGCCGCGGCCAGCCGCTCCAGCACCGACACCGTGTTGTCCCAGCCCATGCACGCGTCGGTGACCGACTGGCCGTAGGTCATCTCGGCGCCCAGCTCCTGCCGGCCCGGCACCAGGAAACTCTCCAGCATCACGCCGCTGATGGCGTGCTGCCCGGCCTCCATCTGCGCGGCGATGTCCTCGGCGACAAGCGGCTGCCGGTTGTGGTCCTTGCTGCTGTTGCCGTGCGAGCAGTCGATCACCAGGCGCTCCGGCAGGCCGCCCTTGCGCAGCAGCGCGATCGAGGCCTCGACGTCGGCGGCGCTGTAGTTCGGCTTGCCGCCCCCGCCGCGCAGCACCAGGTGACAGTCCGGGTTGCCGGTGGTGTGCAGGATCGCCGGGGTGCCGGAGTAGTCGATCCCCGGGAAGACGTGCTGCGCCGCGGCGGCCTGGATCGCGTCGACGGCGGTGGAGACGCTGCCGTCCGGGCGGTTCTTCATGCCGATCGGCATCGACAGGCCGGACGAGAGCTGGCGGTGCACCTGCGACTCGACGGTCCGGGCGCCGATCGCACCCCAGGCCACGGTGTCCGCGATGTACTGCGGGGTGATCGGGTCGAGGAACTCGACGGCCACCGGCAGACCCCGGTCGACCACCTCGAGCAGCAGCTTGCGGGCGATCCGCAGGCCCTCGCCGACGTCACCGGTGCCGTCCAGGGCCGGGTCCATGATCAGACCCTTCCAGCCGACCGTGGAGCGCGGCTTCTCGAAGTACACCCGCATCACGATCAGCAGGTCCTCGCTGAGCCGTTCGGCCTCGACCTTCAACAGGTCGGCGTACTCACCGGCGGCGGCGGGGTCGTGCACCGAGCACGGCCCGACCACGACCAGCAGGCGTTTATCTCGTCCGTTCAGCACGTCCTCGACCTGCCTGCGGCCGGCCAGCACGGTGTCGTGCAACGCGGAGGTGAGCGGCAGCTCGTGGTGCAGCAGCGCCGGGCTCATCAGCGGGACGACCTTCTCGATGCGCTGGTCGCGGACGCGCTGCACCTCAGGGGCGGTCATGATGGCTCTCCTTCTCAACCGGCCCTGCGCGAGAGCCGGTTTGCTCGAGGCAAACAAAAAGGCAGCGACGTCGTCGCTGCCTTGCCGGCTCTGGCGGGGTGTCTCAGGTCATGCGGTCATGGCCGAGGCACCGGCGCGAGCCGGCCCCGTAAACCAATAGAACGCCCAAGTCTGAGACACGCCGCCAGCATAGCCGGATCAGCCCACCCGCGGCAGATATGGCGTGTGATGTTCAGCTGATGGGACGACCTGCGGCACGGTGGCCGGCAGCATCACCGTGAAGATCGTCTGTCCGGGCCGGCTCTGCACGCCGACCTTGCCGCCGTGCGAGGTGACCACCGCGTGCACGATCGACAACCCCAGGCCGGTGCTGCCGGCCGCCCGCGATCGTGAGCTGTCGCCACGGGCGAAGCGCTCGAAGATGTGCGGCACGAGTTCGGCCTGGATGCCCTGACCGTTGTCGATCACCTGGAGCACTGCCGCGTTCGGCATCGTGCCGACCTTGACGGTGACCGTGGTGCCTTCCGGGGTGTGCGTGCGCGCGTTGGCCAGCAGGTTCGCCAGCACCTGGTGCAGCCGGGCGCCGTCGCCGATCACGGTGACCGGTTCGTCCGGCAGGTCGAGCTGCCAGTAGTGGCGCGGGGCGGTGGCGTGCGCGTCGCTGGTGGCGTCCACGGCCAGCATGGTCAGGTCGACCGGGTCCTGCGCCAGCGGGCGACCGGCGTCCAGGCGGGCCAGCAGCAGCAGGTCCTCGACCAGGGTGGTCATCCGCTTCGCCTCGGACTCGACCCGGCCCAGCACGTGGGCCAGCTCGTCCGGGATCGGCTGCCGGCTGCGCCGGGTCAGCTCGGCGTACCCACGGATAGCCGCCAGGGGCGTCCGCAGCTCGTGGCTGGCGTCCGCGACGAACTGCCGGACCTGCATCTCGCTGGCGTGCCGCGCCTCGAGCGCGTTGCCGACGTGGTCGAGCATCCGGTTCAGCGCGGCGCCGACCTGGCCGACCTCGGTGCGCGGGTCGGTGTCCTGCGCGGGCACCCGCTGCGCGAGTTGCACCTCGCCGCGGTCCAGGCGCAGCTCAGCGACCCGGCTCGCGGTGGCCGCGACCCGATCGAGAGGCTTGAGGGTACGACGGACGATGAGCGCACCGGCCCACCCCGCGATCAGCAGCGACCCGAGGATGACGCAGCCGGTGAAGCCGGCGACCTTGATGAGCGTGTCGTTGGCATCGGAGAGCGGCAGCGCCACGACCGTGTAACCGTTGCTCTGACTGCTGCCCGGCTGCCCGGAGTGTGTCTTGAAGAGCGTGACCCGGTAGTTGCCGCGGTCCCCGACGGCGACGGTCTTCTTGTCGCCGTTCGCTCCGGCGGAGAGCAGTGTCGCCTTCTCCGAGTCCGTCAGCGGCTCGAAGTAACCGGAGTAGCGATTGTTCGTGGTGGTCGTCGTCGAGGGGTCGCGATACTGCAGCAGGCCGCCGTCCTGCTGGACCATCGACGAGTCGTAATAGAGGAAGATCCACTTGGCTTCCGCGCCCGGTGGCACGTTCACGCTGTTGTCCTGGCTCGGGTCAGGATTCTTCAGTCCGCCCGGACCACCACCGAAGCCCCTGCTCAGCTTCTGGACCTCGTCCAGCCGATCGTCGATCTGGCTGTAGAGCGACTGCTTCAGGTAGAGCTCGGCGGTGCCGCCGACGACCAGGCCCAGGACCGCCAGCAGGGCGATCATGGTGGCGACCAGCCGGGTGCGCAGCGGCCAGCCCGCCGGGCTGCGCCAGCGGGCGGGACGGGTGTGGGCCCTGTCGGCAGCGCTCATCGTCAGTCAGCCGGCTTGAGGACGTAACCGGCGCCGCGCATCGTGTGGATCATCGGCGTGCGCCCGGCGTCGATCTTCTTGCGCAGGTAAGAGATGTACAGCTCCACGACGTTGGCTTGCCCGCCGAAGTCGTAGTTCCACACCCGGTCCAGGATCTGCGGCTTGCTCAGCACCCGGCGCGGGTTGCGCATGAGATAACGCAGCAGCTCGAACTCGGTCGCGGTCAGCGTGATCAGGTCACCGGCCCGGCGCACCTCGTGCGAGTCCTCGTCCAGCGAGAGGTCCCCGACGACGAGCTGCGACTCGGTACGCATCGGCGCGTGCCCCATCCGGCGCATCAGCCCGCGCAGCCGGGCCACCACCTCCTCCAGGCTGAACGGCTTGGTGACGTAGTCGTCGCCACCCGCGGTCAGCCCGGTGATCCGGTCCTCGACCGAGTCCTTCGCGGTCAGGAACAGCACCGGCACCTCGGGGGACTCCCCGCGCAGCCGGCGCAGCACCTCCAGCCCGTCGATGTCCGGCAGCATCATGTCCAGGATGACGGCGTCCGGGCGGAAGTCCCGGGCCGTACGCACCGCGGAGAGCCCGTCGCCGGCGCTCCGGACGTCCCAGCCCTCATACCGCAGGGCCATCGAGAGGAGCTCGGCCAGCGTCGGCTCGTCGTCCACCACGAGGACCCGCACCGGGGTCCCGTCGGGCCGCCGGAGTTCGGTGCTGGAGTCTGCGTTCGCCATCGTCATGCCCCTACTGTGGTGGGCGACGCTCTGCGCCGGCTTTCCGTTTCCTGTGTACCAGCTGTGACCCTGGCGCACAGAGAGGTCACGCTGATCGCACAGCGGGCTGACATCGTGCGCCGTCATGGTCTTCGGCATGACGGTTATGACGATTGAGGCAATCGGCGGCAGCACCCGATCGGCAACCTGGCGCTGGCGGGCGGGCGTGACCGCGGTGGCCGCCGCCCTCGCGGTGACCACGGTGTTCGGCCCCGCGGCGCCGGCCGTGACCCGGCTGGGCGCGAGTGAGGCGATCGGCTTCGCGGTGGACTCGATGACCGGTTCGGTGATGCTGACCGGGGCGGCCGACCAGATCAGGCGGACAAAAGCCGTATAGCGCCACGGTGTGGCCCCGGAACACTCGCCGTTCGCGCGATGTTGTGCAAGCGTTGGTCATTGTCGGCGGCGCAAGCGTGGGGAGCTGCACGTGGATCTTCTCGAGGAGTACCGCAGAGCCAATTTCTTCTTCGAGTCCGGTGACCCGCTCGGGGCGTCCCGGTTGCTCGAACCGATCATCGAGGCGGAGCCGCACAATTCGGCGGTCCGTCAGCTGCTCGCCCGGGCCTATTTCAACTCGGCCCAGCTGAACGCGGCGGAGACCCACCTGCGAGCCCTGGTCGACCACGACCCCTCGGATCACTACGCGCACCACGTGCTGGGCCGCACCCTGGAGCGGGCCGGCCGGTTCCGCGAGGCGTTACCGCACCTGCGCCTGGCTGCCGCGATGAAGCAGCAGCCGGATTACCAGGAGGCGGTCCGCCGGGTCGAGACCTGGCTCGGCAAGTCCGCCGCGGAATAGGGTCGTGCCATGAAATTGAAGCTCGACCTGCACGACATCTTCAACAAGGGCCAGCAGATCGACAAAGCCCTGCGGGGGATCATCGACGAGGCGATCGACAAGAAGGCCGCCATGGTCGAGATCATCCCGGGGAAGGGAACCGGCGCCTTGAAGAAGAAGGTGATCCGTTTCCTCGACCAGAAGGAGATCAAGCAGCTCTACCACCGGATCGAGAAGGACGGCGACAACTGGGGTCGCCTCTTCGTGCACTTCCGGCACGACGCCCCGACCGGCCGTCGCGGCCGGGGCAGATGAGGGTCGGTCAGAAGCTGTAGGTCTTGGCGACGGCGACCATCTCGCTGCTGTGCGAGCCGAGGACGCCGACGCCGGACGGTCGCGCGTGGAAACCGGGCATCTCGGTGACGTTGTCGCTGGCGTCCATCGCCCGCAGCTTCACCGGCCCGGTGCCGCGGACCGTGAGCACCACCTCGACGCCCTCGGCCGGCGGGGCGTGGAAGACGAAACCGAAGCCCCAGCCACCACCGGCCGACGTGGTCACCGGCAGCGGCCGGCCACCCACCGTCGCGGCGCTGACCTCGGTTCCCGCGGCCACGTGCAGGGTGACGAACCGGACCGTCCGCTGCGGGGCCAGGCGGAGCGTGAGCACCCGGCCGCCCGCCGCCGCGGTGTCCGAGACCAGGGTGAGGTTCGGCACGGGCAGGGTGGCGGCCTGAGCCGGCCCGGTCCGCAACTCCTCGGCGCCGAACGCCGGCAGGATCCCGGCCACCGGCTTCGGGTCGCCGGCGACGTACTGCGAGGTCCACTTCTGGGTGTCCGTCTCGGCGCTGAGCCACTCCGCCGTGCCGGTGTCCGCGTCCAGCGCGTACATCAGCTGGGTGAGCGCCGGGTGCTTCGCGTCGAACCGGTCCACCACCAGGCCGGCCGCCGTGCAGGCCAGCACCGCGAGCGAGGCGACCAGGGTGGGCAGCGCGCCGCGGCGACGGGCGCGGGCCGCGGGCAGCCCCTGCACCGGTTCGGCGGACGGGTGGATCAGGTCGACGACCGGCAGCAGTGCCAGCATCATCAGCACGGTCAGGAACGCGCCGGCGGCGCCCAGTCCCATGCCCAGCGCCGGGAACAGCATGACCACGGTGGGCAGCAGGATCACGACCGCGACCAGGGCGCCGACGGTGATCACCGCGGTGGCCGCCCCGTCGCGCAGGTAGAGAGCCGCGATCCCGGCCAGCGCACCGGCCAGCGCGGGCAGGGTGGCCAGGTAGGCGCCGCCCGGAACGGCCGCGGCCAGCACCACGCCGAGCACCGCGAGCCAGCCCAGCCCCGCGACGGCGAGCGCGGCCGCACCGAGCTTGCGGCGCAACAGCGCGAACCAGCACACCACCACGGCCACCGCCAGCGCGATCACCGCGATCCGGTACAGGCCGGGGCGGTACGGGTCGATCGGCAGCGCCGCGTACTCCGGCCGGATCAGGGTGAGCACGGTCCAGTACAGCTGGGCCAGCACCGGCGCGACGGCGATCGGGGCCAGCCCGAGCGCGCCGGCCAGCGCCAGCCGCCGCCCGGTCAGCCGGCCCTTCCGGCGGGCCAGCCAGCCCAGCGCCACCACCGCGATCAGGGCCAGCCCGGCCAGCGGCCAGACCAGCGCGCCCGGGTACCGGACCAGCAGGCCGGGCACCGGGAAGTAGGTGGCGTCCCCGCCGCCGCGCAGCGTGCTCAGGTCCCGGCCGCCCAGCTCGCGGGTGACGGCCAGCGCGTTCGACCCGTGGTGCTGGAGGCTGTCGCGGTCCATCGCCTCGGGGGTGTCGGTGGGCGCGTGGTATACCGCCGCGCCGTCGATGTACGCCGAGTTCAGGCCGAGGAAGCCGGCCTCCCGGAACGAGGTGAAGTCGGTGTCGTTGGGCAGCCGGCGGTAGATCTCCACCGCGAACGACGTGCCGACCGGGTACGGCGCGTGCGCATACGCCCCGACCAGGTTCGCGTTCCCGGTCGAGGTCTCGAACATGATCGCCGGGCCGGAGCTGCCGCGCGCCTCCAGGTTGAGCACCACGCCGCCGTCGCGGGCCAGCGGGTGCTGCCGGACGAACGCCTCGGCACCGCACAGGCAGGCCTCCTCGGCGTCGGTCAGCACCAGCACCACGTCGTTGCGCAGTCTGCCGCCGCTGGTCAGCGCGCGGGCGGTCTCCAGGACGGTGGAGGTGCCGGCCGCGTCGTCGTTGCCGCCCGGCCCGGTCTGCGCCGAGTCGTAGTGCGCGACCAGGAAGATCCGCCCGGTCGAGGCGCTGCCCGGGATCAGGGTGACCACGTTGCGGACCCGGGCCAGGCCGGTGCCGCCCGCGCTGGCGGAGAGCTGGCCGCCCTGCGTCGAGACGGTGTCCTGCACCTCGGGGCTCAGGCCCAGGCCGCGCAGGGTCTCGACGAGGTGCTCGCGCACGCGGTCGTTCGCCGCGCTGCCGGCCGGGTGCGGGGCGGCGGCGATCGTACGTACCTCGGAAAAAGCACGCTGGGCGCTGAACTCGTCGGCGGGCGCCGAGGCCGGGATCGCCGGAGGCGGCAGGATCGAGCGGACCGCGGCGAAGCCCGCCAGGGCGAGTACCGCGAGGACGGCCAGTGCGGCGAAGCCGCGCCGAGCCGGCCGGATGAGAGCAGCGTCACGCATGGGTGACATCTAAGCCTGGTGGTCCGGCCGCCGGGTACCCGGTAGATCAATTGTTGCGTGCAATAGCGTTGTACGGGTGACTGCCTCGCTCGACCCGGCCGCTGTCATCGCGGAGTTCATCGACGCGGTGGCGCCATACGACCCGCATCCGGACGCCCCGCCGGTGGCGCTGATCGGGCTGCGCACCGCTCTGGGTGATGAGATGTTCACCATGAGCGACCATTTGATCCGCGCGATGTGCCGTGCCCTGGCGTCCTATCGCGACCCGCAGGACCGCGGCGAGTGCGTCGAGTGTGGCGGTCGCCACCTGGATGAGAACCTGCACTGCCGGGACTGCGGGCGGTTGCACGGCATCCTTGGCCAGGTGATCGCTGATCATGCCCGCCGGGTGGCCGCGTCCGGGGATGGCAGCGCTCCCAGCGAGCCGGTGTGAAGCCAGGTCACGAGCTGGTGACCGGTGTTGTGCCGCGGGTCCCGGTGGTACACGATTTCCCGGTCACCTCAACGTCGAGTGGGGATTCTTCGATGATGGATCGTTCGCTCGCCTCCAGCACGTATGCGCTGAACCAGCAGCAGCTGGAGCATCTGCGCATCCTGCTCGTCGAGGACGACGAGGGCGATGCCTTCCTGGTCCGCGAGCTGCTCACCGAGGCGTCCGCGCCGTTCGAGCTGACCGTCGCCACCACGTTGCGTGAGGCCCGGGCGTTGATCGGCGGCGCCGAGTGCGTGCTGCTCGACCTCGGGCTGCCGGACGCCGAGGGCATCGACGGGCTCCGCAAGCTGCTCGCCGTGGCCGGCAGCGCCGCGGTCTGCGTGCTCACCGGCCGCTCCGACGAGCACCTGGGTGTCCAGGCGGTCGCCGAGGGCGCCCAGGACTATCTGGTCAAGGGCCAGGTCGACGGCGTCTGGCTGGTCCGCGCGCTGCGGTACGCGGTCGAGCGCAAGCGGGCCGACGAGAACGCCCGGCGGCTGCGCGAGATCGAGCTGCGCCAGGACGAGTCGGCCCGGCTGGAACGCGGCCTGCTGCCCAAGCCGCTGATGAAGACCACCGAGGTGGCGGTCGAGACGTTCTACCGCTCCGGGCGGGCGGCCGGCCTGCTCGGCGGCGACTTCTTCGACGTGGTGCAGATCGGCGAGGACCGGCTGCACGTGATCGTCGGCGACGTCTGCGGCCACGGGGTGGACGAGGCCGCGCTCGGTGTCGAGCTCCGGGTCGCCTGGCGCGCGCTGGTGCTCGCCGGGGTGCCCGAGGAGCAGGTGCTCGCGTCGCTGGAGCAGGTGCTGATGTCCGAACGGCGGGCCCGGGAGGTGTTCGCCACGGTCGCCTCGGCGGTGATCGACCTGCCCGGCAACCGCGCGACGGTACGCCTGGCCGGCCACCCGCCGCCGGTCGTCCTCTCCGGCGGCCGGGCCGCGCCGGTGCACGCGCGTACCGGCATCGTGCTCGGGGTACGTCCTACGCCTACCCCCGCTACGGAGCTGGAGTTCACCGGCGATGACTGGTCCCTGCTGATGTACACCGACGGATTGATCGAGGGGCGCATCGGCGCCGGTGAGGAACGCCTGGACGTGGACGGGCTCTGCAAGCTGCTGGACGACCCGGACGCGCGTCAGGTGCCGCTGCCCGGGCTGCCGGCCTGGCTGGTGGCCCGCGCCGACCAGGACAACGGCGGCCCGCTCACCGACGACGTGGCGATGCTGCTGATCTCCCGGGGCGCCGGACGGTGAGCGTGCTCAGCGTGCAGTCGTGGACTCTCCGCGGCCGGATCCTCGCGCTCACCTCGACCGTCGGCCTGATCCTGATCGGTCTCGGGGTGTTCGCCGCGATCACCGCGACGGCGCACAACCGGCAGCTCGACGACGTGCTGAACCGGGTGAGCCCGATGCGGGCCGCCGGCGAGACGCTGAACACCGCGCTCGTCGACCAGGAGACCGGCATCCGCGGTTACGCGATCACCGGGCGCGACGCGAGCCTCGATCCGTACCGGAAAGGTCTTGCCGACCAGAACGCCCAGATCGCCCGGATCGAGGGTTATCTGCACCCGGAGGACCGGGACATCCGGGCCACCCTGAACGACGTGAAGGCGCGGATCGTCACCTGGCACCGGGACGTGGCCCAGCCGGTCATCGACGCGGTCCGGGACGGCGGCACCGACGCCGGCCAGGCCCGGGTGACGGCCGGTGACACCACCGAGTTCGACGGGCTGCGCTCCGCGATCGGCGTGATGCAGAACCAGATCCAGGTGGTGCGGGCCCGCAGCGCGAACGAGGCCAAGGCCTCCAGCCAGACCATGGTGGCCATCGAGATCGCCGCGGCGGCGATCGTGGTGCTGGCCGGCGTGATCCTGCTGTTCCTGATGGACCGCCTGGTCAGCCGGCCGATCGTGCACCTCGCCGACGAGGTCCGGCAGGTGGCCTCCGGCGACTACGAACGGCACATCGTCAGCCCGAACGGCTCACCGGAGCTGGTCGGGCTGGCCACCGACGTCGACCGGATGCGCCAGCAGATCGCCTCCGAGCTCTCCGAGGTGCGCGGCGCCCGCCAGCAGGTCGAGTGGATCAACGACCAGCTGAAGAGCCAGGCCGAGGAGCTGACCCGGTCCAACCGGGATCTCGAGCAGTTCGCCTACGTCGCCTCGCACGACCTGCAGGAGCCGCTGCGCAAGGGACGAGCGCGCCGACCAGTACATCGGGTTCGCGGTCGACGGCGCCCAGCGGATGCAGCGCCTGATCAACGACCTGCTGGCGTTCTCCCGGATCGGCCGGCTCACCAGCGGCTTCACCGAGGTCGACCTGAACCGGGTGCTGACCGACGTGACCTCGCAGCTGGAAGGCCGGACCGAGGACGGCGCCGAGATCATCTGGTCCGGCCTGCCCACTGTGGAGGGCGAAGACCCGCTGATCACCACGCTCTTCGTCAACCTGGTCGGCAACGCGCTGAAGTTCCGCCGCCCGGACGTGCCGTCCGAGGTGCGGATCACCGCGGAGCGCGACGGCAAGGAGTGGCGGATCAACGTGCGCGACAACGGCATCGGGATCGAGGCCGAGTTCGCCGACAAGGTCTTCGTGATCTTCCAGCGGTTGCACGCCCGGGACGCGTACGAGGGGACCGGCATCGGACTGGCGATCGTCAAGAAGATCGTCGAATACCATGGCGGGCGGATCTGGCTCGATGTCGACGTCACCCCCGGTGCGTCGATCTGGTTCACGCTCCCCGCGGTGATCGGTCTCGACGAGTCGGGCGATGAGCAGGAAAGCCGAGAGGTGGTTGGCGCATGAGTGTCGAACGGGCGAATGGCACCCTGATCGAGGTCCTGTTGGTCGAGGACGACCCCGGTGACGTGCTGATGACGCAGGAGGCGTTCGAGGAGCACAAGGTCCGCAACCGGCTGAACGTCGTCTCCGACGGTGCCGAGGCGCTGGCCTACCTGCGCCGCGAGGGTCAGTACGCGGACGCGGTGCGCCCCGACCTGATCCTGCTCGACCTGAACCTGCCGCGCCGGGACGGCCGCGAGGTGCTCGCCGAGATCAAGAAGGACGAGCAGCTGGGCCGGATCCCGGTGGTCGTGCTGACCACCTCGGCGGCCGACGAGGACATCCTGCGCAGCTACGAGCTGCACGCGAACGCGTACGTGACGAAGCCGGTGGACTTCGATCGGTTCATCCAGGTGATCCGGCAGATCGACGAGTTCTTCGTCAGCGTCGTGAAGCTGCCGCCGCGTGCTTGAACAGGTGTCCGCCCTCATCCGTGAGGTCGCGCAGACCATCGTGCTGCCCCGCTTCCAGAAGCTGAGCGCGGACGAGGTGCACCAGAAGGCGCCCGGTGACATGGTCACCATCGCCGATCAGGAGTCCGAGCGGGCGCTGACCCGGGGCTTGACCGCGCTGCTGCCCGGTTCGGTGGTGGTCGGCGAGGAAGCCGTCGCGGCCGACCCCGCGGTGCGGGACCGGATCGGGGCCGGCGGTGCGGTGTGGATCGTCGACCCGGTCGACGGCACCAACAACTTCGCGGCCGGGCGCACGCCGTTCTGCGTGATGACCGCGCTGGTCCGGGACGGTGTCACGGTGGCGGCCTGGATCCTCGACGTGGTCGAGGACCGGATGACGCTCGCCGAGGCGGGCGCCGGGGCGTTCCGGGACGGGGTGCGGCTGAAGTCCCGCGCCGACGCGCCGGCCGCCGGGGAGCTGCACGGCGTGATCTCCCGCAAGTACCTCCCGGAGAACTACCGCGACCAGGTCGACGCGCACGCCGGCGGGCTCGGTGGCTACACCAACGGGAAGCACTGCGCCGGATACGAGTACCCGGCGATCGCCACCGACCTGCAGCAGTTCGGGATGTTCTGGCGGCTCTTCCCGTGGGACCACGCGCCCGGCTCGCTGATCGTGCAGGAGGCCGGCGGCGTCTCCCGGCTGCTGGACGGCACCGACTACCGGGCGGCGAACACCCGGCGGGGCCTGCTGGTCGCGGCGAACGAGGACATCTGGCAGACCGTGCACAGCACCCTCTTTCCGGACGGACCGCCCACGATCGAGGACTGACTCCGGGATGACGTGTCGGATCTCACACTCTGATCCGACTCGGTCACGCGAAGTTCTACCGTGCGGAGATGACCTCGTACCTCGATGAGCTCTTCGGGTTGGCCGGGCGGACCGCGGTGGTGACCGGCGGCAGTTCCGGGATCGGCCGCGACATCGCCTTGGCCCTGGGTCGTGCCGGAGCGCGGGTGGTGGTGCTCGCCCGCCGGCCGGGTCCGCTCGACGAGGTCGTCGCTGAGCTGCGGAAACACAGTGTCGAGGGCGGCGCGATCACCGCCGATCTCGCCGGCCGCGAGGCCGTCCGGGCCGCGATCAGTGAGATCATTTCCCGGTACGGCGAACCGGACATCCTGGTCAACTCGGCCGCCGTGAACCTGCGCCCGCCGCTCGGGGAGCTGGGTGAGGACGTCTGGGACCTCACCCTGGCGGCGAACCTGACCTCGCCGTTCCTTCTCGGGCAGGCGTTCGGCCCGGTGATGGCCCGGCGCGGCTGGGGCCGGATCATCAACATCGTCTCCCAGCAGGCGTTCCGCGCGTACGGCAACAGCGGCGCCTACGGAGCGGCCAAGGCCGGCCTGGTCGGACTGACCCGTTCGCAGGCCGAGGCCTGGTCGCCGCACGGGGTCTGCTGCAACGCGATCGCGCCCGGAGTGGTGCACACCCCGCTGACCGAGCCGGTCTTCGCCGATCCCACGAAAGTGGCGGCCCACGCGGCGCGCACCATGATCGGCCGCAACGGGGTGCCCGAAGATTTCGCCGGATGTGCCGTCTTTCTGGCAAGTGCCGCGAGCCAAGCGGTGACCGGGCAGACACTCTTCGTCGACGGTGGATATTCAGCGACCTGATCGATCTCCCTTACGCCAGGTCCGGCACGGTAAAGTACCCGCGCTCCCGACTTGGAGGTTTTCCGTGGCGGTCATCTCCCCGCGCCGGTGTACCGCCCTGCTCGCCCTTCTTGCGGCCGCGGTCATGGCTGTCCTCATCGTGCCCGGAACTCCGGCGTTCGCCGCCGACCCGGAGGGTGGGACGAAGAAGCTGCGGACCAACCTGGAAGCCGCCGCCAAGGGGTACGACCAGGCGAAGACGAAGCTGGCCGCCTCCAAGAAACGGCAGACCCAGCTCGCCGCCACGCTCAAGGCCGCGCAGACCCGTTCGGACAAGCTCACCTCCCGGGTCTCCGAGGTGGCGAACCGGTCGTACCAGATGGGCCGGATGAGCACGCTGGCGCTGCTGCTGAACAGCAACTCGCCGGACCGCTTCGTGGACCGGGTGCAGAGCCTCGACATGCTCGCCCAGGTGGACGGCGGCACGCTCGCCGACTACCGGGAGGACATCGACACCATCAAGAAGGCGCAGATCGGGCTGAACGCCGAGATCGGCGAGCAGAAGCGCCAGGTCTCGGTGATGGAGCGCAAGAAGAAGCAGGCCGAGTTGGCGCTCGCCGAGGTGGGCGGCGGATCGGCCGGCGGCTTCATCGACGCGTCCTCGCCGGCCGCCGAGCCCGCGCCGCGCAACTCCGACGGCTCCTGGCCGAAGGAGTCCTGCTCGATCAAGGACCCGACGTCGGACGGGTGCCTCACGCCGCGGACGCTGCACGCGTACGAGCAGGCCCGCGCGGACGGCTTCAAGCACTACACGGTGTGCTGGAGCCAGCGGTCGTCCGGCGAGCACCCGAAGGGGCGGGCCTGCGACTTCTCGTCCAACGCCACCACCTTCAAGACCTCGGCGGCGACCGGCAGCGACAAGGCCTACGGCGACCGCCTGGCCGCCTACTTCGTGAAGAACGCCGACCGCCTCGGCATCATGTACGTGATCTGGTACCGGCAGATCTGGATGCCGAGCACCGGCTGGCGGGCCTACAGCGCGACAGGTGACGCGGCCGCGGTGCACACCAACCACGTGCATCTCTCCATGCTCTGACCCGGTTAGCATCGCGCGATGGACATCGTCGCGCCGCCCCGAGCACTGCCGGCGGCTCTGGCCGCCGCCCTGGCCTTCGGCGCCAGCGGTGCCGTCCTGGTCCTGGAGATCGTCGCCCTGCGCCTGGTCGGGCCGTACGTCGGTGTCACCCTGCAGGTCAGCAGCTCGGTGATCGGCATCTCGCTGGCCGCCATCGCCTACGGCGCGTGGCTGGGCGGCCGCCTCGCCGACCAGTTCGACCCGCGGATCCTGCTGGCGCCGGCGTTGATCCTCGGCGCGATCGGCACCGCCGTGACCCTGCCGCTGGTCCGCTGGGGCGGTGAGCTGCTCCGCGGCGGCGCGGCGCCGGCCGTGCTCCTGCTCGCCGCGCTGGCCGTCTTCCTGCCCGCGTTCGTGCTCTCCGCGATCCCGCCGATGGTGGTGAAACTCCAGCTCAGCAACCTGCGCGAGGCCGGCACCGTGGTCGGCCGGCTGTCCAGCATCGGCACCCTCGGCGCGATCACCGCCACCCTCGGCACCGGGTTCGTGTTCGTCGCCGCGATGCCGAGCAGCGCGATCATCCTGAGCCTGGCGGTGCTGCTGGCACTCGGCGGCCTGGTGCTCGGCTGGTGGTTGCGCCGCGACGAGAACCACCCCGACCTGCCCGGCTCACCCCGCTTCCGGGCGGTGGCCGTCTCGATCGGACTGGTCGGCGCCGGTCTGGGCGCGACCGCGCCGACACCGTGCGACGTGGAGACCGCCTACCACTGCGCCCGGGTACAGACCGATCCTGATCGGCCAGGTGGTCGGTTGCTGCTGCTCAATGCGGCACCCCATTCGTACGTCGATCTGAACGACCCGCGGCACCTCGAGTTCGCCTACGTCCAGTGGATCGCCGCGGTGGCCGACGTCGTGCGCCCGGCCGGCGCCCCGATCGACGCCCTGCACATCGGCGGCGGCGGTTTCACCGTCCCGGGGTACCTGCGCGCCACCCGTCCCGGCAGCGAGCAGCTGGTCCTCGAGCTCGACGGCGAGCTGGTCGAGCTGGACAAGCGCGAACTCGGCCTGGTCACCGGCGCCGACCTGCGGGTCCGGGTCGGCGACGCCCGGGTCGGCGTGGCCGGGCGCCCGTCGGCCGGTTACGACCTGGTGGTCGGGGACGCCTTCGGTCACCAGGTGGTGCCGTGGCACCTGGCCACCCGGGAGATGGCCGCGGACATCTCCCGCACCCTGCGCGAGGACGGGATCTACGCCCAGAACGTGATCGACTACCCGCCGGACCGCTTGATCCGCGCCGAGCTGGCGACGGTCCAGGCGGCTTTCCGGTACGTCGCGGTGATCGCCCCGGCGGACGCCCTGGCCGGCGACGTCGGCTCGAACTTCGTGATCGTGGCGTCCCGGAGCCCGCTCCCGCTGGCCGCGCTCGGCACCCGGCTCGCCCAGGTGAAGGAGCCGGTCACGCTGCTCTCCGGTGCCGAGCTGGCCGGCTACGTCGGCGACGCCACGGTGCTCACCGACGACTACGCCCCGGTCGACCAGCTGCTGCCCGGCTGAGGTCCTCGGCCGGGCCCGGGCCTTTCTCGCGCGGCACGTTGGGCGATTTGGGCGTATTTGGGCGATCCGGGCAGGGAATCCGCACGGGTTTCGGAGTGCGGCACCGGAGGGTGAGCTGCGCGGGCGAGAATCGGCGCATGGGGCGTACGGAGCGAAACGGACACGAAGGACCGCTCCGTCTCGCCGGGCGCTACCGTCTCATCGAGAAGCTCGGCACCGGCGGGATGTCGGTCGTCTGGCGCGGCTACGACGAGACCCTGGGCCGTGAGGTCGCCGTCAAGGTGCTCGCGCCGCAGCTGGCCGAGGACCGGACGTCCCGCGACCGGCTCCGCCAGGAGGCGCTGGCCGCCGCCCGGCTCTGCCACCCGCACATCACCGGCGTCTACGACTTCGGCGAGGCACTGCTCTCCGACCACCTGACCGTCCCGTACGTGGTGATGGAGCTCAACGACGGCGAGTCGGTCGGCGCCCGGATCGGCCGGCAGGGCTCGCTGGACTGGCGCGAGGCCGTGATGCTCTGCGCCGAGGTCGCCTCCGCGCTGGCCACCGCGCACGCCCGGGGCGTCGTCCACCGTGACGTCACCCCGGCCAACGTGATGCTCACCGGCGCCGGCGCGAAGGTTGTCGACTTCGGCATCTCGGCCGTGGTCGGCCAGCGCGACGCCGGCCCGGACGGCAGCCTGCTCGGCACCCCCGCCTACCTCGCCCCGGAACGTCTCG
Organism: Actinoplanes awajinensis subsp. mycoplanecinus; assembly: GCF_001509495.1. NCBI lineage: Bacteria > Bacillati > Actinomycetota > Actinomycetes > Micromonosporales > Micromonosporaceae > Actinoplanes > Actinoplanes awajinensis. The sequence continues at coordinate 17,420 of NZ_LLZH01000211.1, read as the reverse complement.
GCGGCGCACCGGTCTCCCCGGCCACCGACGTGTACGCCCTCGGCCTGCTCCTCTACCGCGCGCTCACCGGCCGGATGCCCTGGCCCGCCGAGAGCACCGCCGAAGCCCTGCGCGCCCACCTCTACGCCGACCCCGCCCCGGTGCCGGACCTGCCCGGGATGCCGCCCGCGGTGGCCGACCTGTGCCTGCGCTGCCTGGCCAAGAACCCGGCGGACCGGCCCGGCTCGGCCGAGGTGGCCCGCGCCTTGGCCGCCACCGTCGGGGTACGCCCGATCATCCCGCCGCTGCGCCCGGGGGAGCAGCCCTCGGTACCGGCCGCCCGCGGTGTGGTGTCGCTGTCGGGTGCGCTGGACTCGCCGGTCTCCCCGGACGGCCGCAAGCTCCGGCTGGGCGGCACCCAGGCCCTCAAACTCCGCCTGCGCGTCGGTCTCAAGATCGGCGCGGCGTTGCGGATGGGTGGTGTGCGGCCGCTGGGCGGTGGCGTCTTCATCGGCGCCCGGATGCGGCGCGCCCGCGCGGCCGGCGCCTGGATGCGCCGCCCGGCCGGCGTCCGGAACCGGTTGTCCGCGATCACCGCCCTGGCCAGCGTGGTGCTGCTGGCCGGCAGCGCGGTGAACTGGTCGTCCCGGCGGGAACCCACCGAGGCCGACCAGTCCAGCGCCTCCGCGGCCGGACCGGCGCCGGGCCACGAGAACGTGAAACGGATCCGCTGCTCGGTCCGCTACCAGGTGCAACGCGACTCGGGCGGCTCCTTCCAGGCGCGACTGACCGTGCAGACCACGGCCGGGCCGGACGGCTGGCGGGTCGACTTCAGCTTCCCCGGCACCCAGCGGCTCGCCGCCGCGCCGAAGGCGGTCTCGCAGAGCGGCAAGCACGTCGTGGTGCACGGCAGCGGCAGCACCCGGAGCGTCACGCTGCGCGGCGGGTACCGCGACCGCAACCCGCTGCCGTTCGCCTTCGCCATCGACGGTCACCCGTGCCGGGTCGAGGTGCTGGGCAGCGTCACCGAGCCCGCACCGGTGGCCGACGACTCGGTGAGCGCCGCCTCGGCGAAGGAGGGCCCCGGGCCCGAGGAGACGGTCCGCAAGCGCAAGCGCGCACCGGCGCGATCCGGCGAGAACCCGCGCAAGCAGGTCACGCCACCGCCGGCCGGCCGCGCGACCGCGCCGCCACCGGCCAAGCAGCGCTCCGGCGGGTTCTCGCTCGCCCTCTGAGCCCCGCCACGCCGCGGTCCGGGCGCCCGCCGGGTCACGCCGCGAGCCGCGGTCTGGGTCGCGTCGGCAGGTCCGGGACACCGGCCGGTGACGCGTCGATAGGGTCGAGGCCATGACAAGACTGGCAGTGGTCACCGGTGGTGGCACGGGAATCGGCAGGTCGGTCGCCGGCATGCTGGCGGGCGAGGGCTACGACGTGATCATCGTGGGCCGCCGGCCCGAGGTGCTCGCCGACGCGGTGAAGTGGATCGGCCCGCAGGCCTCCCCGGTCACCGCCGACGTGTCCGACCCGGCGCAGATCCCCGCAGTGGTCGAGGCGGTGGCCGGCCGCCCGGTGGACGTCCTGGTCAACAACGCCGGCGCGTACCTCGCCGGTGACGAGAGCACGCTGGACGGGGTGGCCGCGCGCTGGCGGGCCAATCTCGACTCCAACGTGCTCACCGCGGTCCTGATGACCACCGCGCTGCTGCCGCTGCTCCGCCGGCCCGGCGGCAAGATCATCCTGACCAGCTCGATCGCGGCGCAGCGCGGCGGCGGCGGGCCCTACTCGGCGGCCAAGGCGGCCCTGCACGGATACGCCCTGGACCTCGCGGCCGGCCTCGGCGGCGAGGGGATCACGGCGAACGTGATCGCGCCCGGCTACGTCACCGACAGCGAGTTCTTCGACGGCCGGATGACACCCGAGGGCCATGCCTCCCGGGTGGCCGCCACGCTGGTCAAGCGGGCCGGTGAGCCGCAGGACATCGCCGAGGCGGTGCGCTGGCTGGCCGGTCCGGGCGGCGGGTTCGTCACCGGCCAGATCATCAACGTCAACGGTGGCTCGGTCCTCGGCCGCTGACCAGGTCACTCGCTCCCGCCGGTGAACCGGCCCTCACCGGGCCGGTTCGGCCGGAAGCGGAGACCGGACCAGCGCGCGTCGATCGCCACCTGACCGCACGGGCGCATGTCGAAATCGGCCACGATCGGCCACAGCGAGTCCCGGTTGATGTCCGCCTGGTTGCCCTTCGGGTAGGCGATCCAGAAGGCGGCCGGTTTGTCCAGGTCGGCGCGGTGCTCGGTGAGCTCCGTTCGTACGATGTCGGCGTTGTCGGCAAAGAGCACAGCGGTGCTGGCGGTGGCCAGGGTGCCGGTCTCCCGCACGCCCTCGGGCATCGGGGTGAGCAGCGGCAGACGGGCCGGCTGGTTGAGCCAGACCGTGGAGTTCGGCTTGATCAACAGCTTCTCGGCAATCGTTTTGCTCATGAGTCGAGACTTCCATTCAGGAGCGGATGAGGGTCGGATTTCCGGTCACCTCGGCAGCATGGCCCAGCGCCGGGCTTCCCGCCGTCGGCCTGTGGACAGCGGCGGACTGTGGATAACTCCGGTTCTGTCGGTGCGGGCTGATAGACATGCCGGGTGACCGAGACGACGCGAATGACGGCCGGTGCGGCCGAGCGGGCGAGTGTGCGGGAGCGTGCCGAGGAGGTGCTGCGCCGGCTCGCCGGTGAGCACGCGAAACTACGCGAGGACCAGTGGCGTGCCATCGAGGCGCTCACCGTCGACCGCCGCCGGGTGCTCTGCGTGCAGCGCACCGGGTGGGGCAAGTCGGCGGTCTATTTCGTGGCCACCGCGCTGCTGCGGGCCGACGGGTCGACCGGCCCCACGGTGATCGTGTCCCCACTGCTCGCGCTGATGCGCAACCAGGTGGACGCGGCCGCCCGGGCCGGCATCCGAGCCCGCACGATCAACTCGGCGAACCTGGACGAGTGGTCCGAGATCGAGCAGGAGATCCGGTCCGGCACCGTCGACGTGCTGCTGATCAGCCCGGAGCGGCTGAACAACCCCGACTTCCGCGACAACGTGCTGCCCGGCCTCGCGCACAGCACCGGCCTGCTGGTGGTCGACGAGGCGCACTGCGTCTCCGACTGGGGCCACGACTTCCGGCCGGACTATCGCCGATTGCGGACGTTCTTGAGTGGACTCCCCGGCCGCACTCCGGTGCTGGCCACCACCGCGACCGCCAACGCCCGGGTCACCGCCGACGTCGCCGACCAGCTGGGCGACGACGCGCTGGTGCTGCGCGGCTCGCTGGATCGTGACTCGCTGCGCCTCGCCGTGCTGCGCCTGTCCGACCCGGCCCACCGGCTGGCCTGGCTCGCCGACCACCTGGAGCGGCTGCCCGGTTCCGGCATCATCTACACCCTGACCGTCGCCGGCGCCACCGAGACCACCGAATTCCTGCGGTCCCGCGGCTTCCCGGTGGCCTCCTACACCGGCCAGGTGGAGGACGCCGAGCGCCGCGTCGCCGAGCAGGACCTGCTGGACAACAAGATCAAGGCGCTGGTGGCGACGTCCGCGCTCGGCATGGGCTTCGACAAGCCCGACCTCGGGTTCGTCGTGCACCTGGGCGCGCCGAATTCGCCGATCGCCTATTACCAGCAGGTCGGCCGGGCCGGCCGAGCCGTGGAGCACGCCGAGGTGGTGCTGCTGCCCGGCCCGGAGGACGCGGCGATCTGGCGCTATTTCGCCTCGCTGGCGTTCCCGCCCGAGGACCAGGTCCGCTCGGTGCTGGCCCAGCTCACCGCGGAGCGGCCGCTCTCCACCCAGGCCCTGGAGCCGCTCGTCGACCTGCGCCGCAACCGCCTCGAGCTGATGCTCAAGGTCCTCGACGTGGACGGCGCGGTGCGCCGCATCCGCGGCGGCTGGCTCTCCACCGGCGAGCCGTGGACCTACGACACCGCCCGCTTGCGGCGCGTCGCCGAGGCCCGGACCGCCGAGCAACAAACCATGATTGAGTACGCCGTGACGGCCACCTGCCGGATGGAGTTCCTGCGCCGCTGCCTCGACGACCCGGACGCCGCGCCGTGCGGCCGGTGCGACAACTGTGCCGAGCCGCTGTTCGACGCGGAGGTGTCGGCCGGCTCGCTCGCCGCGGCCGAGGCGTTCCTCGGCCGGCCCGGTGTCGAGGTCGCGCCGAAGAAGCTGTGGCCGCCCGGGATGTCCGCCATCGGCATCTCCCTGAAAGGCAAGATCAGCCCCGTCGAGCAGATCGAGCCGGGCCGGGCTGTCGGGCGGCTCTCCGACCTGGGCTGGGGTGCCCGGCTGCGCACCGTGGTCGGTCCGGAGTCATCCGACGCGCCGGTCCCGGCCCAGCTCGCCGCCGCGGTGGTCGAGGTGCTCAAGGCCTGGGCCCGGGGCGCCGACGCCTGGCAGCAGCGCCCGGTCGGCGTCGTGGCGGTCGGCTCACGCCGTCATCCACAACTTGTCCACAGCCTGGCCGAGCACATCGCGACGGTCGGCCGGCTGCCGCTGCTGGGTGCCCTGAGCCCGGCCGGCGGCGGCGAGGAGACGTTCCGCGGCAACAGCGCGCAGCGGGTCCGCGCCCTGCACGACGCGTTCACCGTCAGCCCCGACCTGGCCGCCGCGATCGAAGCCCACCCGGGCCCGCTCCTGCTCATCGACGACCTGGTCGACTCCGGCTGGACGATGACCCTGGCCGGCCGCTCCCTGCGCCGCTCCGGCGCCACCGCCATCCTCCCGCTGGCCCTGGCCACGTCCAGCTGACCCCCGCGCCTTAGCGTGCCCGTGCCCCCGCGCCCTGTGCCCTCGTCTCGGCGGGCTCGGATCCGTGCCGCGCGGCCGTTCCACTACGCCACGGCCGGATCCGTCGCCCCGGCACCGGCCGACTCACGCCCGCCCGCACCGTCGAGGGCGGTGCGGCCCCGCGTTGCTTGATTGCGGTCTGGTGCCGCCCTCTGGTGGGCGGCAGGAGCACGCGATGACCGGTTGTGTGCTGCTGCCGCCCCTCCGGGCGGGTGGTCAGGAGCGGCCGAGGATGGCGTTGCGGGTGGGGCGGTGGTCGATTTCCATGAAGCGGTCCGGGCCCTCCAACGGTGCGAAGCCCGACCGGCGGTAGACCTCGTGCGCGTCCTTGGTGGCCAGCAGGAAGCGCAGGATGCCCCGGCCGGTCAGATCCTCGACGATGCTGTCGACCAGCCACGTGCCAAGGCCCTGGCCCCGGTGCTGCTTGTCGACGAAGACATCGCAGATCCAGGCGAAGGTCGCCCCGTCGGTCACCACCCGGGCGAACGCCACCTGCTGCTCGCCGGCGAGGACCGCATACGGCAAGGAGCCCGAGACCGAGCGGCTGACCAGCTCGTGGGATCGGCCGGCCGCCCAGTAGGACTCCTCGCTCAGCCAGTGGTGCACGAGGTCGACATCGACCCTGCTCGGGTCGTCGGTAAGGACGTAGCCGTCCCGTTCACGGTTTTCCACGGCCGCATGGTGTCACGGCCCGGGGGCGGATCCGCCAGCGCTTTCCCACGCCGGGACGACCCCGGCTGGTGGTGACGGCTGTGTCCGGGGCGTTGAGGCAGCCGTGGGCACCAGCCGAAGTCCGGTGTGACGCGCGGCGGGGGTGACGGTCACGGGTGGGCATGGTGGGTTCGCATACCGGCGGGGGGTATTCTGGCTCCATGTCCGAGGAGCCCACCCCGCAGCATGGACCGCACGGCTATTCCGGCGACAAGGCGGCCCTGCTCGGCCGGCTGCGCCGGATCGAGGGCCAGATCCGTGGACTGCAGCGGATGGTCGAGGAGGACACGTATTGCATCGACGTCCTGACCCAGATCTCCGCGGCGAAGAGTGCGCTGCATTCGGTCGCGGTCGGCCTGTTGGAGGATCACCTGGCCCACTGCGTCGTGGACGCGGCCCGGGCCGGCGACCCGTCCGCCAAGGTCAAAGAGGCGTCGGACGCGATCGCCCGGTTGATCAAGTCCTGACCGGCCGAAACCCCGACCGAACGCCGGGCGAAACCCCGGCTGAAACCCGGACCGAACACCGGCTGAAACCCGGACCGAACGCCGGGTGAAACCCGGACGGAACTCCCGGGGTTCCCGGAGCGACTACCCACGAAGCTACGAAAGCGGCGAAAGGTTCCTCTCATGACCGTCACCAGCACCTACACCGTCAAGGGCATGACCTGCTCGCACTGCGTCAACGCGGTGACCGAGGAACTCACCGCGCTGCCCGGTGTCGCCGGCGTGCAGGTCGACCTCTCTTCCGGGGGAGTGACGGTGACCAGCGAGGCCCCGCTCGCCGACGACGCGGTGCGCGCGGCGGTCGACGAGGCCGGCTACGAGCTCGCGGATGCCTGACCAGCCCCGGGCTGACAACAAGAGCCAGCCCCGGGCTGACAACAAGAACCAGCCCCGGGCTGACAACAAGAAGCGGTCCAGGTGGGCGCTACCAGCGGACACGGATGACGTGCCGGAGACCGCGGAACCGGAGCACCCGGTCACCGAGGGCTCCGGTTTCCGCTTCGCCGCGATCGGCGCTCTGCTGATCGTGGTCCTCTTCGCCGGCTACGGGCTGGGCCGCCTCAACAACGGCACCGCGGCCGGCCCGGCGACCACCCCGGCCGCGACCACCAGCACCAGCACCGGCGTGATCAACGAGAACATGCCGCACACCCACGGCGCGACCGGCGCCGGCCTGACCACCACGGCCGGCGCCGCGGTCGGCGGACTCTCGCTGAGCGCGGACGGGGTGACCCTGCGCCCGGCCAGCACCACGTTCCAGGCCGGGAAGAAGCAGCGGCTCAGCTTCACGATCAACGGCCCGGGTGGTGCGCCGGTCACGTCGTACGCGATCGTGCACGACAAGCCGCTGCACCTGATCGTGATCCGCCGGGACCTGACCGGTTTCCAGCACCTGCACCCGGAGATGGCCGCCGACGGCACCTGGGGCATCGACCTGACCCTGGCCCGGCCGGGGCTGTACCGGATGATCACCGACTTCACCGCTCTGGTCGGCGGCCAGCAGGTGACCACCACGCTGGGTAGCGACCTGACCGTGGCCGGCGACTACTCCCCGGAGTCACTGCCCGCGCCGACCCCGGCGGCGACCACTGACGGTCTGACCGTGGCGTACGAAGGAAATCCTGGCACCGCGGCGGTCCAGCCGCTGCTGATGACCGTTACCGGCGCGGACGGCAAGCCCGCAGCGGTCGAGCCCTACCTGGGCGCGTTCGGCCACCTGGTGGTGATCCGTCAGGGCGACCTGGCCTACGTGCACGTCCACCCGGAGCTGCAGCTCGTGGACGGCAAGGTCAAGTTCTGGATCACCGCGCCGAGCCCCGGCGACTACCGGATGTTCTTCGACTTCCAGGTGACCGGGCGGGTCCACACCGCGGCGTGGACCCTCAAGATCGGCTGAAAACGATCAGCTGAGCAGCACGGACAACGCCGGTTTCACGCCCCACTGCCCGATCAGCGCGTCGTAGTCGGCCTGCTGCTCGGCGGTGGGTGCCGCACCGGTGCGCCGGGCCCGCAGCAGCAGGTTCCGCGGCGTGTGCGCCGAGTCCACGAACTCCACCACGTCGACCTTGTACCCGTTCAACCGCAGAAGAGCCGCGCGAAGTGAGTCCGTGAGGACGTCCGCGAAGCGCTCGCGGAGGATCGCATGCCGGGTGATTTCACCGTACGGCGAGGGCGCGGCACCGGCCTTGAGCTGCGCGGCGATGTCGTGATGACAGCACGGCGCGGCGAGCGTCCACCGGGCCTCCCAGCGCACCGCCCGAGCCAGCGCCTGGTCGGTCGCGGTGTCACAGGCGTGCAGCGCGAGCACCAGATCGGGTGCGAACGGCACGTCCGCCTCCTCGATCGTGCCGGCCACGAACGTCACCTCGTCGGCGCAGCCGAGCTGCTCGGCGAGCGCGCTGTTGCGTACCCTCTGGTCCTCGCGGACATCGACCCCGACGACCTGGACCGAAGCGCCGCGCCCGGTCAGATAGCGGTAAGCGGCGAAGGTGAGATAAGCGTTTCCGCAGCCCAGATCGACGACGCGCAGCGGCGTCGGCAGGTCCTCGGGCAGCGTGGCGGCGAGCGCCCGCAGGAACGCGTCGATCTGCCGCCGCTTGGCGGCGTTCCCGCCGATCACCGTGAACAGCGGGTCACCCGGGTCGAGCAGCCACTGCTTGGTGCGGTCGTGCTCCTGCGCGGCCGGCGCGGGCGCCACGGCCGCGGACCGGTGCACCTGGGCGTCGCCCTTCTTGGTGATCCGCACCTGGACGGTGGCCGTCTCGGTCTCCACGTGCCAGTTGCCGAACGGCTCGGCCAGCAGCTCGTCGAGCGCGGCCTCCGCCTCCGGACCGGACATGACGTTGCGGGTGAACGGCCGCACACCGTCCTCGGTGACGATCTGCAACTTGAGACCGCTCTTCAATGTGACGGGGCGTACCTGAGCGCGGGTCACCGAGGGCACCTGACCGCGGCGCCGACCGGCCGCGACGGCACGGGTCAGCCCCGGAGCGAGGAGGAGTTCGCGCACCTCGGCGAGCGCTTGATCGAGCGGTTGTGGCATAGCCCTATTCTGCCCGCACCGCCGGAGAGCACCGACGGGCTAGGTTGTTGATCAACGAGGGGAGGGCGGGATGTGGCACACGGCCGATCCGCCCGCGACGGGTGCGCTGCTCGTGCCGCTGCAGAAGATCCTCGGAGACCTGGACGCCACTGCGCGTCGCAGCCGCTTCATCCAGGGTCTGGTCACCGGCCGGCTGCCGGTGGCGGCGTACGCGGAGTTCGTCGCGCAGCACTGGTTCGTCTACGAGTCGCTGGAGCTGGCCACCACCGCGATGGCCGACGACCCGATGGGCGGCCGGTTCTACTTCCCGGAGCTGTTCCGGATCCCGGCGATCGAGTCCGACCTGCAGTTCCTGCACGGCCCGCGCTGGCAGAGCCGGATCGTCGCGCTGCCGGCCACCTCGACGTACTGCACCCGGCTGCGGTCCGCGGCGTTCGACAAGGCCACCGGGTTCGTGGCGCATCACTGCACGCGCTACCTGAGTGAGCTCGACGGCGGGCAGTGGCTGGGTGCGGCGGTGCTCGAGGCGTACCGGTTCCGCCGGCAGGGATATCGGTTCTTCGTCTTCGAGGGCGTCGACCCGGAGCTGTTCCGGGCGCGGTACCGCAACCGCCTGGAGAGCACACCGTGGAACCGCGCGGAGCGGGACGCGTTTCTGACCGAGGTGGCCGCGGCCGCCGAACTCAACCTGGCCGTGCTGACCGATCTCGACAACCGCTGGACCTGAAAACGCCGGGACCGCGAACGGTCCCGGCGAGAAAAGTACGACATGGGGCCACGAGGGGTGGCCCCATGCCTGCGCTACGCCTCGGAACCGCCGGTCACGGCCTCGGCCGTGTCACCGTCGGCCCGGGTGCTGCGCCGGCGGCGACGGCGCGGAGCGGCCGCAGCCTCGCCCTCGGTGGAGTCAGCGGAGCCAGTGGAGTCAGCGGAGTCGGCGACGGCCGGAGCCGCGTCCGTTTCCGCAGCGACCGGAGCGCCGTCCGAGAACGCCGGCGCGGCGGCCGGGGCCCGGCGACGGCGGGTGCGAGCGCGGGGAGCCGCGTCCTCACCGGTCGGCGAGGCGTCGTCCGAGATCGGGACGGGAACGTCGGACGTGACCGTGCTGTCCGGAGTCGGAGTACCCGGGGTCTCGGCGACCTGGTCCTCGCCCACCCGGCGGCGACGCCGCTGCCGCTTGGGCCGCTCGGTCCCCTCCTCGGTGACGGGTCCCGCGGCCGGGGCGCTCTCGGCCGGGGCCGAAGAGCCGCGTGACCGGCCGCCACGATCGCGGTCCCGATCACGGTCCCGGTCACGGCTGCCGCCACCGGGGCCACCGCTGCGCGACGGCGACCGGCGCCGGCTGACGCCGCCGAGGTCTTCCTCGATCTCGGCGGACAGCCCGACCCGGCTCCGGTTCGCGGTCGGCAGGGTGCCCGAGATGTCGGTCGGGATGTCCAGGTCGGCGTAGAGCGCCGGGCTGGTGTGGTACGTCTCCGGCGGCTCCGGCATGCTCAGGTGCAGGGACTTGTCGATCAGCACCCAGCGCGGCATGTCCTCCCAGTCGACGAACGTGACCGCGACACCCGTCGCACCCGCGCGGCCGGTCCGGCCGATCCGGTGCGTGTAGGTCTCCGGGTCCTCCGGGCAGTCGTAGTTGACCACGTGGGTGACACCGGACACATCGAGGCCGCGCGCCGCGACGTCGGTCGCGACCAGCACGTCGATCTTGCCGCTGCGGAACGCCCGGAGGGCCCGCTCGCGCGCGCCCTGGTTCAGGTCACCGTGCACCGCGGCGACCGCGAAACCGCGGAAGTCGAGGTCCTCGGCCACCCGGTCGGCGGCCCGCTTGGTGCGCGTGAAGATCATCGAGAGGCCCCGGCCGCGAGCCTGCAGCAGGCGGGCCACCATCTCCAGCTTGTTCAGCGGGTGGGTGCGGTAGACGACCTGCTTGGTCAGCGGCGAGGCGGCGCTCTCCGCGGTGTGACCGGCGTGGATGGTCATCGGGTTGCGCAGGAACCGGCGGGACAGCGCCACGATCGGGTCCGGCATGGTGGCCGAGAACAGCATGGTCTGCCGGTCGACCGGGAGCATCGCCAGGATCTTCTCGACGTCGTCGAGGAAGCCCAGGTCGAGCATCCGGTCGGCCTCGTCGAGCACCAGCGCCTGCACGGCGTTCAGCTTCAGGTGCTTCTGCTTGGCCAGGTCGAGCAGACGGCCGGGGGTGCCGACCAGGATCTCGACGCCCTTCTTCAGCGTCTCGACCTGCGGCTCGTACGCCACGCCACCGTAGATCGGCAGAACCCGGACACCGCGCGTGGCACCCGCGGCGGCAAGGTCGCGGGCCACCTGAATGCCCAGCTCACGGGTGGGGACGACGACAAGGGCCTGCGGCCGGCCGTCGGAGCCCTCGGACGGGGCGAGGACCCGCTCCAGCAGCGGGAGGCCGAAACCGAGGGTCTTGCCGGTGCCGGTCGGAGCCTGGCCGATCAGGTCGGTGCCGCGCAGCGCGACGGGCAGCGCGTACTCCTGGATGGCGAAGGCGTGCGTGATGCCGGCCGCGGCCAGCGCCTCCACGGTCTCGGGGCGGACACCCAGCTCAGCGAAGGTGGGGCTGTCCGGCCGGACCGGGGCGCGGTTCGTAACGGGGACTAGAGCTTGCTCAATGTCGGTCATGAAGTTTTACGGGTGCCCTCTCGTGGTGCGCCCGTCGGATGTCTGGGGCGCGGTCTGTAGTGAGGCGCGGGCCGCACGCTCGAAAGCGGGCCACACGCGGGGCCGCCGAGTTGACGATCCACGTCGGCGGCGACACCTGCCACTCTACCCGACCCAATAGCAGACGCACGCGAGAGCGGATACGGGAGGGAACCCTGTGACACGACGTGTCCAGGGTTCCCTCCCGCAACCTCAGCGAGTGGTGAAGCCGAACGGCCGGTGCGAGGCCTCAGCGATCTCCACGTAGGCCAGCTTGGCGACCGGAATGATCACCTTGCGGCCCTTCTCGTCGGTGAGCGAAAGGACGCCGTCCTTGGCCAGAGCCTCGGACACGGCCTGCTCGACCTCCGCCGGAGACTGCGCGCTTTCGAGCACAAGCTCACGCGGCGAATGTTGCACGCCGATCTTGACCTCCACGGAGTCCTCCTCGTGATCAACCCGTGTACCGCTTGGAAAGGCTATCCGATTTCCGGAGACGTTCCGGCCGTTGAACCGCCCTGGAGGGGGAAGCTGGCGATCCCACGCCAGATCAGAGCGGCGACGAGGGCCTCAGCTTCAGCTTTAGGCGTACGCCGGCCGTTCGCCAACCAGTACTGAGCGGCCGCGCCGGAGGCCCCGGCGAGACCGGAAGCGAGCAGCTGAGCCTGATCCGGACGCAGGCCGGTGTCCGAGATGATGGTCTCGGTCAGCGCCTCGATGCAGCCCTGCTCGACCCGCTCGACCCGCTGCCGGACCTGTGGGTCGTTGCGCAGGTCGGACTCGAAGACCAGGCGGAACGCCTCGCTCTCGTGATCCATGAAGTCGAAGTACGCACGCACCGCGCCCTTGACCCGCTCCTTGTTGTCCGGCGTCGCCAGCAGCGCACTGCGCACCTTGGCGATTATCGCGTCACAGTGCGTGTCCAACAGGGCCAGGTACAGCTCGAGCTTGCCGGGGAAGTGTTGATAGAGCACGGGCTTGGAGACACCTGCCCGCTCCGCGATGTCGTCCATCGCAGCGGCGTGATAGCCGTGCGCGACGAAAATCTGCTGAGCGGCGGCCAGCAGCTGCTTTCGGCGTGCCGAACGAGGCAGCCGGGTGGGGCGGGTGGTCTGAGCCCCGCCGGACGCGGCGGTCATATCTGGTGAACCTCCAGGGGGTCGGTCCCCGCGGTTTGTCGTCGCGGATTGCCCGGATCGGCGCTTGTCGCGGTCGTGCGGGCAATTGTCGCGACGCTGCAACTTATCGCCACTGCAACCACACGGTAGCCTCAGCGGGGGCGAGCGAGGAGCACGCGGTGGATGAAACAGGGCATTCCGGAGACACCGGAGCCGCGGGTGGCGGCAACGGTGCCGACGCGCATGACCGCAATCGGATGAACGGCTGGGCGAACGGCGAAAACCCGTGGTCGAACACGGGTCCCGCGCTGGAGAAGGAGGCCGAAGTGCCTCCCTGGCGGCGAACTCCGATAGCCCGCCAGCCGTTCCCGGAACGCCCGTTCGGGCCCGCTCCGAGTTCGGCCGTGCCGCTGCAGGCACCCCCGCCGCCCGGGTTCGTGGACCCGCCGCCGTCCACCGAGATTCCCCCTTCCGGGAACACCGACATGGTGTCGCCCTGGTCCGGCGATCGCAGCCGGTTAGCTGACATTCTCGGCCACCGGCCGCGTCCGGTCGATGCGGAGTCGTCCACCACGCCGTTCGAGGCGCCGATGTCATCACCGAGCAGCGCACCCCCGTATCCGTACGAGGGAGATCTCGACGACTCGTACCGTGCCGCCCCGCCGGCGACCGTGCAGCGCGCCGCCGTGCCGATGGCGCGGCCGGTCACGCAGGCACGCACCGATTGGACGCCCGGCGAGCCGGGCCAGAACCAGGGAGATCCACTGAGCCGTACCGACGCGCCGTCCGAACCGATCCGTTCCCGGCATGCGCTGGTCAACGACACGTTGGCACAGGGCCTCCCCCGGGTGGAACCCGCCGCACCGGCGGGGGACCAGCGATCGGTGGACAACGAGCCGGTGATGGGGCTGCCGACGTACGATGCCTCGAACTTCTCGCGCCGGGGCTACGAGCCGGCGCCGGGTGGCTTTCCCCCGCCCGCCGACGATCTGAGTTCCCCGTACTCGGCCGCGCCGACGTACCCGGGCTTCACCAACAGCCGCCCCGAGGAGCAGGAGGCCGCCACGGAACGCCCCGGTCCCAGCTCAGCGCTGGGCGAACCGAGCGGAGCACTGCCCCAGCGCGTGCCCGCCCAGCCGGACGTGCCCCGGGTTCCGGAGCCGCCCGTCGCCGCCGAGCCGTCGGCCGAGGCGCCCGCCCTGGCCCGGATCGCCACCCACCTGCGCCGCGGCGACGTGGTGCCCGCGCAGGAGCGCCACGACGGCTTCGACGTGCAGGCCATCCTGGCCGCCGTGCGCGGCGTGGCCGGTGTCCGGGACGCGTCGCTGCGCGCCACCCCGGCCGGTGCACACAGTCTCCGGCTCGACCTCTCCGACGGTGCCGACGCGGCCGATGTGAGCCGTCACGTGGCCCGCCTGCTGCAGGAGCGGATGGGCCTGGACGCGGCGATGCCCGGCGACGCCGGCCTGCTGCCACCCGCCCAGCCGTTCGTGCCGTCCCAGGCCACCCGGCCGGGTCGCGCCTCGGTCCGCCCGGTCTCGGCCGCGCCGATGCCGTCCGCGCCGCGGTCCGCCGCCCCGCTGATGTCGGCCGCCATGACCTCGGCGCCGCCGGCGCCCGCACCGGTCTCGGCCGCTCCGGCGCCGTCCCTGGCCCCGGTCTCGGCTGTCCCGGTGTCGGTCGCTCCGGTCTCGGCCGTCCCGGTCACCGCGCCGCCGGCCCGTCAGCCGGTGCAGCAGGCTCCGGCCGCCCTGATCCCGCAGGACCTGAACAAGCCCCGCCCGCTCGACCCGGGCAACCGCCCCGGCCCGCGCGTGCTGATCGAGAACGTGCACGTCAACACGTTCGGCGCGGACGCCACCGTCGAGGTGCGGCTGCGCGCCGGCGACCGGAGCGCGTCCGGTGTCGCCACCGGCCCGGCCGTCGACGGTTACCTCCTGCGCCTCTGCGCGACGGCCACCGCCGGCGCGGTCGACGAGCTGCTCTCCACCTCGCAGCACGCGGACGGCCCGGCGCGCTGCTTCGTCGAGCACGCGTCCGCCGTCTCGTTCGGCTCCACCCAGGTCGCCGTCGTGGTGCTGCTGCTGTCCTGCAGTGGCGGCTGGGTCGAGCAGCTGGCCGGCTCGGCCGTGGTGACCGGCGACGACCGGCACGCTATGGTCCGCGCCACACTCGCCGCGGTCAACCGCCGCGTCGAGGCACTGTTGGCCTGATGAAGGGCGCGATGCTGGCCGGCGACAGCGCACTGTTGCCGGATGGAGAGGTGCACCCACCCTGGCCCGCCCGGCGGGTCACGGTGGGCGGCTCGATGCTGCACGTACGGGACACCCCGGCGCTGAGTCCGGACGCCGAGCCCGCGGTCTACGTGCACGGCCTCGGCGGCTCCTCGCAGAACTTCACCGACCTGGCCGGCCTGCTCGCCGACCGGTTCGCCGGGCAGGCCGTCGACCTGCCCGGGTTCGGGTACAGCGACCCCAGCCCGCGATATTCGATCCCGGCCTTCGCGGCCACCCTGATCGACTATCTGGACCACGCCGGCCGCGGCCCGGTCCACCTGATCGGCAACTCGCTCGGCGGCTCGATCTCGGTGCGGGTCGCCGCGCTCCGTCCCGACCTGGTGCGGACCCTCACGCTGGTCTCCCCGGCGATGCCGTTCCTCGACCCGCGCCGGACGGCACAGGGCCCGGTGCTGCCGCTGCTGGCCCTGCCACGGGCGGAACGCCTGATGGCCTGGGCGCTGACCCGGATCACCGCGGAGCAGATGGCCGAGCAGGTGCTGGCCGCGTGCTTCGGCGACACCACGAAGGTGCACCCGCAGCGCCGGGCCGAGGCGATGGAGGAGATCCAGCTCCGGTACACCGTCGATCACTACCCGCGGGCCTATCTGGGCACCCTGCGCGGGCTGGTGGGCAGCTTCCTGCGGGCTTATCTCCCGGGCCCCGACTCGCAGTGGCGCCTGGCCGCGCGAGTGCAGGCGCCGACACTGGTGATCGGTGGACTCAACGACAAGCTGGTCGATCCCCGGGTGCCGGTACAGGTGGCCAAGGTCGTACCGGACAGTCGTCTTTTGATCCTGCCCGGCGTCGGCCATGTCGCGCAGATGGAGGTGCCCCGCCTGGTCGCCCGGGCGATCGTCGGCATGCTCGAGGAAGCCGGATCACCCGCGACGTAGCGCTGGTCTCACAAGATCGACTCGGCTGGTTGCGCGCCGTTCCCGTGTGCGAGGCTGGTTCGCGAGATGATCGATCCAGTCACTTCCGCGCTCGAACCGGAAGCTCCGCCGCCCGCCGAGGACCGCTGGCGCCAGTGGTGGCTCGCCCTGTTCGCCGTCACGTTGGTGCTGCTCACCGTCGTGACGGTGGCCGTGCGGAACACCGGTTCCCCGCGCCCGGCGACGACCCCTGTCGCTGCCGCCGCCTCCTCGGCGCCGATCCTGGAATCCGCGCCTTCGCTCCCGGCCGCGCCTTCGCCGTCGGCTTCCGCGGTGACTTCCGCGCCGCCGGTTGCCACTTCTTCGCCTGCCGCGCCTTCCGCTTCTCCCGTGTCTTCGCCACCCGAGGTCCTGCAGATCGCCGGCGTGGTCCCGACACACGGTTCAGGCACTTTCTTGTACGCGGTGAAGCGCGGATCGCTCCTCGGCGACAAAGGTCCGGTACGCCGTTTCCGGGTGGCCGTGGAGAAGGGCAGCGGCGAGGACCCGGACGCCTTCGCCACGCAGGTGGTGAGCACGCTCGGCGACGAGCGGAGCTGGACCGGCAACGGGACGCTGCGCCTGCAGATGGTCAACGGCAACGAGAAGGCCGACTTCACCGTCTACCTGGCCACCCGGGACACGGCCGGGCAGATGTGCCAGCAGGGCGGCACCAACATCACGATCGGCGGCGTGCCATACACGTCGTGCCGCGCCACCGGCAAAGCGATCATCAACCTGGACCGCTACCGGAAGTCCGCCAAGCCCTACCTGAACGCCAAGGTCTCCCTCGCGGTCTACCGCAACTACGTGATCAACCACGAGGTCGGGCACGAGCTCGGCCATCATCACGAGGGCTGCCCCAAGGCCGGCGGCCCCGCCCCGGTGATGGTCCAGCAGACCATCACCCTGCGCGGCTGCGTCCCCTACGCCTGGCCCCGCCGCGACAACAAACCCTTCGCCGGCCCCCACCTCTGACCCACCCCTGTTCCGTCCCCACCGACAGCCCGGCTGGTGCCCACGGTCGTCTCGCGCTGCTCTTGAGGGCCGTCAGGCCCAGCCGTGCGGTGTCTGCTGGTGCTCAGGGTCGTTTCGCGCTGCTTTTGAGGGCCGTCAGGCCCAGCCGCGCGGTCTCGGCTGGTGCTCAGGGTCGTTTCGCGCTGCTTTTGAGGGCCGTCAGGCCCAGCCGCGCGGTCCCGGCTGGTGCTCAGGGTCGTTTCGCGCTGGGGTTGAGGGCCGTCAGGCCCAGCTGGACGGTGTCGGCTGGTGCTCAGGGTTGTCTCGCGCTGGTTTGACGGCCGTCACGACCAGCCGGGCGGGCTCCAATGCCGCTTGGCCTATTTGGATCTTGGCGGGGGCCTGCAGCTGTTGAGTGGTGTCCGATGCATTCGGTGCAGGCAGGCCGGGGCGTCGTTGCGGGCCGGGATGTTAAGTCGCTCAGTGCTGCTTTCGCGGTTGACTCGGGTGAGCGATGCCCGTGGGGCGGTAGAGGTCCGCACTCGACACCGAAGGGGCGGCGGAGGGCCGCGTTAGGGCGAGTTCTGGGGCGGTGGCGGTCCGCGATCGGGTTGTGCGTGCGTTTACCGCCCCCGGGCGGGCGGTAAGCGCACGCGATCTGGCAGTGCGGACTCCGACCGCCCAGGCAGGCACCCCGCCAAGATCAACTTAAGCAGAGCGGCTCGGCTGGTGCTGAGGGTGGTGTCGGGTCTGTTTTGGGGACCGTGAGCGCCGGCCGGCCTGGGCTGGCGAGCACTTGTCGTGGTTTTTCGGCGGTTTTGACCACTATCGGTGCTCGCTGAGGGTGGCCGGTGAGCTCGGGTGGTGGTTATTCGGGCGGCGAAGGGGCCGTGGGTGCTCGCTGGGGGTGGGGCCGGGGAGTGCGGC
>NZ_LLZH01000210.1:0-309 GCF_001509495.1 Actinoplanes awajinensis subsp. mycoplanecinus | reverse complement strand
ACCGGCGGGCCCGGCTCGGGCTGCGCCTCGGACGGCTCTTGGCGGGCGACGGGCTTGGACGGTGACGGCTTGGTGAGCACCGCGGCGACGCGGCCGTCCCGCTGGAGAGCCGCGGCCTCCTCGTCGGACACCTCGACCTCCTCGCCGGGGGCGCGGCCGCCGTGCCAGAACGCCAGTCGGATCTTGGGCATCAGGTACTCCTCAGGGAATCCAGGGCCCGGCCGAGCGGCCGCGCCTTCGGCGAGTAGCCGCCCTGCGGCCGCTCTCGTGATGTGGCCGGGCGGCCCGCCCCGAACTCGACCTGGAGCG
>NZ_LLZH01000209.1:0-310 GCF_001509495.1 Actinoplanes awajinensis subsp. mycoplanecinus | reverse complement strand
CGTGTTGAGTTGACCGGTACTAATAGGCCGAGGGCTTAACCACCTCAAACTTTGTGCTACGCGTCCACTGTGTGATTCACAGCAAACGAACAACCACCCTGTATTCGGGGGACTCTGGTTGGCCTGGGAAGAAGGCTGATCAGCGTCTGCGGGTTCGACGAAAGTCGAGGCGGCCCGGATGTCAGGTTGCTGGTGTTCCGCGCTGACATGCGTTTCGGTGGTCATAGCGGAGGGGAAACGCCCGGTTACATTCCGAACCCGGTAGCTAAGCCCTCCAGCGCCGATGGTACTGCACTCGGGAGGGTGTGGG
>NZ_LLZH01000208.1:0-311 GCF_001509495.1 Actinoplanes awajinensis subsp. mycoplanecinus | reverse complement strand
CCGTGCCGCCGTCGACCAGCACGATCGCGTCGATGCCCAGGCTGTCGATCAGGTGCCGGTACGCCTCGCGCAACGTCTGGACACCGAGCGGCGGGAAGGGGTAGAACGTCGACGGGAGGGGGGGAGCCGCCCGCCAGCGGGGGGGGGTTTCCCCCGGGGAAAACCAATCCCGGCTGGGCGGCTCCGGGGGGATCCCACAGGAGGGACCAAGCCCTGTTGGGTATCCCCCGTAGGGATCGTCCGCCCCTTGGGGGGCGGGGCTCGCCCGGCCTCCGCCGTTTCGCCCTTCCCCGCCGCACGGTGTCCAGACG
>NZ_LLZH01000207.1:0-313 GCF_001509495.1 Actinoplanes awajinensis subsp. mycoplanecinus | reverse complement strand
CCGGCAGCTGGCCTTCGCCATCCTCGACGGCACCCTGATCCCGATCGACCGGGTCGCCGATCAGCGGCCGTACTACTCCGGCAAACACAAACGCCATGGTGTGAACGTGCAGGTCATCGCGGACGCGGCAGGCCGGCTGATCTGGGCTTCGGCAGCCCTGCCCGGCCGGACCCATGACCTGAGCGCTGCCCGCCAGCTCGGCATCATCGACGCGCTGACCAGCGCAGACGTGATGACATTCGCCGACAAGGGCTACCAAGGAGCCCGCGGCACCATCCGGGTGCCGTTCAAACGCCACCGATCCCGGCCGAAA
>NZ_LLZH01000206.1:0-313 GCF_001509495.1 Actinoplanes awajinensis subsp. mycoplanecinus | reverse complement strand
CTGGCGGCGGATCTCGGCGAACCCGGCGTCGGCGATGTGCCGGGCCAGCCTGCGGTTGGCGAGCATGCCGGTCACGTTGAGGTCTTCGACCACGACCGTGCCATGCTCGGCCGCGAGCCGGGTGGTCAGTTTGTGCAGGCCGTCGCGGCGCAGGTTGGCCACCCGGGCGTGGGCGCGGCCGAGCCAGGCAGCGGCCCGCTCCCAGCGTTTCGACGCCCGCCGGCCGGTGCGCCGGTCCGGGCCGGTCTTACGCGACAACGCCCGCCCGAGGGCGCGCATGCGCTGCTGGGCGGCAACCAGGTGGCGCGGGTTG
>NZ_LLZH01000205.1:0-313 GCF_001509495.1 Actinoplanes awajinensis subsp. mycoplanecinus | reverse complement strand
ACCAGCCCACATCCGGAGCAAAGCCGATCATCAATCGGCGATTCCGGCCTGCACCAGAACCGCCCAGCACCAGAACTATTCAACCCCGCACCGGACGAACCGCGTCGGTGGATCGAGGCTCAGAGGTGAGATCTCCAGGCACGTCATTCATTATGAGGAGTGCCGCACCCGCGCGTCAATGCGAATTGTCGACTCGTGTCGCGGTCGGCACATCAATGAGCCTTTTCCAACCTGACGGTGCTGGTCACGGCAGATGTGGATGGCCCGGGGATCGATAGGTGCGAGGCTCCAGGTAAGACAGCAGTCGACCAAG
>NZ_LLZH01000204.1:0-315 GCF_001509495.1 Actinoplanes awajinensis subsp. mycoplanecinus | reverse complement strand
GGGCCGGATGCGGGGGCCACGGCCCGGGCGGCCCAAGCCCGACGGGCCCGCGGGGGCCGCCGAGCGCGGCGAGGGGGCGGGGGGGGACACCTCCTGTGCCGGGCTCGCCGGGGCGGCGCCCGTGGGCGGGCCGCCCCCGTCGCTGCGCGAGGCCGACGGGCACGGTCCGCTGTAAGCCGGCGAGGGCCGCGAGACGACGATCGCCATGTTGTACGCGGTGCTGATGCGGAAGTCACCGGCCCTGCCGCCCCAGTCGGACGAGCTCGCCTGGGCCGCCTAGCCCCGCGCGGAGGCGGCCGTGGACATCTCCTGTCG
>NZ_LLZH01000203.1:0-315 GCF_001509495.1 Actinoplanes awajinensis subsp. mycoplanecinus | reverse complement strand
CGGGCAGCGACCGGGAACCTTAACCCCAGTGGGACCCACCCGGTCAGCCGTCGCATTCGGATCACCCGGACTGAAACCCAGCGCCGGCACCAAAGCGTTAATGTTACCCGAGCTGGCTCCGGCGTTCCCCGTCGCTCCACCTGCGGCCGCATCACCGGATCCCGTGGCGGCGGCTTTATCCGCTGGCGTTTCGTTCAGACCCAAACCGCGCAGGATGGTGTCGCGGTTCGCGTTTCCGCGCAGCGCGGTCAACGAATTCAAGCGACCCAGCAAAGTCGTGGAAGATGCAGGGCATTTCAAGTCCTGAATCGCCGA
>NZ_LLZH01000202.1:0-319 GCF_001509495.1 Actinoplanes awajinensis subsp. mycoplanecinus | reverse complement strand
GGTCCCGCCGGTGCGGGCCTCGGTGACCTCGGCGACCTGCACGTACATGTCGGCCACGCCCATGCCCGGCATCGCCTGCCACAGCAAGGTGTTGCCGGGGTCGAGCAGCAGGTGCAGGGCCTCGCGCTCCTCGTCGGTGCGCGTCCAGACATCGAGGTCGCCCTCCATGCCGCCCCGCCGGCCGCTCAGGACCACCGGGTTGCGGCGACCTCGAACCCGATGAACCGTCTGCTCGATCGGGCGCTGCCAGTCCGGGGCCCGCTGGACCATGACCACGGTGGACCGCTGGGGGTTGCCCGGGTCCTTCAGCCAGGCGAGG
>NZ_LLZH01000201.1:0-320 GCF_001509495.1 Actinoplanes awajinensis subsp. mycoplanecinus | reverse complement strand
TTGGGACGAAGTCGTAACAAGGTAGCCGTACCGGAAGGTGCGGCTGGATCACCTCCTTTCTAAGGAGCAACTATCTGCGAAAGCGGACAGTAGCCCGCAACCTGCGAATGTCAGGTTGGGGTGCTCAAAGGCGGAGACACTGGCCAGTCAAGTCCGGCAACGGCCGGCTTTAGCAAGTACAGCTGCTTTCGAGTGGCGTGGAACGCGAGCTGGTGCGGCTGGAATCTTGGCGAAAAACAAGCATCCTGTTGGGTATCTGAAAGAACAACCGTGGTCGGCTTAGCCGGCAGGTTGGTCTTCAATGCCAGGCACAATCTCGC
>NZ_LLZH01000200.1:0-104306 GCF_001509495.1 Actinoplanes awajinensis subsp. mycoplanecinus | reverse complement strand
AGCGACTCAAAGCCATGCAATACCGGCCCGCTCTCGCCACCGGCTTCCTCGGCAGCAGCGGCCTCAAACCACCCTGACCCTGACCCCGAAAGGTCAGTACTGCTTGCGCCGATGCTGGGCGACGAGGAGGCCGATACCGCTACAGCCCAGGCGCGCCTGCGGGAGGCGTTGACAGGAGTCGGCGTCAAGGGCGATCTCGCAGCCATCGCCGACGGCCTGCTGACTGCGTCACCCGCCACGTGGTCCAAGACGGCTGAAGCTGTCAGCATCTGCGAGCATCCGAGCAGCGCTCGTAATCCCGCCAGTCCCTGTGCGCTGAAGCCGGCGGATCTGCAGACCCTCTCCCGGGTTCTGCAGCCCTGAGCACCGCGGGCTTCGACCGTGTTTGCCTCCACGGCACGGATTGCCGCGTTTGAGTGCTGTGGCCGGGGCGGGTGAGGGCGTAGCGTCGGTGGTGAGTGTCCCCTTCGACGTGGCGGAGAATGTTCCCGCCGGGGGTGAGTGGCCGGCGGTCGCGGGTAGCCGAGGGTCCGACGCGGCGGCCGGCGCGGACGAAGACGAGGTCCCGAGGTCATGACAGACGAATATGCGGCCCGCCAGCCCAGTGTCGACGGCACCGGCCGGCGTGGCGACAGCCGGGTGTGGGAGTTGATCGGTACCCACGGACCCGATGTGGCCGACCTGTGCCGGGCCGGTGCGGTGCTCCTGCCCGACATCGCGGGGCTCGGTCTGTCGGCCGGTCCCCGAGCCGCCGGCCCGCCGGCCGGGTCGGTGCCGCAGACCCGGTTCAGCAGCGATGCGGTAAGCGCCCGGCTGGAGTCCGCGCAGTACAGCCTGGACGAGGGGCCGTGCCGCGACGCCGCGGGGATGCGCCGGCCGGTGCTGGCCGCCGATCTGCGGGTCGAGCCGTGGGCGCAGCGGTGGCCGCGATTCACCGGCGCTGCGCTGGCTGCCGGTGCCCGGGCGGTGTTCGCGCTGCCCCTGCACGCCGGCGCGGTGCGCCACGACGGCGCCGTCGACCTGTACCGGCGTACCCCTGGCCCGTTGGACACCCAGTATCCGACCGCGGTGGCGTTCGCCGCGGCAGCCGCCGAGCTGCTCACGCTGGAACGTCTCGGCCTGGACTTCACCATGGCGTTCGCCGCTGCCCGCCGAGGCCACCACACCCTCGGCCGGGCCGCCGGCGCCCCGGCCGATGCGCGCGCCGGGCTCGACGCCGAGCCGCCGGCCGTGCCGCTGGCCCGCTGGTTCAACCGCCTCACCCTGGCCACGGTCCGCTCCCACGTGCGCGCGGTCAGCACCGCCGCCGGGCTGTCCGACCAGGACGTCGCCCGGTTCGTGCTCGCCGTGCACGAGGCGATGCTCAACGCGGTCAACCACGGTGGCGGCTACGGGCAGCTGCTGCTGTGGCGCCGCGACGACCGGCTGTGGTGCGAGATCAGCGACCACGGTCCCGGCATGGACATCACCGCCCTGCCCCAGTACCCCGGCACCTCTCCGGACACCGGCACCGACCCGGACCCGACCGACCGGCACGGCCTGTGGTTCATCCGCCAGGCCTGCACCAGTCTGGACATCACCACCGACATCACGGGTACCCGGATGCTGCTGAGTTACCGGCTTGAACACGCCTCCTCGCCGTGACCACCGTCAGTACCCGGCCCGGTCCGGCCGTCGCCCGCCGCCGCACCACCGGGACGCCATCCCAGGGCAGGTGCCGGACATGAGCGACGCCGGACCGCGCCTCGCCCTGGTCGCCACCCCCGCAGCCGCCGAGGCCGGCACGGTTGCCGTGACCGTCATCGGTGACCTCGACGCCACCACGATGGCGGCATTTGATCACCAGCTGGCCGCCATCCTCGACAGCCATCCCCACCACCGTCACCTCGACCTGGACCTGTCCGCCGTCGACTTCTGCGACCTGACCGGCCTGCGCACCCTGCAAACCTTCGACCCCGACGGCGCCGGGCAGCGCCATCACCCGACAGCCCGGATCACCGGGGCCGGCACCGCCGTACAGGTCCTGCTGCGGCTCTGCCGGATCCCCACCCTGCTCGGCTACCATCCACCCACCGAACCCCGCGGGCGCTGACCGCCCGCGACACCCGCAGACAGTGGCCGGTGCCTGCTGCCGACGGCCAGGGCCGGGGTCGTGCCCGGCTGGGGGCCGGTCATTTTACCGGCAGTGCCTCCCACCTCGGGAACAGGCGAGTGGCGGATATGCGCACGTTATTTCGTGATCGGTGTCATCCAAGCCGCGTCACCCGGCGAATGACCAGCATGACGCCGACGCTGCAACTGTCGTCCGATGCCGCCGTCACCGTGGAACGCCGGAACCTCGCCGAGGCCGAGGCGCACACCTTCCGGCCGTCCGGCGAGTGGCTGACGATCGTGACCCCGACCAGGGGATCGTGCCGGATCTCCGGTGATCGTGCGGCGGGCCGGGACGGGATCCTCCGGCCCGGCGAGGTGTGCCGCATCGCCCCGAACCGGTTCGTGACGATGCGTCCGGCGCCGTCCGGCAAGGGAGCCACCGAGCTGGCAGCGGTCAGCCTGTCGACGGCGTCGCTGCGGCAGGTCGCCGCCGAGGACCTCGGGACCGATCTGGACGACGTCGACGCGCTGTATGCGCTGCGCGCCTTCGACCCGGCGGGCGCGAACGTCGTGCACGCGGTGCTGCAGTCCGAGGGCCAGCCGGTGCGGGCCCGCTACCTGGCCATCGCGGGGAGATTTCTGGCCCTGCACGTGCTGCTCTCCCGATCGGCCGGCCGGCCGCGACCCCGGCTTCGCCGCGTTCGCCGCGCAGCTGGTCGCCGACCGGCGCGCGAACCCCGGCGACGACCTGGTCAGCTCGCTGGTGCACGCCGCCGACGAGGACGGCGAGGTGAGCGAGCCGCAGATCGTCTCGCTGGTCGTGCTGCTGATCGTGGCCGGGCACGAGGTGACCACGACGGTGCTCGGCAACACGCTGACCTACCTGCTCACCGACGGCCGCGACACCTGGCACCGGCTCGGCGCGGACGAGGACCTCGCGGCCCGGGCGGTCGACCCGCTGCTGCGCGGGATAGCGATCAGCGACCGGGACGTGATGCCGGGGTTCTTCCGGCGGGCGGTCGAGGACGTGGAGATCGGCGGTGTGCTGATCGAGGCGGGCAGTGTGGTGGCGGCCGACACGATGACGGCCAACCTCGACCCCGACGTCTACCCCGAGGACTGGCGTGAGCACCCGTTCACCCCGTTGACGACGCCGCACCTGGCCTTCGGCGCGGGCCCGCACTACTGCCTCGGATCCTGGCTGGGCCGCATGGAGCTGGAGCTGGCGCTGCACCGGCTGCCCCAGCGGCTGCCCGGGCTGCGAGCGACGGTGGCGACGCGCGACATCGCGTGGCGCCGCGGACTGCTCACCCGCAGCCCGGAACTGCTGCCGGTGACCTGGTGAGTGCGATGGACCAGAACTTCCTCGACGTGATCACCGCGGCGGACCTCGACGCCGGCGCGGTGGCCGCGCTGCCCGTGCCGGAGGCGTACCGCGCGGTGGTGGTGCTCGCCGACGAGCAGAGCATGTTCGACGGCGTGGACGTCGCCGATCGGGAACCCGCGAAGTCCCTTCACCTGCGGGACGTGCCGACCCCGAGCCCCGGGCCGGGCGAGGCGCTGATCGCGGTGATGGCCAGTGCGGTCAACTACAACACCGTGTGGAGCGCGCTGTTCGCGCCCGTGCCCACGTTCCAGTTCCTGCGCGGTTATGCGCGCACCGGCGGGTCGGCCGCCCGGCACGACCAGCCGTGGCACGTGCTCGGCTCCGACCTGTCCGGCGTGGTGCTGCGGACCGGGCCCGGCGTACGCAAGTGGCAGCCCGGCGACCGGGTCGTCGCGCACTGCCTGAGCGTCGACCTCGAGGAACCCGACGGGCACGACGACACCCTGCTCGACCCGGCCCAGCGCATCTGGGGCTACGAGACCAACTACGGCGGACTCGCCGACCTGGCCCTGGTGAAGACGAACCAGCTGATGCCGAAGGCGGAACACCTCAGCTGGGAGGAGGCCGCCGCGCCGGGACTGGTCAACTCGACGGCGTACCGCCAGCTGGTCTCCCGCAACGCCGCGAACATGCGCCAGGGCGACACCGTGCTGATCTGGGGCGCGGCCGGCGGCCTCGGCTCCTACGCCACCCAATACGTGCTCAACGGCGGCGCCACACCCGTCTGCGTCGTCTCCAACCCGCAGCGCGCCCAGCTGTGCCGCGACATGGGCGCCGAAGCGATCATCGACCGCAGCGTCGAGGACTACCGCTTCTGGACCGGCGAGCACACCCAGGACCCGAAGGAGTGGCGGCGCTTCGGCCAGCGCATCCGGGAACTGACCGGCGGCCAGGACCCGGACATCGTGTTCGAACATCCCGGCCGGGAGACGTTCGGGGCCTCGGTCTACGTCGCCCGGCGCGGCGGCACGATCGTCACCTGCGCGTCGACCAGCGGCTACGACCACCAGTTCGACAACCGGTACCTCTGGATGAACGTCAAACGCGTCATCGGCTCGCACTTCGCCAACTACCGCGAAGCGTGGCTGGCGAACCGGCTGGTCGTGCAGGGCCGCATCCATCCGACGCTGTCGCGCGTCTACGACCTCGCCGACGTGGGCCAGGCGGTCGACGACGTGCACCGCAACCGCCACCAGGGCAAGGTCGGGGTCCGCTGCCTCGCCCCGAGCGCCGGCCTCGGGATCCTGGACCCCGCGACCCGCGAACGCCACGCGACCGCGATCGACCGGTTCCGAGCAGGTGGATCATGACCGCTACCACGTGCGATGTGCTGCTGCAGACCGCTCGGACGCTGCCGGAAGCTCTGACACTGCGCAGCCGGGAGCAGCCCGACGACATCGCCTACGTCTATCTGCACGACGGCGAGACCCCCGAGCAGACCATGTCGTACGGTCAGCTCGCCACCGCCGCCCGAGCCCGCGCGGCCGCCCTCGACGCGGCGCGCCTGGGTGGCGCACCCGCCGTCCTGCTCTACCCGTCCGGCCTGGAGTTCGTCGCCACCCTGCTGGGCTGCATGACCGCCGGAGTCGTCGGCGTGCCCGTGCCGGTGCCGACCCGCCGGGTGGCCCTGCAGCGGGTGCGCCGCATCGCCGACGACGCCGGCACCACCACGATCCTCACCACGGCGGCCGTCCGACGCGAACTCCAGCTCGGCGACCCGCCGGAACTGGCCGGGCTGACCCTGCTCGACACCGAGGCGATGGCGGACTTCCCGGCCGGCGACCGGACCTTCCCGCCGCCCCGGCCGGACGACATCGCGGTGCTGCAGTACACCTCGGGCTCCACCGGCGACCCGAAGGGTGTCGAGGTGACCCACGCCAACTTCCACAGCAACGTCGCCGAGACCGTCGAGCTGTGGCCGGCCCGGTCCGACGGGACGATCGTCAGCTGGCTGCCGCTGTTCCACGACATGGGCCTGATGTTCGGCGTGGTGGCACCGCTGTGGGCGGGCATGCCCGCGTACCTGATGGCCCCGCAGGCCTTCATCCGGCGCCCGGCCCGCTGGCTCGAAGCGATCTCCCGCTTCCGCGGCACCCACGCGGCGGCGCCCAGCTTCGCCTACGAACTGTGCGTGCGCGCCGCCGCCGAGTCCGGCATCCCGCCCGGCCTCGACCTGTCGTTGTGGCGGGTCGCCGCCAACGGCGCCGAGCCGGTGCGCGCGGGCACCGTGGCGGAGTTCACCAGGGTACGCGGCGGCCGGCTTTGCACCCCACGCCATGTGCCCGGGGTACGGGCTGGCCGAGAACACCCTGAAGCTCTGCGGCAGCCCGGACGACCGGGTACCCACCGTGCTGCGGCTCGACCCCGACGCGTTGCACGCCGGCCGGGTGGTGCCGCTGGCCGGCCGCGACGGCGCCGGTGTCCCGCTGGTCGGCTGCGGGGTGACCGTCGGCGCCTCCGAGGTCGCCATCGTGGATCCCGTCACCGGCGAGGCCCTGCCGGGCGACCGGGTCGGCGAGATCTGGATCAGCGGCCCCTGCGTGGCTTGTGGCTATCACGCCCGGCCGCTGGAGAGCGAGCAGACCTTCCGCGCCCGGATCACCGGGGAGCCGCACCGCGGCAGGTGGCTGCGCACCGGCGACCTGGGTTTCCGGCACGACGACGAGGTCTTCGTCACCGGCCGGTGGAAGGACGTGGTCATCAAGCGGGGCCGCAACTTCTATCCGCAGGACATCGAGTGGTCGGCCGAGCAGTCCGACCCGGCGCTGCATCCCAACTGTGCCGCCGCGTTCGCGGTCGACGACGGCAGCACCGAGCGGGTGATCCTGCTGGTCGAGGCGGACGGCCGGGCCCTGCGCAACGGCGGCGCGAGATCGCTGCGGGCCCGCGTCGCCGACGCGGTCCTGGACCGCCAGCGGCTGCGGATCGACGAGATCATTTTTGTACGGCGTGGAGCACTGCCCAAGACGTCCAGCGGCAAGGTCCAGCGCCGTGACTCCCGCCGCCGCTACCTCGAGGGCGAGTACGGGCCGGGGGAGGCGCCATGACGGCCGCCATCCGGGCGTCCACCCCGGTCGCCGGTTCGCGCATCGTCGGTGTCGGCGCCTACCGGCCGGCCCGGGTGGTGCCGAACGCGGAGCTGGTCGACCTGATCGACTCGAGCGACGAGTGGATCCGCCGGCGCTCGGGGATCGCGTCACGGCGTTTCGGCGCCCCGGAGGAGACCGTGGTCAGCATGGCGGTCGCGGCGTCGCTCAAGGCGCTGGCCCAGGCCGGGGTGCCCGCCGAGTCGGTCGACATGGTCGTGCTGGCCACGATGTCGCACCTGCGGCACTCGCCGGCCGCGGCGCCGGAGATCGCCCATCTGATGGGTGCCCGATCGGCCGGCGCGATCGATGTGAGCGCGGCCTGCGCCGGCTTCTGCCACGCGTTGGCGCTGGCCGACACGCTGATCCGCTCGGGAACCAGCCGCAACGTGGTGGTGGTCGGCTCGGAGAAGATGAGCGACATCGTCGATCCCCGGGACCGCGGCACGGCGTTCCTGTTCGGCGACGGGGCCGGCGCGGTGCTGGTCGGCCCGGCCGCCGAGGCCGGCATCGGTCCGGTGGTCTGGGGCGCCGACGGCGAGCACAAGGACGCCATCGCGCATTCCGCCTCCTGGCTGGACCTGCGCGACGGCACGACGCCGTGGCCGACCCTGCGGATGAAGGGTCCGATGGTCTACCGGTGGGCTGTCGGCACGGTGCCGGAGGCCGGCCGGCAGGCGGTGGCGGCGGCCGGTATCGGCCTTGCCGACCTGGCCGCCTACATTCCGCATCAGGCCAACCTGCGCATCGTCGAGGCGACGGCGAGCGCCCTCGAACTGCCGCCGCACGTGGCCATCGCCCGGGACGTAGTCGAGACGGCCAACACGTCGGCCGCCTCGATCCCGCTGGCGATGGACCGGATGCTGGCACAGGGCGAGGTCGACAGCGGCGGGTTGGCGTTGCTGGTCGGCTTCGGCGCCGGCCTGACCCACGCGGCCATGGTCGTCACCCTGCCGTAGAGGCCGAGACGCGGGATTCCCGCTCCGACGTGGATCGCTCCGCGTGCATCGACATCCTACGATGCGAGCCTCATGCGAAAGGGGCTCTGCATGCACCTATCAAGATCACGCCTGATGGCCGCCGGCATCGCCGGTATCGCTCTGGTCGCGGGTGTGTCCGTTCCCGCCGAGGCGGCGTCCCCCGCCAAGGCATCCACGGCCTCGGCCGAGACCGCTGCGGTCCAGGCGAAGCCGGCCAAGACCAGCAAGGCCGAGCGCAAACGGGTCGACTCGGTGCCCACCCCGAAACTCGGGTGGTACAAGTGCTACGGGATCGCCGAGTGCGCGACCGTGAAACTGCCACTGGACTACGACAAGCCGAAGGGTGCGAAGACCGAGATCGCGGTCCTTCGGGTCAAGGCCAAGGACCAGAAACACAAGATCGGCAGTCTGTTCGTCAACCCGGGCGGCCCGGGCGGCTCGGCCACCTCGTTCGCGCTGGACGCGCCGTACTTCCTCAGCGAGTCGGTGCTGCAGAAGTTCGACGTCGTCGGCGTCGACCCGCGCGGCATCGGCGCCAGCGCCAACATCAAGTGCTTCCGGTCAGTCAAGGCGCAGACCGCGGTGCTGAACAAACTGAACATCGCCTTCCCGGTCGGGGCGAAGCAGGAGGCGACGTACCTCGCCGGTGCCAAGGCGCTCGGGAAGGCCTGCTCGACCACCGGCAAGCCGCTCTCCGGCGCGATGTCCACCGCCGAGGTCGCCCGGGACATGGACGTCGTCCGCCGTGCCGTCGGAGACAAGAAGCTGACCTATCTCGGCTTCAGCTACGGCACCGCGCTCGGCGAGTACTACGCCAACATGTTCCCGGACCGGGTCCGGGCCCTCGCGATCGACGGCAACCTCGATCCGCGCGCCTGGGTGGGCGCGGGCTCGGCCGGAAATCAGATCCTGGACGCCCGGCTGCACTCGGCGAACGGCGCCTACCGCGCACTGAAGGAGATCTTCAAGCGGTGTGACCAGGCCGGTGAGAAGTACTGCGCGTTCGCGGCGGGTAACCCGGAGACGAACTTCGCGGCGATCGCCAAGAGCCTCAAGGCCAAGCCGGTCGTGGTGAGCGACGAGAGCGGGACCTTCACGATCACCTACGCCGACTTCGTGGGCGCCGAACTCGGCATGCTCTACTCGCCGTACGCCGGCGAGAGCACCATGCAGCTGGCGGCGGACGTCGCCGCGCTGATCAAGGGTGGGTCCTCGTCCGCGGTGTCGGCGGCACGAGCCTCGGTGCTGCACCGGATCCGGACCGCCCGGGCGACCGGGTACGACTTCCCGTACGACAACGGCTTCGAGGCGACCATGGGCGTGGTCTGCACCGACGGCACCCACCCGAAGAACGTGGCGAGCTGGCCGGCGGCGACGACCGTGCGGGACCGGCAGGCGCCGTACTTCGGGAAGGCGTGGGGATACATCGACGTTCCCTGTGCCCGCAGCACCTGGACGGTGCGGGACGAGGATGCGTACCGGGGGCCGTTCACCAAGCGGACGTCCGCTCCGGTGCTGCTCGTCGGGAACTTCTGGGACCCGGCGACCAACTACGACTCGTCCGTGGCGATGAGCCGGCAGCTGCCCAACTCGCGGCTGCTGACCAGCAACAACTGGGGGCACACCGCGTACGGGACGGGGACCTGCGCGACCGGCGCGATCGACAGGTACCTGCTCAGCGTCGCGTTGCCGGCCAAGGGCAAGGTCTGTGCCGCCGAGCACCAGCCGTTCACCGAGCCGATCGATCCCGGAGGCGTCCCGGCGACCGCGACCACGATGAGCGCGACGGCCGGCAAGCGGCTGCCGCCGGTGGTCGCGCCGCAGCCCGTATCGATCCTCACCGGCCGCCGGTGACGATCGGCTGACCCCGATGGTGTGTGAAGTTTCGGCGAGCTCCACGCCGAAACTTCACACACCCGGGTTCGGGCGGCCCTGTCGGGCAGACACCGATGTATACGGTGAGGCCATGGACATGGTGCGTGGTGACAGGACGTTCGAACGGACCATTCTGAAGTACGCGGCGGGCGTATGTCTCGGCATGCTGCTCCTCGTCGCCTACCCCGCCTACGTCGAGATCACGACGCGTGGCGACTTCGCCGCCGACCGCCTGGAGACGCACAGCGCGACCGTTCTGAACACGGACTACGACTCCGGCTGGGACACCAGCTCGAACTGGACGAGTCAGCAGATCACGCTGCGGCTGGACACCGGCGCGGAGCGGACCAAGCCGCGGAACGAGATCATGATCAGGGTGGACGAGGGTGACACCGTGTCGGTCGGGCTCTCCCACGGCCGGTTGGTGTCGGTGCAGGGCACCTACGTCAGGTCGCCTTCCGCCGTCACCGCATTCGGGCTGTTGATCATGGCGGGCGGGCTTGTGCTGTCGGCCATCTGCGCCGTGCAGATCCGCAGATCCCCCTCGACCCGGTCCACTCCGTACACTTCGGGCTACGTCCTCCAGGCCCTGGTGTTGTACCTGCTGCTCTTCCTCGTGACCTGGCCCGGCCGGTACGAAGCCTGGGGCCCCGTCATCAACCTGGTCCTGGCGACGGCCATCCCGCTGGCCATCTTCGGGGTGCGTCACCGGCGGCCCGTCCCGGCCGTCACCCCCTGAGGCGGCCCGCGATCGCGTCGGCGATCAGCGCGGCCACCCGGTCCGGGTGCGCGACCGGGACCGCGTGCGAAGCACCTTCGACGGGGGCGAACCCGGCGATGTAGACCAGCGCGCGGACATTGTCGTGGCCGCGGGCGGCGTTGGTGATGACCGAGCCACCGTACGAGTGACCGGCGAGCACGACCGGGCCCTCGATCGACGCGACCAGCCCGGACAGCGCGGCGGCGTCACGGGACAGGCTGCGCAACTCGTTGGGCGCGGCAATCACCCGATGACCGCCCGCTTGCAGCAGCGGAATGACCCCGGACCAGCTGGCCGATTCGGCGAAAGCGCCGTGCACCAGGACGACCGTCACGTCAGACAAGGGGCTCGCCTCCGTCGATCGCCAGCGAGACGCCGGTGAGGAAAGGTGTGGTCACCGCGAACACGACGGCATCGGCGATGTCGTCGGGGGTGCCGATCCGGCGAGCGGGGCTCGTCGTGGAACGCGCCGCGAACAGGCGCTCCTTGGCCTCGTCGCCGAGCGCGTCGTACGCGCCGGTGTCGATCGTCCCGGGTGAGATCGCGTTGACCCGGATCGGCGCGAGTTCCACCGCGAGGCCGCGGGTCAGCACGTCGACCGCGGCGTTGGTGGCGCCGACGGCGAGCATGCCGACCGCCGGTTTGCGGGCCGACCGCCGGTTTGCGGGCCGACCGCCGGTTTGCGGGCCGACGAGCCGGAGAACAGCACGAACGAGCCGTCGGCGGGCATCCGGGGTGCGAAGTGTTCGGCGAGCAGCAGGGGTCCGACGACCTTGACGTTGAAGGAGGTGAGGACGACCTCAGGATCGAGAGTGCCCACCGTTCCGCGGGCTCGGGCCGAGGCGGTCGACACGACGTGATCGACGCGGCCGAGACGCTCGGCCAGCGCCGCCACACTGTCCTCGTCGGTCAGGTCGATCCGTTCCGCGGCGATGCCGGGCATGTCGTAGGCGGCAGCGAGTTCGGCCGGGTTGCGGCCGGCGACCACGACCTCGGCGCCGGCGGAGTGCAGCGCCAGGGTGACGGCACGGGCGATGCCGCTGCCGCGACCGATGACCAGAACGGTACGACCGGAGAGTGGTGCACTCATCGTGTTCCTTCGTGTCCGGTTGCCGGCTCAGGCCTGAAGCTGACGTTTCTGGAGGAACGCGCTGATGATCGCGGCGACCTGATCCCCGGCGCTCTCGAGGAGGAAGTGGCCGCCCGGCAGCAGGTGGATCTCCGCGTCCGGCACGTCGGCGCCGAATGCCCGCGCGCCGTCCGGCCCGAAAATGGGATCGTCCTGGCCCCAGACGGCCAGCACCGGTGGCCGGACGCGCCGCAGGTAGGCGTGCAGGTCCGGGTACATCGCCGGGTTGGTCCGATAATCGCGGAACAGCGCCAGCTGGACCTCGTCGTTGCCCGGACGTGCCACCAGCGCGTAGTCGTGCTCCCAGGTGTCCGGGCTGATCAGGCTCTCGTCGGGGGCGCCGGTGACGTACTGCCACTTGATGGCGTCCCGGGTCAGGGCGGTGCGGATGTTCTTCTCGGTCTCCGGGGGCTGCTCCTGCTGGTAGGCCCAGACGGTCTGCCAGAAGCTCTCCACGAAGCCGGCGTCGTAGCCGTTGCCGTTCTGACTGATGATCGCGGTGATCGCTGCCGGGTTCCGCAGGGCGAGTCGCCAGCCGATCGGCGCGCCGTAGTCCTGCACGTAGATCGCGTAACGGGTCAGCCCCAGCTGGTGCAGCAGCCCCGACGTCAGGTCGGTCAGGGCATCGAAGGTGTACACGAACTCGTCGGCGCCGGGCGCGTCGGAGAGCCCGAAGCCGAGGTGGTCGGGCGCGATGACGTGGTAGCGATCGGCCAGGGCCGGAATCAGGTTCCGGAACATGAACGAGCTGGTGGGGAAGCCGTGCAGCAGCACGAGAACGGGTGCCCCGGCGGGTCCGGCCTCGCGGTAGAACAGCCGGCGGCCGTCGACGGTCGCATAGCGGTGATGGATCTCCACCATTTCTAACTCCTCTGGCTCATTTTGATGGTTAGACCACATCACGAGGGGGTGTAACCTGTCAAGCATGGAATGGCGGTTAGACGTGGATCGCGCGGACGAGCAGTTCCTCCTGGAGCTGCTGAACACCACACCCGTCGCCGACGGCGTCGACCTCGACGAACTCGCCGACGCCGACGCCGGCCGTGCGTGGCTGAGGGACCGTGGCCGAGACGCCTCACCCGAGGAATGGCGAGCGGTCCGCGCCGCCCGCGACGACCTTCAAGCGGTGGTCCGGGGCACCGCCGACCCGGCGACCCTCGCCGGATGGCTCGAGCGACTCACCTGGCAGCCCACCCTGGACACCGACGGCGTCCACTGGACGTGGGACCAGCCGTCCGGGCGAACAGCGGCAGCGGCGGCAGTCCTCGCCTGGAGCGCCTTGCGGAAGTCGAGCCCCGGGCGGCTGCGCCCCTGCGGCAACCCGGAGTGCCGCCTCTTCCTGATCGACCACAGCAAGCCCAACAGCGCCCGCTGGTGCTCGATGGCGGTCTGCGGGAACCGTATGAAGGCCCGCCGCCACTACGGCCGCGTCCGCCAGTCCGCAGCCGCCGAGCCCCGCCACTGAGCTTGCCGATGCACGCCTCTGACCCGTGGGCGGATATCCCGACACGCCCTGCGGCCGGATGCGGCACCGTCCGAGGACTGCCTCTACCTCAACGTCTGGACCCCGGCCGCCGACCGCAGACGCCGGCCGGTGATGTTCTACAACCACGGCGGCGGCTACATGATCGGATCCGGTTCGGCCACCGGGCAGGACGGCACCCGTCTCGCGCAGCGCCACGACGTGGTGGTCGTCGAGTCCCACCATCGCCTCGGTCTGCTCGGCTACCTGTTCCTCGGCGACCTCACCGGCGGTGACCACGCCGCCAAACAGGGCATGCTCGACATCCTCGCGGCGCTGCGCTGGACGGCCGAGAACATCGCGAACTTCGGCGGTGACCCGGACAACATCATGGTCTGGGGCGAGAGCGGCGGCGGCGCCAAGACCGCGGCCGTCTACACCATGCCGGCGGCTTCGCGGTTGTTCCACAAGGCGTCGGTCGAGAGCGCCGCCCCACTGCGGTTCCCGACCCGCGCCGGCGCCACCGCCCGCGCCGAACGCACTCTCGACCTGCTCGGGCTGGCCCGGCGCGACATCCGCACGCTGCACGACATCCCGGCCGCGCGGCTGCTGGAGATCCAGCAGTCCGAGGCCGCCAACGGTGTCGCGCCGTGGGGCGACCCCGACCCGCCGGACGTCTTCCGCATCGACGAGGCCGGCCTGCGCAGCCGGTTGAGTGGCACCTACCAGGGCGCCGAACTCGACCGGATCATCGACACGTTCCGCAAGTCACGGCCGGACGCCACCCCGGCCCAGTTGTACTTCGCGATCACCACTTCACCGATCTGGCGCGCCGCCATCAAGATCGCCGAAGCCAAGCAGGCGCAGCGCCGCGCACCGGTGTACATGTACCAGCTCGCCTACCCTGACCCCACCCTCGTGCCCGGCACGAACTTCCCGCTCGGCTCACCGCACGCCTCCGACATCCCCCTCAAGTTCGCCACCCTGAGCAGCGACGCGGTGCCGGGACGGCAGGACACGGCCCGTCACCTGAGCGCGTTGTGGGCCGGCTTCGCCCGCACCGGTCACCCCGCCGCGCCTGGTGTCCCGCATTGGTCCGCCTACACATCGAAGTCGCGCGCCACGATGTGGATCGACGCGGAGTGCAAAGTCGTCCATGACCTCGACAAGGCCGAGCGTTGGTACTGGGAGGACCGTCGCCACCGATGAATTGCCGGGCCGGACAAGAAGTCCGGCCGGCAATCGTGTCAA
Organism: Actinoplanes awajinensis subsp. mycoplanecinus; assembly: GCF_001509495.1. Lineage (NCBI taxonomy): Bacteria > Bacillati > Actinomycetota > Actinomycetes > Micromonosporales > Micromonosporaceae > Actinoplanes > Actinoplanes awajinensis. The sequence goes on along the minus strand of NZ_LLZH01000200.1, from coordinate 90,282 downwards.
TGTCGAGTAACGGCAATCATTTCAACGTCGAGTAATAGCTGGCGAACCCCTCTTGTTCGCAGTCCTGCATCCAGTGAGCCTTGCTCCCGGTGGGCATGACGTCGACCGACGACAACTCGCCATCCTGGAGGACAGCCTTGATATCGTGGTCGTTGAGGCACTTGATGAACGCCTCCATGTGGTCGGCGTAGGCCGGGTCGAGCCGCCTGGCACGGTCCCGCGCAAACTCGGGTTGCTTCGATGCGCAATTCTTCTTGAGGTCGGCCCGCACCTTGTCGGACAACGGGCCCCAAGCGTCCGAAATGTTGGCGGGATCGATCGTGTATCCGCCCTTCATGACGGCTGCCTTGGGGAGGCCGTTCGTCAGCAGGCAGTTGGTGAAGACGTCTGCCGCGCGTGTGATCTCCTCGTCGGAGGCGTCGAGCCGGATGAGGGGGCGCTCCGCCGATACCGCCGTGGCCGAGGCAGCGGCGGACGGCTGCTGGATGCTGGCGACACCCGTGGTGGCCTGGGCACCGGACGAGGAGTCGGTCGTGGCAGCGCCACTACAGCCGGCGACGAGAGTCAAGCTGACGGCGGCGGTGACAACCACGGCCGCGCTCCGCGAACGAGAAACTCCGATGATGGACATGCCGGAATCCTCACCGAGCAATGTCAGCGAACTGTCGAGACCTCCAACCGGGTCACGCCGGTGCCTGGCGGGCCCGGGGCAGGGTGATGGTGAAGGTGCTGCCGATGCCGAGCCGGCTTGTCGCGGTGATGTGGCCGTCGTGGGCCTCGATCAGCTTGCGGACGATCGCCAGGCCGAGGCCGCTGCCGCCGGTGGTTCGGCTGCGGGAGGAGTCGGCGCGCCAGAAGCGGTCGAAGATTCGTGGCAGGTCGGCGGGTGCGATGCCCGTTCCGGTGTCCGTTACCTCGATGATGAACTGATCGTCGGTTGCGGCGGTTCGTAGTGTGATGACACCACCGTTGTCGGTGTGCCGGATGGCGTTGGTGACCAGATTGCCGACGATCTGGCGCAGCCGGACCGGGTCCACCGACAGCTGCGGGTCGACGGTGAAATCGGTCGAGAGGCGTATGTGCTGAGACTCGGCGATCCTGCGGTGTGCATCGGCGACCTGCGTCAGGACGTCGTTGACGTACACGTACTCGGGATAGAGCTGCAGGTCTCCCGTGTCCGCGGCGGCCAGGTCGCGCAGATCGTCCACCACACGCTGCAGCAGGGACGTCTCCTCGAGCAGCACATCCAGCAGTTTGGCGTCGGTAGGTGTCATACCGTCCTGGGCGGCCTCGATGGAGCCACGGATGTTGGTCAGCGGCGTGCGAAGTTCATGGGCCAGGTCGCTCACCAGGGCTTTACGCTGCGCCTCCAGGGTCTCCCGCCGGTCGAACAGATCGTTGAGGGCCACGGCCAGGTAACCGATCTCGTCGCGGGCGCCGACCGGGACCCGGCTCTGCTGCTCGACCGGGCGGCGGACGGACGCGGTGAGCCGCCGCAGCGGCCGGACCAGACGGGTGCCGACCAGGAGGGTGACCGCCACCGCGATGATCAGCACGAGTCCGGTGCCCACGGCGATCCGGATGACGTTGGAACGGGTCAGGCTGATCGAGGTGGCCGGCGCGCGGGCCTCGTGGTCGGTGATGAAAAGTAGTGCGGCCGGCGCCACGTACGGGGTGAGCTGCACCTGGCGAGCGGATAACAGGCATCGCTGGATTTTTTCCAGGCTGATGCCGCGAGGCAACGGCACACCTTTGCTCAGCACGGCGAACTGCTGATCGACATAGATGGAGCCCGGCAGCTTCTGGCCCAGACAACTGCCCATCAGGCCCCGCAGGGTCCGCAGTGCCTTCACCTCGGTCGGCGTCGGGTCTTGCAATCCGGTGGATTCGCAACCGGCCCCGAAGGGGTCCGGGGTCACGACGGGACGGCCGCTGGGTGTGTGTGTCAACCGCGCATTGACGTTGCTCTTCACGCACGCGAGGGACTGGCGGGCGTGGTCGTCCAGTTCCCGGCGCTCGCGAGCAGGGAGCCGGTACGGCCCGACCGCGCGAGCATCGATGGTCGCCTTGCCCGCGTCGGTGCTGTCGGGGTTGACCCGGAGCGGGTCGACGACGGCCGACGGTCGGGTGACTTGCAGGCTCGGCCCTGCCGACGAGTCGGCGATCGGCTGGCGGTCCCGGGTCAGCAGGGTGACCCGATGGCCGGTTCGTCTGCCCAGTTCCGCGACGGTGGGCGAGACATCGTCCCAGCTCGAGTGGGTGGCGGCGAATCCGATCAGCGTGTCGTAGATCAGCGTGTCGTCGGCGAGCGAGCGACCTTGTTGCTGCGCGATGGCCCGGGTCGTCGTCCTGGCCGTGAACCACGCGGTCGCCGCGATCGCCGCGATGGCGATCAGGATCGACGTCGCCAGCAGCCGAATGATCAAACTACGATGCCACGGCAGGTCAGGACGGCGCATCAGCGTCTTTCGGCGCGACGGCCGGATCGGTGAGCTTGTATCCGAGGCCGTACACGGACAGCAGCCGGACCGGATGCCGCGGGTTGTTCTCGATCTTGCGCCGCAGATTCAGCACGTGGGTGTCGACCGCCCGGTTGGTGGAGTCCCGGTCCAGTCCCTGCGCGTGTGCGAGCAGCTGGCCGCGAGTGAAGATCCGATCGGGCTGCCCGGCCAGCATCGCCAGGATCGCGAACTCGGCCGGCGTACACGAGATTTCTCGCTCACCGATGGTGACGGACCGCCGGGGTACATCCATCGTCAGGTCACCGACGTGCAGCAGGTCGTCGTCGACCCGGACCCGATCCACGCGCCGCAGCAGGGTACGCACCCGAGCCACCAACTCCCGCGGGCTGTACGGCTTTGTCACGTAGTCGTCGGCGCCCAGGTCCAGCCCGAGCAGCAAGTCGTCCTCTCCGGAACGGGCGGTGAGCATCAGGACCAGCACCGACGACTCCTTACGCAGGATCCGGCACACGTTCAGGCCGTCGAGGCCCGGCATCATCACGTCGAGAATGATCAGATCCGGTCGCGTCCGGCGTGCCTCGGCGAGCGCCTCGCGCCCGTCGTGCACGACGAGGAGCCGATGGCCTTCGGCCCGCAAGTAGCTGCCCACCAGGTCGGCCTGACGGCGGTTGTCCTCGGCGACGAGAATGTCAGCGCACACCCGGCGGACTATAAGCCGCCACCGGCGACCGTCGCCAACGTGCGGTTTCTTCCTTGACAATCTCTCGACAATCGCCCGGCAACCTGCCGGTATGCGAATGATCCCGCGATCCGTGCCCGCCGGATCGGCCATCTCGGCGGCATCCCGGCCGAGTCGATCCCGCAGCCGGCGCCGTCTTGTCGGCGTCGTCTGCGTCATCGCGGCCCTGTCCGTCCTGGGCCTGGGTCTCGGCTTCGCCCGGTGGGCCGGTCGAGCCGCCGCTGCCGACCAGCGAGCGGAACCGGTGACCCCGACGGCGACCACGACGGTCACCAGAGGGGACATCTCCACCGCGCGCACCATCTCCGGAACTCTCGGTTACGGCGCGACCCGCGTCATCACCGGCAGCGGGAACGGAGTGATCACCTGGCTGCCGGCCGCCGGGACGACGATCACTCGCGGACAGCGGGTGTACGCGGTGAACGACCAAGCCGTGCCGCTGTTCTACGGCAGGATCCCCCTCTTCCGGGATCTCGACACCAGGGGCACCGTGGGGCGCGACGTGCGGATGGTGTTCAACAACCTGCGCGCCCTGGGCTACGCGGTAGGCGGACAACCGTCACCAGGAACAGCCGTCACGACCGACGCGCCCGCGGGAGCTCCTTCGCCGGCGGCCCCGACAGACAAGGTGCCGACCATTACCCAGCCGCATCCCCCCTCAAAGGTCATCACCAGGACGGTCCACGACGGTGAAGCAGTCCTGACCGCGGCCCTGATCACGGCGATCAAAGCCTGGCAGCGACACCTCGAGCTCCCGGCGAGCGGCGAGCTCACGGTCGGTTCCGTCCTGGTGCTCCCGGCCGCGGTCCGCGTCAGTGCACTATCGGCGCAGGTCGGTGCCCCCGCCTCGGGAGAGCTGCTGTCGGCCACGTCGACCAGCAAAGTGATCACCGCGCTGGCCGACCAGAGTGAGGCCGCCGCCGTCGACAACGGCGATCACGCCACGGTGGCCCTCTCCGACGGCACCACTGCGCCGGCCACCGTGACCTCGGTAGGCACGGCGTTGCAGACCCCGGACGGCGGTGACCCGTCGAACCCGAAACTCACCATCACCCTCGTCCTGGACCAGCCGTCGAAGCTCAAGCTGGTCGACTCGGCCGATCTGCAGGTCTCCTTCGCGGCGCAGACCCACAAACAGGTCCTGACCGTCCCGATCAGCGCGCTGCTCGCGCTGCAAGAGGGCGGGTACGCGCTGCAGACACCCGCCGGCGCCCTGATCGCCGTCAAGACCGGCATCTTCGCCGACGGTCAGGTCGAGGTCAGCGGGACCGGTGTCGACGAGGGCATGACCGTGGTGACGACGTCGTGAGCACGGTGCTGTCGGTGCGCCGGGCAAGCATGCGGTATGCCCCCGAGGTCACCGCTCTCGACGAGGTGTCCCTCCGGATCGAACGGGGCGAAATGCTGGCCATCGTCGGGCCCTCCGGCTCCGGCAAGTCGACCCTGCTGAACATCATGGGGACGCTCGACCGGCCCACCTCCGGAACGATCGAGATCCTGGGCCAGGACGTCACCCGGCTCTCCGACCGCGACCTGTCCGACATTCGCGGCCGGCTGCTCGGCTTCATCTTCCAGCAGTTCCACCTCACCGCCGGGCTGAGCGCCGCCGAGAACGTCGCCACCGGCCTGCTCTACGCCGGCATCCCGCGGCGCAACCGGCGCGCCATGGCCGAGGAGGCCCTCGACCGGGTCGGGCTCGGCCATCGCATGACCCACCGCCCGCACGAGTTGTCCGGCGGTGAGCGGCAGCGGGTTGCCATCGCCCGAGCCCTGGTGAACGGTCCGGTCCTGGTGCTGGCGGACGAACCGACCGGTGCCCTCGACACGGCCAACGGCCAGGCCGTACTGGGGCTGCTGACCGAACTGAATGCGGAGGGCACGACCATCGCGCTCATCACCCACGATCGGGACATCGCCGCCCGGGCACCACGGCAGGTACACATGCGCGATGGGCGCCTCGTCGCGGACGTGATCTCGACGGAGAGTGCCGCATGAGCCGGCTCGGCCCTCGTGACCTGCTCGGTGTCGGCCTGATCGGCATCCGTACCCGCAAGATGCGAGCACTGCTGTCGGCGTTGGGAATCTCCATCGGCATCGCGACGATGGTCGTGGTGACCGGCATCCCGGCGTCCAGCCAGGCGGACCTGCTGCGGACCCTGTCGGCACTGGGCACCAATACCCTGCAGGCCGCACCCATCGATCGCGACCCGCCGGTGACCCTGCCGGAGGAGGCACCCGCCATGGTGGCGCGGATCGGACCGGTCCTCACCGCCAGCGCCGTGGCCAACACACACACCGTGGTCCGCCGCAACGACCGCACCGATTCCCAGGACGGGCTCGGCCTGACCGTCCTGGCCGGCAAGAGCAACCTGCTGACCACCCTCAACGGCACAGTCCGCTCCGGTCGTTTCCTCGACGCCACCAGTGAAAAACTGCCGATGGTGGTGTTCGGCTCGGTGGCCGCGACCCGGCTCGGCTTCAGCGACCTGCCCGCCGGTGCGACCCCGCCGCAGGTGATGATCGGCGACCAGTGGTTCACCGTCATCGGCATCCTGCACAGCATCGCGCTGCACCCCGACATCGACCGTGCGGTGCTGATCGGCTGGAACGCCGCCCGTACGCTGCTGCGTTTCGACGGCCATCCCACGGTGATCTACCTGCAGGCTCAGGAGGACTACATCGAGGCCGTCCGGGCCGTGCTCCCCGCCACCGTCGACCCGCAGCACCCGTCCGACGTCCAGGTCACCGCCCCGTCCGACGCGCTGGCCGCCAAACGGGCCACCCAGACCAGCTTCTCGGCGCTGTTCCTCGGCCTGGCCGCGGTGGCGCTGCTGGTCGGTGGCATCGGGGTCGCCAACACCATGGTGATCTCGGTCCTGGAAAGGCGCGCCGAGATCGGGCTGCGCCGCGCACTGGGCGCCCACCGCGGCCAGATCCGGGCCCAATTCCTCACCGAGGCGGTCGTGCTGTCCGCACTGGGCGGCATCGGCGGAACCCTGCTCGGCATCACCGCGACCACCGGATACGCGTGGTCACAGAACTGGCCGGTGGTCATCCCCGCCGGAGCCACGCTGACCGGCCTCGGCGGGGCAGCGCTGATCGGTGCGGTCGCCGGCGCCTACCCGGCGATGCGCGCCGCCCGGCTCATGCCCACCGAGGCGCTCAGCGGAAGCTGACCGACGACCTGCCGGGCCGGACCGCCACGAGCGGCGCTCCCGCCGGCGGCATCGGCCGGAACCGGTCCGGCCGCAACCTCACCGTCACCGGCGGGCCGGCTCCGGTCCGCCACCAGGTCTGCGCCGGCCACCTCACACCAGGGTGGTGATGTCCGAGGCCAGGCGACGCAGGTCGGTCAGGTGCGCGAACCTGCCGGGCCGGTGGTAGACGTGCTGCTGCCAGCAGTGCCTCGCGGCGCCGGGGCAGTTGCCGGGCGGGCTGCTGTGCACGGCCAGCGCCGCCGTGCCGGGTGCCGGTGTCACGGTGAGGTCGAGGCATGGCTGGTAGGCGCGGAGCAGGCCGGGTGCGTCGCGGGGCTGGGCCAGCGACCGGAACGCGGCGGGGATGTCGTCCAGGGGCAGGGCGGCCAGGTACGCCTCGTAGTCGACGGCTGCCGATGTCGCCGGGTCGGCGGGGACGGTGGCGTCGACGGTGACGACCGCGTGGGTGGCGTACCGGGTAGCGAACAGGGTCGCCAGCGCCGCCGACGAGGCGTGCCCGACGATGACCGGAGCCCGCCGGACACCCAGGCTGTAGATCAGGCCGGCGAGATCGTCGATCAGGTCGTCGGGCGTGTACCGCCCGCGCCGGTCACCGCTGTCGCGGTGGCCGGGCAGGTCGACGGCGATCACCGTGGCGTGTGGGCGCAGCTCGGCAGCCAGCGGCCACCAGAGTTCCCGGCCGAACAGGACCGCGGGCAGCAGCACCACCGGCCGGCCGTTGCGGCCCCACGTGTCGTAGCACCACCGGCCCTGGAGGCCTGGCCACGCGTGGCTGGTGCGCAGCGGCGGAAGGATCTGCTCCTTCATCGCTGCGCCACCGCTGCGTCACGGCCGGAGCCTTCCGGACGCGGGCCGGCAGGGCCATGCGGATGGTGCGCCCAGCGGCCCGGTCGCTCGCCGCGCATGGCGGCGCGAAAGAAAATGTCGGACGGCACGATGCCAGACGAAGTCATGAAAAGTCGGCTTTCAACGCGAAGTGTTAGGACGGAGCCGCGAGTGCGCGGCACAGCGACGCAGGCCTCCGCGCGGAGGGCTGAGCCGTGATGGCGGTGAGCTGCCCCTGGTGGCGGGGCAGCGCGGCCGGTGTCCTAAATGCGGCTGATGCCGAGCTGGCTGAGTGTGGCCGTGCTGACCGGGCGCGGGCGTGGTGGTGCCGGGCGCGGCCTGGTCGCGCCGATGCGGGTGATCGTGACCGGTGGATGCACCGCAGCGGCGCTGACGATGGTGAAGGTGGTCGTTCGCGCCTCGGCGTCGCAGTCCTCGGTGCTCGCGCCGGAGGCCGGCCGTTCGGCGCCGACCGGGTGGTCACCGTGCGTGGCGTCGTTGCCGGCGGCGAATCCGGCGTGTGCCGTGGTGTCCAGCCGGTCGGCGGTGTTCACGCCGAGGTGCGGCGGGTGGATCGCGCCGCAGTGCGCGCCCTGCAGCAGTCCGAGGCCGGTCAGGGTAAGCACCACCAGCAGCCAGCGCAGCGGCCACGCTGCGCGACTCGTCGGCTGGGGATGCGTCATCGGGTCAGGCTACGACATCGTGGGATACACCCGGCACGGGCATCGATCTTGCCGGGTGCCCGGGCTGATGGGCACCGAGGGCGCCGGTGCTGCGCACAGTTGCAGCACCGGCGCCACCTTCCCGGCGGCTACCGGCGTGGTGCGGACGACGGCATCAGAGTTTGCCGAGCAGGCCCTTCATCTCGGTGATCTCGGCCTGCTGATCCGTGATGATCTTTTGCGCGAGGGTCTTCGCCTCCGGGCTGGTGCCCTGAGCGACTTCCTGCTGAGCCATGGTGACGGCGCCTTCGTGGTGACTGATCATCAAAGTGAGGAACTGCTTGTCGAACGCGGCTCCCTTGGCCGTGGTCAGCTTGTCCATGTCGGCCGGCGACATGGCGCCGGGCATCGCGTCGTGGTCCATGCCGGGCATCACCGAGGCGTCCATGCCGGGCATCACGGAGCCGCTCATCGCCGGCATCGGGTGACCCCAGGCAGTCAGCCACTGGCTCATGGTGTCGATCTCGGGCTGCTGTGCGGCCTTGATGGTGGCGGCGAGGTCCTTGACCTCGCTGCTGCCGGCCCGGCCGTCGGCCAGGGCTGCCATCTGCACGGCCTGCTGGTGGTGCGGGATCATCGAGCCGGCGAACGTGACATCGGCGTCGGTGAACGTCGCCGCGGAGGCGGCCGTGGCCGGCGTCGTGCCGCCGTGGTTCATGCCGGAGTCCGCGGCGGTGTCGTCACCGCCGCAGGCGGAGAGCACCAGTGTGGCGGTCACGGCGGCGCCGGCCAGCAGGCCACGGCGCCAGGTGGGAGAAGACAGCATGGAGGTACGCAACATCGCGGAACTGACCTTTCGACAGGTTACGGGTGTGCGGAAGCTGCCCTGGGACACGGCGGATGGCCGTGACCGAGGGACGCGAGCTCCTATATGCGCAGCACCGCTGTCGAAGCGAGGGTGAGCCCGGCACCGGCGACCGGGGGCGCGCGGGTGGCCGGTCGCCGTGATGCCCCGGCGCCGCGCGGACGCAGATCCGGGCGGGCACCGGCCAGCAATGCCAGCGCCAGCAACACGATGACGGTGAGCCCGCCCAGGATGGCCAGGCACACGCTCCACACGCTCATCTGATCGTGGTCGTGGTGGCCGGTGCAGTGATCGTCCGGGCAGGTCTCGGCGGCTGGGGCAGCGACGAACGACGCTCCGGTCAGGGCCGTGGCCGCTGAGACGGTGATCATCGCCGCGGCGCCGGAGTGCTCGGCGCGTACGCCGGCGTGGCCCAGCGTGTGCATGGTCGCCAACCCGAACACGGTGCACAGCAGCAGCACCGTCCGGGCGGTACGCCCGATCGTTGCCGCTGCTGTGCTCGTCACGGCGACCACGATAGCGGAACTACCTGGTGAGCAGTTTTTCGCTGAGTTCCCAGAGCCGCTGCGCCGACGCGGGGTCGAGCGCGTGCGGTGCGGCGTCGGACAGCACGATCGGCTTCTCGCCCACCGGGGTGGGGCCCCACGGGGTCGGGTCCAGGGGCGCGACATTGCTGTTCTTCAGGTAGACGCCGCCGATGCCGTCGAGCAGCGGGCTGGTCGCGCCGAACACGATCGTCGCGGCGGCCTGCTGCGGGGTCTTCTTCTCGTGCTCGGGGTCGATGATCGGCTGCTCGTTCTCGTCGACCAGCCCCATCGCCTGCAACTGCCGCATGGTGAAGGTGCCCTGCTCCATGTGGGCCAGGCTCGAGGCGATGGAGATGCCGGGGTGCACGGCGAACGCGCGGATGTCCTCGCCGGCCCAGCGCCGGTCGAGTTCGACGGCGAACAGGACGCCGGCGGTCTTGGTCTGCCCGTAGGCGAGGTTGCCGTTGTAACCCTGCGCGAAGTGCAGGTCGTCCCAGCGGATGTCGCTGGTGCGGTGCGCGCCGGAGGAGACGTTGACGACCCGGGCGCCGTGCGCGGCCTGCAACGCCGGGTGCAGGGCCAGGGTGAGCTGGAAGTGGCCGAGGTGGAACGCGGCGAAACCCGCCTCGTAGCCGCGGGCGTCCAGGGTGTGCTTGCCGTAGGTGTTGCCGGCGCTGTTGATGAGCATGTGCAGCGGGCGGCCGGTGGCGAGGTAGCGGCTCGCGAAGGCGTCGATCGAGGCCGGGTCGAGCAGGTCCAACTCGCCGACCTCGACACGGTCGATGCCGGCCAGGGTGGCGGCGGCGCGTCCGGTGGTGCGGGCCGCGACGGTGATCGACGCGCCGGCCTTGCTCAGCGCGCGGGTGACCTCCAGGCCGAGGCCGCCGGTGCCGCCGGTGATGACGACGTGCCGGCCGGTCAGGTCGAGGCCGGTCAGAACCTCGTCGGCCGTCGATGCGGCGGTGAACGGAGTGTCGATGCGGTGCTGTTGTCCGGTGGTCATGAGGCAAGGCTAGGAGCTATTTATCGTACGATGAATGGTTTGAAATTCGTTTTTTCTTTGCGATAGTCCGGGTGTGGACGAATTCTCTGAGGTGTTCGAGGTCGTTGAGGCGCGGGGGCAGGTGACCGGTGCGTTCGCGGCGCACGGGCGGTGGGTGGCCCGCTCGTTCAGCCGGACCCCGCTGAAGCTCACGGTGATGGTGCGCGGGAGCGCGCGGCTGTCGGCCGACGGCCTCGACGCGCCGGTGCACCTCGAGGAGGGCGACGTCGCCATCGTGAACAACCGGTCCTGGCTCGAGCTCGAGGGCGGTTCCGGTGACGGCCCGGTGCGGGAGATCGAGCCGGAGATCACCGACCTGGCCACCGGCGTGCTGACCGCCGGCGCGGATGGCGATCTCGTCCTGGGTGGCCGGGTGCTGCTCAACCGGGCCGGTGAGGACTTGCTGCTGCAGGCGCTTCCGCCGGTCGGCCACGTCCGCGCGAACGCCCCGGAGGCCACCCGGCTGCGCGTCATCGTCGGCCAGCTCGTCGATGAGGTGAGCGCTGCGCGGATGGGATCGGGCTTCGCCGTCCGGCAGTACGCGCAGCTGCTGGTCCTCGAAGTGCTCCGGGCATATGTGGGGCAGGCGGACCTGCCGCCGGGACGGTTGCGGGTGCTGACCGACGCGCGCCTGCGCCCCGCGGTCAGCCGCATGCACGCCGAACCGGGCCGGGTCTGGAAGCTGGAGGAGCTGGCGTACGCCGCGGCGATGTCCCGCACGTCCTTCGCGGAACGCTTCCGGGCGGTGGCCGGGGTGCCGCCGCTGACCTACCTGAACGGCTGGCGCATGCTGCTGGCCCAGCGCGCGCTGCGCGACGGCGACGTGCGGGTGGGCGCGATCGCGGCAGACCTGGGTTACACGTCGGAGAGTGCGTTCAGCACCGCCTTCAAACGCGAGGTCGGCGAGTCACCCTTGCGTTACCGCGCCCGCATCCGCAACGAGGCCAACTGATCACGGCTCGCAGGGGATTCGGCGCCGCGCCACGTCCCTGGATCAGCATCACGGTCGCGGTAGGTCAGCCTGTAGAGGTCAGACGGATTGGCGCCGCCGGAGCGGATAGCGGACCAGTTCGCGTTCCTCCACGATGTAGGTCGCGGCGGCCTCGGCCAGTCGTCCGGTGCGGGCGAGTAGGCAGGCGATCCGCGCGGGCACGGTCTCCGCGCCGGCATCACGTTCCACCTCGTCGACCTTCAGAGCGAGCTCCAGCGCACCCACGTAATCACCACGGGCCTCGAGTACGTCGCACAACAACCGTCCCAAGTCTCTCCGGTGGCGCCAGGCGCGGGTCCGTTCCCAGGCCTCGGTGAGCTGTTCGACCAGGTCGTCGCCAGCGCCGTCGAGGGCAGCGAGGTAGAGCTGCCAGTAGCGCAACGACCCCGCGAACCACGGCGCGTTGGTAGGCGGGGCCATGGCGGCAGCCCCATGCTGCCGTTTGGAGTGGCGCACGCGAAACGGTCAAGGCGTGGGCGACCAGATGAGGCAGGCCGTTGTCGACCCATACGGCTCCTGGCAGGCGATCGGGGCACTGGCGACCAGCTGCAGCGGCGTGGTGCCGTGGATTACGACGGCCGCCGCCGGGCGCTCTGCGGCCTTATCGACGGTGCCTCGGCCGCCAGCCGTCGATCAGGACAGCCGGCGCGCGATGAGGACGATCTCGAGTGAATCGGTGATCAGCGGTATGCGGGCGGGGTTGCGCTGCCACGGACGCGAAGCCGGGAGAGCACACTCGTTGGAGGGACCTCCTACGCTGACAGGATCCGGATCGGACGGGTGCCGACGATGGAAAACCTGAAGATGATCGTGTTTTTCGCAGGCTTCGTGCTGCTCTCTTGCGCGGGAGCCGTGATGCCCGGCCACTTCTGGCTCGGCGTCGGCTTGGCGGCCTTCGCCGTGATGCTGATCCTCGGCACTCTCAAATCCTCCAATGAGGAATGAAGACCGTCGGTTGATCAGGTCCACACCGCGGTGTCTGCATCGAACTGCCGCCGACAGGGTTCGCGGCGGCTTGGACAGTCTCAGCCAGGGACGATCCGGACAGACACGGCCGGCGGCTGGCGGATCGAGAAGCGCCCCGGTTCGTTGCCGACTGCACTGGGGACAGCAAGGGCACGATCGTCGGCGTGGCGAGGCGGGCGTCTGGCTCGCCCGGTCGTCACGGCCTTTGGGTATACCGGCTCTGCATCGGAACCCGGACGCCGACCGGAGTCAAGGCGCTCACGCTGTCTCGCAGGCGCAACCGCCGCCGGCGCACCCGGCACGGTGGCGTCGCCGCGACGTCCACCACCAGGTGCCGGCCGCGGCTGCCGCGAGGGCCACGGTGAGGCCGGGCATCCAGTCGACGGCGACCGCCCAGCCCGCGCCGGACAGCACCCCGGCGGCCAGGAGCAACGGGAGCACACAGCACGCGGCGCAGGCGATCCCGGCCAGGCCGGTCAGCCCGGACGGCAGCAGGCGGCGTAACCGGTCAGCGAGGGTCGGCATCGGATGCTCCTTCAGTGGCGGGCGGGGCGGAGGCGATGGTGGCGAACGGTATCGGGCAGCACGGCCGGCCGGCGCAGGTGACCAGGTCGTCGCAGCCCGCGGCGACCGCGGCCCGCAGGGTCGACGCGATCACCTGCAAGTCGGCGATCTTCGTCTCCACCTCGGCGAGTTTCACCTGGGCCCGCTGCTGGAGCCCGGTGTCCGGGCGGCCGTGCCGGTGCCCACCGGTGGCGAGCAGGTCGGCGACCTCGTCCAGGGTGAACCCGAGCCGCTGCGCCGCCTTGATCACCTTCAGCACGGTGACCGTTTCGGCGGGATAGAGCCGGTGGCCGCCGAGGCTGCGGTCCGGCTCGGCCAGCAGCCCACGACGTTCGTAGTAGCGCAGCGTCTGCAGATTCACCCCGGCCGCGTCGGCGACCTGGCCGCTGCGCAGGCCGGTCACGGCCGGACCCGGGCGGTGGCCCGCTCGGCGAGCGCGTCGAGCACCGCGACGTGTGCGTCCGGGACCTTGACGTCAAGCCCGAGCAGCCCGTCGCCGGGGTGGAACGTGAAGCTGAAGAACGAGCAGCAGCCGCTCTCCCGGCCGGCCAGGTCCCGGGCCGTGGTCTCGGCTGCCGGGTCGAGGTCCCAGCGCAGCACGGTGGGTGACAGGCGCTGCTGGCCGCGCAGTGCGGTGGCGAACAGGTCGTCGAACTCGGCCAGCCGCAACGGCCGTGCGACGGTGGGCAGGGTGCAGGCCTCAGGCACCCATGCCGGGTCCTCGGTGGTGGTCATGCCTCGAGGCTAAGCCTGTACCTGGGTACCGGATGCAACCCTGACGGGGAGGTCGGCTGCCCCTGTGTGCCGGAGGTCTTCGGTCAGGCGAGGTCCGTTGGCAGCTCGGACGCCACGATCGGCGCGCAACCCCGGCTGGGCGGCGACCGTCTGCACCTCCGCCAGGGTGCCCAGGACCAGGCCGGCACCGGAGGCGTACGCGGCGTCGCGGTCCGCGACGGTCTTGCTGTGGCCGTACAAAATAGTTTTTTGCGGCCGGAAACCGGACAGCAACGCCGTGCGCAGATGGTCTGCCGAGCCGACATGACAGCCGAGGCCCTGAGCGGCGATCCAGCGGCCGGAGCCGGGGGTCAGGCCGGCGCGGGCGCAGCGAGGCCGGTGTCAGGGGACGAGGACGAGTTTGCCTCGATGGCCGGGTTCGGTGAGGGCGCGGTGAGCGTCGGTGATGCGGTGCAACGGGAAGATCGTGTCCACTACCGGCCAGACCGAGCCGGTGGCCACGTGTCCGGCCAGGTCGTCGAGGAGCCGGGTGTCCGGGTAGCTGCTGAACGTGCGCACGCGCTGCTCGCCGAAGACGGTCGAGGCGGCGATGGCCGTCATCGCTTTCGCCGAGCCGAAGTTGACGGTGACCATGCGTCCGCCGCACGTGAGGCGCCGGCGGTAGGCGAGCAGGTCCGTTCCGGTCGTGTCCACGATGACGTCCGAGGGCTCGAGATCGGCCGGTGTCACCGTCCGGTAGTCGATGACCTCGTGCGCACCCAGGGACGTCACGAAGTCGAGGTCGCGGGCACCGGCCAAGGCGGCCACGTGCGCGCCCAGGGCGACGGCGAGCTGGACGGCGACCATCCCGACGGTGCCGGCGGCGCCGCGGATCAGTACCCGCTCGCCGGGGCGGACCCGGGTCACGTCACGCAGGGCAGTCAGCGCTGTCGTGCCCGACGTCACCAGCGCAGCCGCGTCGGTCCACGTCAGCGAGGCAGGCATGCGGGCCACCCGGTCGGCCGGCACCACGACGTACTCCGCGGCGGAACCGGTGACGTGACCCGATTTCGGGGAGACCATGCCCCAGACGGGGGTGCCCGTGGACATGTCTGTCCCGGCGAAGTCGAGGCCGACGCCGAGCGGGAACCTGCGGCCGGTCACGATTTTCAGGGTGCCGCTGCGGACCACCGCGTCGTGGTGGTTGACCGCGGCCGCCTCCACCTTCACCAGCACCTCGCCGGGACCCGCGGACGGCCGGGGCACCGTCGTCAGCTCCAGCACTTCGGGGCCGCCGTACCGCTGGAACTGTGCCGCCGCCATCTGCTGCATGGAAACCTCCGTGATCGTTCGATGTGAACGGCACTAACATAGCAGCAATGTTAGAGTCGTCAACATGGCGGAGCGCGGGACTTATCACCACGGGACGCTGCGGCAGGCGCTGATCAACGGGGCCAAGGAGATCCTCGCCGAGCGGGGGCACGGGCAGTTCAGCCTCAACGAGGTCGCCCGGCGCGCCGGGGTCAGCACCGCCGCCCCCTACCGGCATTTCCGCAACCGTGACGAACTACTGGGCGCGGTGGCCGAGGAGGGCTACGCGACGCTCGCCGAACGGCTCGAGCAGGCCAGCGGGCTCGCCGGCCTGGGCGGCGTCTACGTCCGGTTCGCGCACGACAATCCGGGGCTGTTCGTCACGATGTTCCGCAGCCGGCCCGGCGGGACGGAGTCCGTCGCGGGCCGAGCCGCCTTCGAGACGCTGCTCCGGGCGATCACCGCGGCCCAGCACAGCGGGGAGATCGCCACCCACGCCTCATCGGAGATCACCGCCCGCTCCCTCTGGGTCACGCTGCACGGCCTGGCGGTGCTGCACCTGCAGCAGCCACACGACCGCTACGGCCTGGGCGGGGAGCCGGAACAACTCGCCACGACCACCCTCTCGGCGTTGCTGGGCCTCAAGGGTGATTGACGCGGCGCCTGCCCGGACCGCAGGTCAGGGCTGGTCGTCCAGGAGAGCGACGGCGCGCGTCTCGGGAACCCCCAGCATCAGCAAGCTGGTGATCGTCGCTGCGCGGGGGTCGGGGTTCTCGTTCGGCAGGTCGCTGGTCGCGATGGCGAATACCGCGCCGTAGGCGACCTGGCTCAGGATCCCGGCCGGCAGGTGCTGTGCGAACCGGCTGCTGTCCTGGCCGCGTTTCACCAGGTCGGCGAGGAGCTCATCGACCGGCCCGAGCAGGCTGTGGATCGCCTCGCCGTACTCGCCCCGGCGCAGCGCCAGCAGCACGCGATACCGGTGTGTCACCGGCCAGATGCGGGCGATGAACGCGACCCACGTCGCGTCTGCTTCGGCGGCGGCGGCGTTGACTTCGGCGAGCACGTCTGTCATCTCCGCGACGGCCCGTTCCGTGAGGGTCCGGATCAGGTCCAGGCGCGACGGGAAGTGGCCGTAGACGGTGCGGCGGACGACGCCGGCGGCGGCGGCGATGTCGCCCATGCCGGCGTCGGGGTTGTCGCCCAGCACGTCGAGGGCGACGTCGAGGATGCGATCACGGGTCTCATTCATCGAGCGCAGACGGGAGGACTCGGCGGGCACGACTCATCATTGCGCATCCGTGTGCAACGAATCACACTGCACAGCAGTGTGCATTGACATACGCTGCACACCAGTGCGCAATGAGAATTGTGCCGCGTTCCGGAGCTCAGGGGAGAAGGTCATGACCGTACCGACGCCGACCTCGGCCCTCATCCGCCCGTTCACCGTCTCGATTGCGGATGCGGAGATCGACGACCTGAAGCGGCGACTGGCCGCAACCCGCTGGCCGGATCCGGAAACGGTGGGCGACTGGTCACAAGGGGTTCGCGTGGCGAACGCCAGATCTCTGGTCGAGCACTGGGAGCACCGCTACGACTGGCGGCGCTTCGAGTCCGATCTCCATCAGTTCCCCCAGTTCCTGACCGAGATCGACGGGCTGGACATCCACTTCATCCACGTCAGGTCCAAGAATCCCGGCGCGATCCCGCTGATCCTGACGCACGGATGGCCGGGCTCGATCGTCGAGTTCCTGAAGCTGATCGGCCCGCTGACCGATCCGGTCGCGTACGGCGCGGACGCCGCCGATTCCTTCGACGTGGTGATCCCGTCGCTGCCCGGGTTCGGGTTCTCCCAGAAGCCCGCGACGACCGGGTGGACGGTGTCGCGCATCGCGAGTGCGTGGGTGGAGCTGATGAACCGCCTCGGTTACCCGAGATGGGCCGCGCAGGGCGGCGACTGGGGCGCCGTCGTCACCACCGCCCTCGGTGCCATGCAGCCCGAGGGGCTTCTCGGCATTCACCTGAACACCCCGTTCGCCTTCCCGGCCCGGATACCGGACACCCTGTCGCCCGAACAGCGCTACGCCGTGGACACCCTCGCCCGCTACACCGGTGATCTCGGTGGCTCGAACCACCTGCAGAGCACCAAGCCGGAGACCGTCGGCATCGCCTTGGCCGACTCGCCCGCCGGCCAAGCGGCCTGGATCTACGAGAAGTTCCAGTCCAAGACCGACAATCGCGGGCTCGCCGAGGACGTCCTCAGCGTCGACGACATGCTCGACGCGATATCGCTCTACTGGTTCACCAACAGCGCGGCGTCATCCGGCCGCATCTACTGGGAGAACCGGTCGGGGACCTTCGCCGGCCCGAAGCTGACACTTCCGGTCGCGGTGACCGTCTTCCCCGGGGACATCCCGCGCCTGCCGCGAAGCTGGGTCGAAGACACCTACAGCAACCTGATCCACTACGGCGAGGCCGACAAGGGCGGCCACTTCGCCGCACTGGAGCAGCCCGAGATCCTGGTCAGCGAAATCCGCGCCGGCCTGCGCACCCTTCGTTCCTGAAGCCATCTCGCTCTGCCCGCCTCCGGGAGCGCGTCGAGCACCGCATGGATTCCATTGCATGACGGTAAATGCTGGCGTAACGAGAGTGCACTGGACTTAATCATTGCCGGGATAGATCGTTGACGCATTCCCGACGGCAGACCTGAACTCCGTAGTTCAAGAGACCGTCAATGGAACAGCTCCTCGAACAGGTCAAGGCCGTGGTCCTCCAGGCTGGTGAAGCACTGCTTACCGGGTACGCCGGCTCGGCGCGCCCAGCGGGCAAGGCGGAGATGGCAACGGCCGGCAGGCAGTTGGACGCACTGGTCACCGGCATGCTGCGACCCGCACTCGCCGAGATCCGGCCCGCAGCGCGCTGGTGGCCGCGGGCGTACTGCTCGTCACCGAGGCGGGAGGCGTGGTCACCGACCTGCACGGTGAGTCCTGGCAACCCGGTTGCACCGACATCCTCGCGGCGGCTCCCGGCCTGCACGAGGAACTGCTGGCGGTACTGCAAGGGGTAGGCGCGCACTGACAGGGAACTCGTAGTCATGCGTGGCCGTTGTCGCGCAGCCAGAACCGGATGGCGTCCGCGGTGGCACCGGCGTCGGTGTTCAGCGTCGTGTAGTGGTCACCGGGGATGTCGGCAACGTCGTGCGGCACCGGCCAGCGCGGTCGCCAGTCCCGGGCGGGATCGGCATCGATCATCTCCCGGGTCGGTGCCGCACGCAGCAGGAGGGTAGGCAGCCCCGCGGGTTCCGGCCGCCAGCCGTCGAAGATCCGCACGTAGGCCCCGCCAGCGATCATCATGGCGTCGGAGAAGACGCCGTCGAACATCTCCGCCGGCCGGTTGCGGTCGGCCGCCACGAGCGCGAGCAGCCTCGGATCGTCGCGGCCCTCGGCGCCGTCATGGGAGTCGATCATGATGACGCCCCGTGGTGGTGTGCCCGCTGCGCCCAGGTGGGTGGCGACGGCATGGGCGACCCCGCCGCCGGTGCTGTCGCCGATCAGCACGAACGGCCGGTCGCCGGCGACGGCGTGAACCGTGTCGGCGTGCAGTCGCACCAGGGTGTCCACGCTGTCCGGGACGTCCCTGCGGGCCCCGAACCCGGGATGGGTGAGCATGTGCAGGTCGTAGTCGCCGTCAACTGCCTCACCCAGCCCGGTCGGCGTCGGATCGTGCAGGGCCAGGAAACCCGGGAAGAAGATCAAGACTGGCCGGTGCGGTTCACCGGTTGCGAGGCGCACCGGGGCGACGGCGTGCCGGGCACGGAGCTCGGAGCCGAACGTGGGCAGTCCGTAGGAGGCGACGTAGCGCAACGTCATCGCCGCCGGGGCGCCCTGGTCGCGGATCACCCGGTGGTAGATGGCGGTGAACCGTTCGCTGGCGACGACCGCGGGCTCCGTCTCCTCCGGCGCGGCGAATCCGTCCATGGCCGCGTACACGTGCGCGGTCAGGTCGGCCAGCGTCGGGTGGTCGAAGGCGATCGTCGCCTTCAGCCGTACGCCGGTGACGGCGCTGAGCCGGTCGCGGAGCTGAATGGTCGCCAGTGAGTCGAAGCCGAGGTCCTTGAGGTGCCGGCCGTTGCCCAGCGGCGCCGCCTCCGGATCGGGGTAGCCGAGCAGGTCGGCGATCTCGGCGTGGATCAGCGTCGACAGGGCCCCGTTCCGGGCGTCCACCGGCAGGCGCGCCAGCACCTCCCGCCAGTCGCCGGGCTGGCCACCGGTGTTCCCTGGAGCCTCGGCGTGCGTGATGCCCGGCCCGGCGGGTGCCGGCCGGCGGGGGACGAGCCCGCTGAGGATCGGCGGCGCGCCCGTTGCCGGCACGTCGATCACGATCGGTACGAGCAGCGTCGCGGCGGTCCGCAGAGCCCGGTCCAGCAGCGCCGTGCCCTGTGTCGCGCTGATCGCCCGGATGCCGCCGTCGGTCAGCACCCGTCGGGCCGCACCGGCCGCCGTGCGGGCGGCCATGCCACCGTCGTCGGCCTCCCACAGGCCCCAGGCCAGTGATTGGGCCGGCAGCCCGAGGGCGGCGCGGTGGGCGGCGACGGCGTCGACGAAGGCGTTCGCGGCGGCGTAGTTGGCCTGGCCCGGCCTGCCGAGCACGCCGGACGCCGAGGAGTAGAGCACGAACGCCGCCAGGTCCAGGTCTTTCGTGGCCTGGTGCAGATACCAGGCGGCATCCGCCTTGGGAGCCAGGACAGTGGCGATCCGTGCGGGAGTCATCGCGGTCAGCACCCCGTCGTCCAGGACCCCGGCCAGGTGGAACACCCCGGTCAACGCGGGCCCGCAGGAGGTGACCAGGGAGGCGACGGCTGTCCGGTCACTGAGGTCACAGGCGGTGACGGTCACCCGTGCCTCCAGATCGTCGACCCAGGCGGGTGCGGTTCCCGACCGGTTCGCGAGGACGAGATCGCGTACTCCGTACGCGGTGACCAGGTGGCGGGCCAGGATCGCGCCGAGGGCACCGGTCCCGCCGGTGATCAGGACCGGTCCCGCGGGGTCCAGCGCGGCGGGGGTCGCGTCGGCCGGGCCGGCGAGGGCCAGGCGCGGTGCGAGGATGGCGCCGTTGCGCACGGCAACCCGGGGTTCGGCCAGCTCGGCGGCCTGCGGCAGGACGGCCGCGGAGGCGGGCGCGCCACACAGATCGACGACGGTGATACGGCCGGGGTGTTCGCTCTGGGCGCTGCCGAGGAGACCCCAGACCGCTGCGGCGGCCGGATCGGGGTCGTCGGCGGTGGCCCGCTCGGTCACGATCACGAGCCGGCCGGGCTGGTCGGCGGCGAGCCAACCGTTGACCTCGGCAAGGGCTCTGGTCAGCATGGCACGGGTCCGGGCGGGCACGTCGCCGGAGGGCTCGGCGATGTGGACGATGTGGTGCGGGGTCTCGTCCCGGGTGGTGGGGGAGGGAACCCAGGTGAGACGGTGCAGTGAGCGGCGGGCGGCCGACGCCGCCGCATCCGGGCCGTCGATCGGGCGGGTCTCCATCGCGTCGACGGTGACGATCGGGCGGCCGGAGTGGTCGGTGACGGTGATCCGGGCGCTGTCGGGGCCGATCGGGGACAGGACCACCCGCGCGGTGGTCGCGGCGGCGGCGTGCAGTTCGATGCCGTGGAGAACGAACGGCACCCGGAGCCGGTCGGGCTGCTCGGCCAGCAGGACGGCGTGCAGCGCCGCATCGAGCAAGGCCGGGTGCACACCGAAGCGAGCGGCGCCGGCAGCCGCCACGGACGGCAGGCTCACCTCCGCGTACACCTCGTCGGGTCCTTGCCAGACCGCGGTGACCGCGCGGAACGCCGGGCCGTAGTGGAAGCCGGCGGCGGCGAGCCGCGCGTAGTCGACGGTGACGGGTCGTGCGCCGGGCGGTGGCCACGTCGCGGGAACGTCCGGCACGTGGCCGGTCGCGGCCGTGAGGGTGGCGGTGGCGTGGGTAGCCCATCGGTCTGCTGAACCGGCGGGCCGTGACCAGACGGTCAACAGCCGGTCGCCGACCCGGTCCGGTGCGTCGACGACAACCTGGACGTCGACGGGCCCGGCGAGAGTCAGCGGCAGACCCAGCGAGAGCTCGGCGAGCCGGACAGCAGTGCGATGGGGTGTGCCGGCTGCGTGGAAGGCGAGTTCGACCAGGGCCGCGGCCGGGACGATGACGTCGTCGCCGATGACATGGTCGGCCAGCCACGGCTGGCGAGCGGGGGACAGGACCCCGGAATACCGGATCTGCGGTCCGTCGGCGGCCGGTTGCGGGTCACCGAGCATCGGGTGCGACACCGACGGTTCGGCGTTGTCCAGCCAGTAGCGCCGCCGTTGGAAGGGGTACGTCGGCAGGTCCCGGCGGCGGGCACCACTGCCGGCGTACACCAGCGGCCAGTCCACCGGCGCGCCGTGCACGTGCAGGGTGGCGAGGTTGTCGAGGAACCCGGTGAGCCCGGCGGTCCCGGGTACGAAGGCATCGGCGGCCACGCACCGTTCGGCCAGCAGGGCGAGAACGGCGGCGGGCCCGATCTCGACGTATGCGGTGGCACCGGCCGTCTGCAGGCCTGTCACCGCGTCGGCGAAACGGACCGTGTCGCGTACGTGCCGCACCCAGTAGCCGGCGGTGGCCATGTCGGCCTGGACGGCGAGAGCACTCGACACCGGGATCGACGGCTGGTGGTAGGTGATCGATGCGGCGACGGTGCGGAAGTCGTCCAGAATCGGCTCGAGAAGTGATGAATGGAAGGCGTGACTCACGCGCAACCGGTCGGACCGTCCGTCCAGTTGCCCGGCCATCGCGATCACGGCCTGTGACGTGCCGGAGAGCACGACCGACTCCGGACCGTTGACCGCGGCGATCGACACCTGATCGTCCGCCGCGGCGAGCAGCTTCCGTACCTCGTCCTCGGTCGCTCGTACGGCGATCATCGCGCCACCCGCGGGGAGCGTGGCCATCAACCGTCCCCGCGCGGCCACCAGGACGACCGCGTCGGCAAGGGAGAAGACCCCGGCGACGTAGGCAGCCGTGATCTCACCGAGTGAGTGACCGGCCAGACGGTCCGGCCGGACACCGAACGACTGGTAGAGCGCGTGCAGCGCCACCTCGAAGGCGAACAGCGCGGGCTGGGCGTAGTCGGTGCGGTCGAGCAGAGCGGCGTCCGTACCGTCGATCACCGCCCGCAGGGGCCGGTCGAGATGAGGCGTGAACGCCGCACACACCGCGTCGAAGGTGTCGGCGAAGTCCGGGAAGGCCTCGGCCAGCTCACGGCCCATGCCGAGGCGCTGCGCGCCCTGACCGGTGAAGAGGAAGGCCAGTCGCGGGTCGCGCCGGGTGGGTGCCCGGTGCACGGACGGATGCGCGAGACCGCGAGCCAGCGCGTTCAGGCCGTCACGGTGACCGGCCCGGACGACTGCCCGGTGATGCAGCGCGGCTCGACCGGTCGCCAGGGTGAAGGCCACATCCCGGGCGGGATGGTCCGGTGACCCGTCGGCGAGCTGAGCCGCCCGGGCCCGCAGCCCCGCCTCGTCGGCACCGCCGAGCAGCCACGGTGCGGCGTCCCATCCGAGGTGCGCAGGCGTGTCCCGGCTGTCGTCGACGTGACCGGGTTCCTCGAGGATGAGGTGGGCGTTGGTGCCGCCCAGGCCGAAGGCGGAGACCGCGGCCCGCCGGGGACGATCACCGGCCGGCCAGGGCTGTGCGGTGTCCAGGAGCCGGACCGCTCCACCGGCCCAGTCGATGTGCGGCGACGGCTCCTCGGCATGGAGCGAGCGGGGCATCTCCCCGTGTCGCATCGCCTCGATCATCTTGATCACCCCGGCGATGCCGGCGGCGGCCTGAGTGTGCCCGATGTTCGACTTCACCGAGCCGAGCAGCAGCGGGCGGTCGACGGAGCGAGCCTGGCCATACGTCGCGAGCAGCGCGTGGGCCTCGATCGGGTCACCGATCCGGGTGCCGGTGCCGTGTCCCTCCACGACATCCACGTCGGCGGGCCCCAGGCCCGCGTCGGCCAGGGCCAGGCGGATCAGGTCACGCTGCGCCTCACCGTTCGGGGCGGTCAGGCCGTTGGAGGCACCGTCGGAATTGACCGCGGAACCCCGCAGGACAGCCAGCACCGGGTGCCCGTTGCGCCGGGCGTCGTCCAGACGCTCCAGCAGGACCATCCCCGCACCCTCGCTCCATGCGGTGCCGTCGGCGCCCGCGGCGAACGACCGGCACCGGCCGTCGGCTGCCAGGCCGTGCTGCCGGCTGAAGATGATGAACGACTGCGGGGTCGCCATCACCGCCGCGCCACCGGCCAGCGCCAGCGTGCACTCACCGGCCCGCAGCGCCTTCGCGGCCAGGTCCATCGCCACCAGCGACGACGAGCACGCGGTGTCGATGGTCATGCTGGGGCCGCGCAGGCCCAGCAGGTACGCGATACGCCCGGACGCGAGACTCCCGGCGGAGCCGAGGCCGATCTGCGACTCCAGCTCGTGGGCGTCGCGACGGTGACCGTAGTCGCCGTGCATCAGCCCGACGAACACGCCGGTATCGCTGTTGCGCAGGCTGGGCGCCGGGATTCCCGCGCGTTCAAAGGTCTCCCAGGCGACTTCGAGCAGCATCCGGTGCTGCGGGTCGGCAGCCAGGGCCTCACGGGGAGAGATACCGAAGAAGGCCGGGTCGAAGTCGGCGGCGTCGTGCAGGAAGCCACCGCGCCGGGTGCTGGTCTTGCCGATCCGGTCCGGGTCCGGGTCGTAGACGGCGTCGACGTCCCACCCGCGGTCGGCGGGGAAGTCACTAGTGGCGTCCACCCCGTCGGCGACCAGTCGCCACAGGTCCTCGGGAGTGCGCACACCGCCCGGATACCGGCAGCCGACCGCCACGATCGCGATCGGTTCGCCGGCCTGCCTCGACCGGCGGCCGGGAACATCGCGAACGTCACCGGTAAGGCGTGCCTCCAGGTAGCTGATCAACGCGGCCGGACTGGGGTGGTCCCACATCAGGGTGGCCGGGAGCCGCAGGCCGGTGTGCTGACCGAGCCGATGCCACACGGTCATCGCACCCATCGACGTCAGGCCGAGATCCGCGAACGCCGTGTCCAGGTCGTCGAACGGACCGCAGAGCGCGGCCACCTCGGCACGGACCAGGTCGGCGGGCGAGCGCGTCCCGCTGAGGCGCCCGGTGCCGGACACGAGCGTTTCCCGCAGCAGCCGGCGGCGGGGCTTCCCGGACGACGTACGCGGAATGATCGGGGCCAGGAAGATCTCTTCAGGGATTTTGTACGACGACAGCTGCCGCGCGAGCCCCGTGAGCAGGACGGTGGGGTCGATCGACTCGTCGGCCGGTACGACGAACGCGACAGGCACCTCACCGAGCACCGCATGAGCGCGAGCCACCACGGCCGCGTCCCGCACGCCCGGCAGGGCACACAGGGCCAGCTCCACCTCGGCCGGGTCGACCTTGAGACCGCCCCGGTTGATCACGTCACTGACCCGGCCCACGACACTGACGTGGCCGTGGGCGTCGAGCCGGCCGAGGTCGCCGGTGCGGTACCAGCCATCGACCAGCGCCGCGGGCCGGCCGTGGTAGCCGAGCATCAGATTCGGGCCGCGAACCCAGATCTCGTCGTCGACCAGTCGCACCTCGACACCGGGGGCGGGCGGGCCGCTGGTGCCACCGACCCGGGGCCCGGTAGCCGGTTCGACGGCGATCATCCCGCAGGTCTCGGTGCTGCCGTAACAGTCCAGCAGCGGCGCGCCGATCAGCGCCTCCACCGCAGAGCGCAGCGCCGGGTCGCTGGCCGCGCCGGCGGTCAGAGCGATCCGCAGCGACGAGGCGGCCACCGGGCCACCGTCGAGCAGCTGACGGTAGACGGCCGGCACCCCGGCCAGGACGGTCGGCGACTCCTCGGCGATCAGCCGGGTCACCTGGCCCGGCCCGGGCTCACCGACGATCCGGGCGCTCGCACCGGCCACCGTGACGCCGAGGATGCACAGCGAATGGGCGAAACTGTGCGCCATCGGCAGCGGCCAGAGCAGATGGTCGTCGGCGGTCAACCCGAGCACCGGGCCGTAACAGGTGAATGCCGACCAGAGCGCGGCCCGCTGGGTGGAGACCGCGGCTCTCGCCGCACCGGACGTGCCCGAGGTGTAGAGCATGAACGCCGGCTCGTCCAGGCCCAGGTCGTCGTCCGGCGTTCCGGCCGGCAACGGTGCGGCCCCCGCCACGAGCAGCCGCACCGGAGGGCCCGCGGCGGTCACCCGGCGGACCTGGTCGAGATGCCGCTCGTCGGTGACCAGCAGGGCCGGTGCGCAATCGGCGAGCAGGGCGGCCAGTTCGGCATCGGTCGCCTGCGCGTTCAACGGCACGCCGATCGCCGAGGCCCGCACCGCCGCCAGGACGGATTCCACCAGGTCCACACTGTTGCCGAGGACGAACGCCACCCGGTCGCCGCGTCCGACACCCAGGCCGGCCGCGAGCCGGGCGGTCCGCTTTTCCAACTCGCCCCATGTCACCCGGCGACGGTCGTCGGCGAACGCCAGCCGTTCCCCGTACCGTCGGGCGTTCTCCTGCAACAGCTGCGGTATCGACCGGATCGCGTCCTGTTGCAGCATCGATGTGGAGCCTCTCGCTTGCCGGCAGCTTGTCCAATGTGGGCGCCATGGTGGCACGACCCCTCCACCCGGCTGAAATGTGGCTCGGGTCACAGTGCTGCGGCTATCCGTCAGGCGACCGGCACCGTCCTACTGAGCGTGGGTGATCAGGAGGCGGAGACCGAGGTGCAGCTGGTTCGCCGCTGCGCGCGCGGTGAGCATGCCGCTTTCGACGAGTTGTACCGGCGTACGGCGCCATGGCTGACAACCCGGCTGCGGCGCCGGTGTTCCGACGACGAGATCGTGGCCGAGGTCCTGCAGGAGACCTACATGGCGGTGTGGCGATCGGCCGGGTCGTTCACCGGTACGGCGCAGAGCGGCGCGACCGGTTGGATCTGGACGATCGCGGCACGCCGCCTGGTGGACGCGTTCCGGCACCGGGCCCGGGCCACGGAACTCCCGCTCGCGATCGCCGCCGAGGCGCCGGCGCCCGCCGCGGAGGACGAGGTGCTGGCCGGCCGGGTCGAGGCGGACCTGCTGCGGGCCTTGCACACCCTGGCTCCGGAGGTCCGGCGTGTCCTGCAGGCGATGGTTCTGGACGGGCTCTCGGTACGGGACACCTCGGCGCTGCTCGGCGTACCCGAGAGCACGGTGAAGTTGCGGGCCAGGATGGCCCGCCTGCGGCTGCGGGAGGCGCTGTCATGACCTCGCACATCGACGACGATCTGCTGGCGCGCTATGCCGGGATCAGCGAAAGCCTGCCGGATGCCGCCGTCTGGGTCGTGGAGGTGCACCTGGAGACCTGCTCCGGTTGCCGTAGCCGGCTCGGTGCGGTCGTTCCCCCCGAGACGGCGATGATCGTCGCCCGCATCGGCAGCGAGCTCACCGGTGCGTTGCCCGCGGTGGTGCCGCACCGGCGGCTCGGGGTGGTGCGCCGATGGTCGACGTGGTCGTTGCTGCCGCGGCTGATGGTCAGCGTCGGCGCGCTGCTGGCGGCGCTGCTGCTGGAGGTGGTCAATCCGCACTATCCGTCGCCGGTGCTGCTGATCGCCCCGGTCGTGCCGCTGTTCGGCGTCGCGGCAGCCTGCTCACGCCGCGACGACCCGGCGTGGGAGCTGGTCGCCGCCTCCCCTCAGGGAGGTGTCCTGATGGTGCTGCGCCGCACCGTCACGGTGCTCGCGGCGCTGCTGCCGGTCCTCGCGCTGGTCGGCTGGGCCGCCGGAACGTCGGTGGCGTTGTGGCTGCTGCCCTGCCTGACCGTCACCTCGGCCACGCTCGCGCTGGGCAGTCTGCTCGGCGTGCGACGGGCTGCCGGCGTCGTCACCGCCGCCTGGGTCGCCGTGGTGACGGCACCGGCGATGCTGACCCATCAGCTGCCCGCTGTGCTGAACGCCGGCACCGCCCCGGTCTGGGCAGCGACCGGACTGGCACTGGCCGCTCTGGTCTGGAGCCGCGCCGATGCTTTCCAGCGGCTCGCCAGCCGCAACTGATCAAAAAAACCACTTCCCCCCGGTTCTTCCGCTGCCGCCGGGCAGCTGATGGTCGATGTCCAAGGAGCGATGATGGTACGAACTCTGCCCGAAGCCGCGGTGGCGCCGGCCACGTGGGACCACGCGGTGCAGGCACACGGCTTGCAGGTCCGGGCCGGCCGGCATCTGGCGGTCACCGGCCTCGACCTGCGCCTCGGTGTCGGCGTCCACGGCCTGCTGGGCCCCAACGGCGCCGGGAAGACCACGCTGATGCGCGCGCTGGCCACCGTGCTGAGGCCGGCGGGCGGCCGCCTGGAACTCCTGGGCCGACCGGCGCACGAGCTCCGGGCCGACCTGCGGCCGATCCGCCGCATGATGGGTTATCTGCCGCAGGAGTTCGGCTACTACCCGAAGTTCACCGTCCGCGAGTTCGTCGCCTACATGGCCTGGCTCAAGGAGGTGCCCACGACCGATGTCGCCGTGGCCACCGAACGAGCGATCGCCCGGGTCGGGCTCACCGACCGTGCCGACAGCAAGCTCAAACAGCTGTCCGGCGGGATGCTGCGTCGTGCCGGGGTCGCCCAGGCGATCGTCAACGACCCGGCGTTGCTGCTTCTCGACGAGCCCACCGTGGGTCTCGACCCGGAGCAGCGGCTGACCTTCCGCGAACTGCTCCGCGATCTCGGCGCCGACACCTGCGTGCTGGTCTCCACCCACCTGGTCGAGGACGTGGTGGCCTCGTGCACCGATGTGGTCATCGTCCATGCCGGCCGGGTGGTGTGGCAGGGCACGCCCGCGGAACTGGCCGACCACGGCGGTACCGGTGACGCCGGGGACAGTGCCGCTGAACGCGGCTACTCCGCGCTGGTCCGCCAGGCCCGGCGCGAGGCCGGCGCATGATCCGCGCGCTCGGCATCGACCTGCGTCGCAGCGCTGCGGTGGGCAGCGGGCTGATCGTGCTGCTCCTCGGCCTCGCCGCGATGTATCTGCTCTTCGGACCCGAGGCGTGGAGCAGCCGATGGTCCCCGCTGGCGACGACGCTGCGCAGTGCGATGGGCTTCACCTGGCCACTCACCCTCGCCGCCGGGGCGTGGCTGAGCGACCGTGACCGCCGTGGGCGCGTCGGCGAGTTGTTCACCAGCACGGCCCGGCCCGCCTGGCAACGCGCCGCGTCTCCGGCCCTCGCGCTGTGCTCCACCGTCACCGTCGCCTACCTGCTGACCGTGGCCGCGTGCCTGCCGCTGGTGGCCGGCTCGGCGACCTACGTCAACCCCGCCGCGTTCGCCGTCATCGCCACCGGCCCGCCGCTGCTGCTCGCCGCGGGACTGCTGGGCATGGGCCTGGGCGCCGTCGTACCGTCGCGGTTCACCGCGCCGGCGCTGGCCATCGCCGGACTGATCCTGGCCAGCGCCCCCGGCCTGCTGTCCGCCTACGACGCCGGCCGCGTCCAGCAGCGTGTCGCCCTGCTGTCGCCGGTGCTCGGCCAGAGCGGCGATTTCGCCATCGTGCCGGCCCCGCTGAGTCTGGCCCAGTCCATCTGGGCGCTCGCCCTGGCCGCCACCGGATTCCTGCTACTGGCGGCCATCGGCGCCCGCGCCCGTACGGCTGCCGTCCTCCCGGCCGTGGCCGGCGCCGTGACCGCGCTGCTCCTGCTGGCCCCGACCGGCCCGGCCAGCAGCGTCGACGCCGCCGACGCCGGTGCCCGGGAACTGGTCTGCGCCGACGGAACGCCCCGCGTCTGTGTCAGACGGGTACACGCCGGCATGCTCCCCGACGCCGTTGCGCCGTCCGTCGACGCCCTGCGCCGCCTCAGCCGCCTGCCGGATCCACCCACCGCCGTCGAGGAGGGGGTCGAGGTCATCAGCGGTGACCCGGCCGAGCAGGACACCCCGTCGGCGCAGACCGTCCGTTTCTATATCCCGACCGGACAGGCCGCGGAGATCGACACCGCACAGGTCACGCTGCAACTGCTGACCGGCGCCGGGGTGATCAGCTGCGGAGACGCCAGCAACTGGCAATCGTACGAGGCTGCCCGGCTCGCCGCCGCGTACTGGCTGCTCGACACCCCGCCACCGGCCACGGAACAGAAAGTCGTCGAGGCGTGGCAGCGGCTGACGTCACGGCCGGCAGCCGAACAGGTGGCCCGCATCGCCGCGCTCCGCGAGGCCGGCCTCGCCTGCAACGCCGACGCCCTGTGGGACATCCTGATGGACGGCCCGCGATGACAGGGCTGGTTCACCACCTTCGCGCACGCCGGGTACCGGCCGCCATGATGGGCGCCGCGGCCTTGGTGTGGGGCCTCTGGGCGATCTGGACCGCGATCTCGCCACCGGACACCCTGCCGGCGCCCCTGGCCATGGCCGCCATCGGCTTCGCCGCGGTCGCCGCCGGCACCACTCTCACCGGTGCCGACCCCGACCTGGATCGCACCGCGGCACTGCCCTGGCCGACTCGGCGTGCCCTGCACCTGGCCCTCGCCGCCCTGGTCATCCTCGGTCTGCTGCTGTCGGTGGCCGGTACCGCGCACGGATACGGCGAGCCGGTCGCCCTCGTGCGCAACTGCGCGGGCGCGCTGGGTCTGATCAGTCTGGGCGCCGCGACCCTCGGTGGCGCTCGATCGTGGTTCTATCTGGTCCCCTTCATCACCATTCCACCGTTCCTGCCGATCAGCCGTACCACCGGGGACGGCGTGCTCGGCCAGATTCTCGGCTGGCCCGTGCAAGCCGCTGAATCCACGGCAGCCGGAACTACCGCAGCCGTACTGCTCGCCCTCGGCGCCGCCGGCTACATCCGGCGAGGATCCCGATCGGCCACATCAGCACGAGCCGCCGCCTGACAGCCGGGTGCCCCGGAAGAACGACGTCTCCCGGGGCACCCGGCTGGTAGCGGAGGTCAGCGGATGCCGAGCGCCCGCTTCATCGTGTAGAACAGGTCGGTCTGGTTGGTGACGCCCAGGACGTTGGCGGCCTGCGGGCCACCGGCGGCGATGCGCACCTCGGTGCCGGTGTGCTGCTGCGAGCCGGTGATCTCGGCGGTGGCGTAGCTGATCGTCATGTTCGCGTTGTCGTGGGTGATCAGCGTCGCGGTGTAGCCGAGCGTGGCCGCCTCGACGATCTGGCTGGTGTGGCCGTGGTCGGCGGTGACGACGACCAGGGTGTCGCGGTGCGACTTCTGGTAGTCGAGCGCCTTCTTGATCGCGGCGTCGAACGCCACGGTCTCACCGATCTGGCCGCACGGGTTCGCGGCGTGGTCCTGCTTGTCGATCGAGGCGCCCTCGACCTGCAGGAAGAAGCCCTTCTTGCTGTGCTTGGTCTGCTTGTCGAGCACGTCGAGGGCCTTGGTGGTCATGTCGACCAGGTGCGGCTGGGTCGCCGTGCGGGCGGTGTTGGTGGCGCACCGGACCGGGGTGGTGCCGGTCCGCGTCGGGGTCGGGCCGACCCACTCGACGTCCATGTTGTTCGGCGCGAAGGCGCCCAGGATCGGGGCCTTGTGCGACGCGCCGGCCAGCCCGGCCGCGTCGGTGACGACCTGGTAGCCGGCCGCCTTGGCCTGGTCGGTCACGGTCTTGCCCTGGAAACTGCCGGCCTGCACGGTCTGGTCGAAGAAGACCTTGCCACCGCCCAGCAGGACGTCCGGCCGGGTCTGCACGAGCTGCTCGGCGATCGAGCCGGCCCCGCCGTTGACCTTGTCGTTGACGGCGCACGCGGTCATCGACTGCGGGCCCTTGCAGCCACGGTCGACCACGTGCGAGCCGAGCACGGCCGGGGTGGCGTCCTGCAGCTCGGCGGTGGTGACGTCGCCGGTGCGGTAGCCGGCCTTCTTCGCCAGCTCCAGCACGGTCGGGACCGGCTTGCCGTCGGGCAGCACCGAGATCGCGCCGTTGTAGGTCTTGTGGCCGGTCGCCCAGCCGGTGCCGGACGCGGCCGAGTCGGTCACGTACTCGGGCAGCGCCGGGTTCGCCTTCTGCACCGCGTAGGTGGTGTACGCCCCGGTCAGCGGCAGCGTGTCCATGGCCAGCCGGCCGGCCGCGCCGACCTGGTAGTTGCGGGCGATGGTGATCTCGCTGTCGCCCATGCCGTCACCGATCAGCAGGATGACGTTGCGGGCGGTGCCGCCCTGGATCGCGTGCTTGGCGGCCGACGTCTTGTCCTGGTGGGAGTCACCGGCCATCGCCATCGACGGGATCGCGACGACCGCGACGGCAGCGGCCGCGAAGGCCACACGTCCTCGGATGTTCATAGGTGCGTACTCCCTGATAGATCGTGGTCGGGGATCAGGCCATCAGCCGCCGGCAGCCGGGAGGTGGCGCCGGGGTGCCGTGTCCGCAAACGAGCGACTACGGGACGGCGAAGAGAACTGCCTTCGTGATATTTCGGTCCGGGCGGTCGTACCGGCTGCCGGCCGCTTCGCCACCGGGTGCACGACCAAGATCAAGACCAGGATTGTGTACGTCGGGCACGCCGCGATCTCCAGCATCGCGGCGGACCGGGTCACGGCGCTGGTGGCGGTGGGCAGCGCGCCCTACCTCCTACAGTGAGTAGGATTATGGGCCGGGCTATTCTGGGCGCGGAGGTCAGCGAACAGTGACGACGAAGGACGGGCGCCGTGCGCCGGGCACGCTCGAGGCCGGCGTGATGGGGGTCCTGTGGGCCGCCGCGACGCCGATGACCGCCGCCGACGTGCAACGCGAGCTCGGCGGTGAGCTCGCGTACAACACCGTGCAGACCATCCTGATCCGGCTGCACGAGAAGAAGACCGTCGAGCGCCGCCGGGCCGGGCGGGGACACGTCTACTGGCCGGTCGAGGACGCCGCCACCGCGGCCGCCTCCCGGATGCGGGCCGCCCTGGCCGGCCTGCCGGACCGGCGCGCGGTGCTGCAGCATTTCGCCGAGGCGCTCGACGACGCCGACGCCGAGCTGCTGCGCGACCTGCTCGCCGGCACCGAGCAACGCCGGCAGCCGTGACGTTCGCCGTCTACCTGCCGCTGCTGCTGGCGTTGCCGCTGACGGTCACGGCCCGGCGGATCGCCGCCCGCGGCACCCCGGGCTCGGCCGCGTGGGCGCTCACCGTCGCCGCGGTCATCGCCGCCGCCTGCTCGACCTGGTCGCTGATCCTGCTGGCGCTGACCATGCTGGACGATCTGCCGCCGCTGTCCGCGCTCGACGACCACCCGACGCTCGAGCTGCCCGAGCCGGTCCCCGGCCCGATCGCCCTGGTCGCCGGCCTGCTGCTGCTCGCGGGCGGGGCCCGGCTGCTCACCGACGTACGACTGCGTCTGGCCACCTACCGTGACCTGCGCGCCATCAGCGAGCCGGGGGAGCGGTTCGTGGTGGCCGACCTGGCCACGCCGATGGCCGTGGCGGTGCCGGGCACCGCGCGCCGCCCCGGGCACCTGCTGGTCACCACCGGCATCCTGCGGCTGCTCGACGCGGACGAGCGCCGGGTGCTGTTCGCCCACGAGCGCGCCCACCTCGACCGGCACCATCACCGGCTGGTCGCCGCGGCGGCTGCCGCGGCCGCGCTCAACCCGCTGCTGATCCCGGTCCGCGAGACCGTCGCCTACCTGGTGGAACGCTGGGCCGACGAGGATGCGGCCGCGGACGTCGGCGACCGGGTGCTGACCGCCAAGGCGGTGGCCCGCGCCGCGCTGGCGACCGCCGGCACCCCGCCGCTGACGGCGCTGGGCATCGGCGGTGGCGCCGCGGTCCAGCGGGTCCGCGCGCTGACCGCACCGGCGCCGGCGCCCCGGCGGCGCCGTCTGGTCGTACCCATGCTGGTGGTGGTGGTTCTTCTCGCGGTCGCGACCGTGGCGACCGCGGAGTTCATCGCGCTGGCTCGCGCCTGGTTGTAAGCCGGCGCCTGCGGGCGGGCCGGAACCTCAGGACAGTGCGAGTCCGCTCAGGATCGTCCGGTCGGCCTCGACCACGTCGCCCGGTGCGGTGATGTCGGCCGGCGTCCCGAAGTCGGTGAACCGGAAGATCGCGGGTCGTGCGGGGGTCTTCGGGTTGAGGTAGAGGTCGATCTCGGCGAAGCGGCCCTGCGCGTCGAGGGCGGCGCCGACCTTGAACTTCTTGACGGTCGGTTGCGACGAGTACGGCGACTGCGTGATCGTGCGCGTGCCGGTGAACGAGCGGTCCCCGGTCTTGGTGACGTCCTTGGCCTGGAGCGCCGGGTTGGTCAGGTTCCACGGGAACTCGTCGTGGAACGTGACCGAGAGCTCATGGCCGTTCGGCAGCGCGGTGTGCGCCCAGGCGCCCGCCGCGAGCCGGTCGCGCACGGCCGGCTCGATCAGCATGGACTCCAGGATCGTGCCGCCGGCCCGGACGTAGAGCTCGGTGCCGACGCGGCGGACGACGTACTCCTTGCCGGTGATCTCCCAGCTGCCGGTCTTCGCATCCACGGTGCCGGTGTAGTCGTACCGACCGTCGCCGGTGTCCTGGCCGAAGTGGGCGGACTGGGTGCCGAGCCGGGCTTTCGCCGCGGCGAACGCTTGCGTGGGATCGGCCGGGATGCTGACCGCGGGCTCGGGGGAGGGGTTCGTGGCGGGCGCGCCGTCATCGCTGGCGGAGCAGCCGGCCGCTGCCGTGAGCACGATCGTGCCGGTGACCATCAGCTGTCGTGCCCGCATCCCGAAACCCCGTCCATTGATCATGATGGGCGTCACTGTAGCGGGAGGCGCGGGCGTCGTTAGAGTTAACACTCTTGACTAATTGATTAATCTCGATGTCAAATGTGACAACGTTGTCGAGCGGCGGGAGCGGTCATGATGGCTCGGGGTGTGCTGGCAACCGTGCTCGCCGTCGGTGTGGTGCTGCCGGCGGTGCCGGTGCGGGCCGCGGTGCAGGCGGTGGTCTGCAATCGCTACTGCGACGGGCGCGACGCCGGCTCGGCCGCTGGCGACCGGATCGCGGTGACCAGCGCGCTGTACGGGCGCACGTTCCGGCTGCACGTCAACGACACCGACGCGATGGCCTGGGCCACGGTCGACGGCGGGCAGGCCGGTGACCAGGTGTGGCTGGATCGCTCGTTCGACGGCGGGCGCACCTGGGCCGGGGACAGCAGGCTCGGCGTCACCACCGTTCCGGCCGGCTCGACCGGCTGGCGCACCGGGCAGTACAACGTCGACGACTGGAACACCACAGGTGTCGGGGCGCTGCGGGCCTGCGGCAAGGCCGGCGACCGGGCCGAGATCAGCTGCACGTCGTGGGCGCGCAGCAACTGGAACGCCTGGGACCGCCGCACGGCCGCCGCGACCGCCCTGATGATGCGGTTCGACCGGGGCACCGGCCTGTTCGACGGCAACGGCTGGTGGACCGGCGCGAACGCGCTCACCGCCGTGATCGACAACATCAGGCGCAGCGGCATGCACAGCTATCAGTACGCGATCGCGAGCACGTACGACAAGAACGTCAACGCCCGGCAGGGGCAGTTCCGCAACGAGTTCCTCGACGACACCGGCTGGTGGGGCCTGGCCTGGGTGGCCGCCTACGACGTCACGGGTGACAGCCGCTATCTCAGCACCGCGCGGGCGGACGCCGACCACATGTACAGCTACTGGGACGCGACCTGCGGTGGCGGCGTGTGGTGGAAGACCGATCGCAAGAACAAGAACGCCATCGAGAACAGCCTGTACATCCAGCTCAACGCGATGCTCAGCCAGCGGATCAGCGGCGACGTCACCTATCGCGGCCGCGCCCAGCAGGCCTGGACCTGGTTCCAGGGGACCGGCATGATCAACGGTTCGAGCCTGGTCAACGACGGCGTCAACCTGAGCACGTGCAAGAACAACGGGGACGTGACCTGGTCGTACAATCAAGGGGTTTTGATCAATGCCTTGGTGCAGCTGAACAAGCTTACCGGCGACGCCAACGCCCTGAGTGTGGCCCGGCGCATCGGTGACGCGATGACCGGTAGCACCTACCTGTCGCCCGGCGGGATCCTGCGCGAACCGAACGAGCCGGACGCCTGCTCCGGCGACGGCGCGTCGTTCAAGGGCGCGGCGATCCGGGGTCTCGGCGTGCTGAACGCGGCGGCCGGCGGCGCCTACAACACCTATTTGACCCGCAACGCCGACAGCGCCTACAGCCGCGACCGCGACAGCCTCGACATGTACGGCTCGCACTGGGCCGGCCCGTTCGCCGGGACCAACCACAGCTGCCAGCACAGCGCGCTGGACCTGCTCAACGCCGCCCCCTGAGCCGATCTCACCCGGTGGCGCTGACCGTCACCGCACAATGCACCACGCCGGCCGAGACCAGCGTGCGGCGACCGTCGAGCCGAGCCTCGAACGTGAGGGGATCACCAGGGTTGCCGATCTTCTCCTGGAGGGTCTTGCCGGTGTCGCCGTCGCGGATGAGCACGTCGCATTGGTCCTCGACCGGGGTGGCGAGGACGCGAATCTTCTCGACCCCGCTGATGAGCAGCGAGTCCGATCGCGTCTGTGTGATCGTGAACGGAAGTGACGCCGCGCCGGCGCCGGGGCGCGGGCGGGCCGTGCACGTTCCGGAGGTCTTGCTGATCCGGTACCGGAAGGTTCCCGAGGAGCGCACCTGGAGCCAGGCGGTGCCGCTGGCGTCGTTGGTGCTGTACACCTCGCCGACGGCCTCGTCGGAGCTGTTGAGCAGTTCCACCCAGCAGCTGACACCGGTGGTTTCCAGGCGCCAGGGAGCCGTGGCCTTGAACGACTCGGACGCCGCGTGGAAGGAGGCGTCCGCTCCGTCGGTCGGCGTGGCTCTGGTGGTCGACGCCGGGGAGCTGGGCGCTTGTCTTTCGCCCTGAGGGTCACCGGGGTCGTCGAGCAAGCTGAAGAACATGCCGGAGGCGGGCAGGGCCACGAGCAGTGTCGCGCTGATCGCCTGCACGATCCGGCGATGCCGTAGGACGCCGCCGGATCGCGTCGTGCCGTAGCCCGGCTGTTCCGCCGGCTTGCGTGTGCTGCCGGCCGCTTTCGGCCGGGTGAGTTCGTGGACGCGCGCCTCGTCCTCACGTACGCGGCTCTCGGCGCCGCGTAGTTCATCGGCCAGCCGGTCCGTCTGCTGTCTGACGTCTTCCACCGGGTCAGGGGACTCTTCCACCGGGTCAGGGGACTCTTCCGGCGGTGGGACGACGTCCGCGACGGCCGGTTTCCGCGTCTCTGCGCTCAGCCGGGCCTGCATGCTGGCCAGTTGCTCGGCGAGCTGCTTCTGCTCCAACCGGGAGTTCTCGAGTTCCTTCTCCCGGGCCTCGAGGATCTCCCGCAGTTCCAGGTTCTCCCGCTTCGGATCACGCTGGAGTACCGCCGGGATCGCGTTGCGGGCGAACTCGAACTCGTCGGCGGTGTCGCTGGTGCGCCGGGTCGGTGAGGGCTTGCCGTCGGCGAGGAGCCGGGAATGGACCTCCAGATAGATCGGGTTGAGGCGGAGCCGGCCAGGTTCGCCGGCGATCCCGTCCCGCAGCACCGTGGCGAAGTTCTTGGTGAAGTACGTGAGAGGCGGCTCGCCGCCGGACCCGGTGGACTCGAACCAGGCCGCGCCGAACGGGCCGCTGGCCGCCATGGTGTACACACCGTTCGCCCTGGCGCGGACCGCCAGGTCCGCCGAGGATCCGGACAGGCTGTTCGCCTGTTCGGTCGCGATACCCGAATAGCAGCAGTCCAGAATGACGATCTTGACGCGCGCCGGGGAACGCTGCAGGGCCCGGCGCACGGCACCGTATCCGAGACTCGTCGTGCTGCGCCGGGGCGCTTCGGTCACCGACCTGGCGGTGCAGAGGCAGAGCTGGTCCTCCTCGTCCACCTGCCCGTGTCCGACGAAATAGAACAACGCGACGTCGCGGGCCTCGCCGAACAGCTGGACCAGCTGATCCGGCAGATCGGACGGATAACCCGGATTTCGCAGGGTGGTGACACTGCTCTGCGGCCAGCCGCAGATGTCACTGGTCAGCGTGGTCCGCATCAGCTCCAGGCTGTTGCGCGCCGCCGGAACGTCCGGAAGGTCAGCTGAGGTGTACGACCAGGTGCCGATGAGCACCGCACGAGACGCACCGAGGTCGACCTCGGTCACTGGCCGGTCAGCTTGTCTAACATGGTGGCCGCGTCGGTGGCGTTGTCGGCACTGACTTCGATGGTGCGACCCTTGTGGCGCAGTTTGACGACGACCGGTGACCGCTTCGAGCGGATGAACTCCGGGATGACCTGGACGAGGGCGGCGAGGGCGGAGCTGCTCACCACGGCGATCACGATGTCCGCGGCTCCCAGCTCTCCCGCGCCGGGCGGTACGGCGACCCGTCTCACCCGGGTGTCCGGGGACCGCCCGAGCCAGCGCGCGAGGGAGGACAGCAGCGCCGGGTCGGACACCTCGACCTCCAGCTCGACCAGATCATCCGGGTGGGCGTTGCCCGAAGCGGCGGTCTTCTGTGAGTGATGATCGGCGTCCATGGATCAACAGATACCCGAACCCGGCCGTCGGCGCATCCGACGAGAATGCAGTTCATCGACACGGACGACGCTGCCGGCCGACAATCCCGCCACTGTGGAGCACCGATCGGCCCGGCCCGGCTCCGGTTCTGACCGGCGCGACGGCGGCCGGACAATGAGCGGCCCGGCAGCCCTTCGCGGGCGGCCGGGTGCCGGTCAGACGCCGTCGAACGTGTTGAGGGTGCTGAGCAGGGTGGTCAGCTTGGCGGCGCAGTCGGCCCGGTTCGGGGTGCCGGCTCGCAGCGCGGTCAGCACCTCGTCGATCTGGTCGTCCAGCTCGTGCCACTTGGCGGAGTCGCGGGGCTTGAGGCCGGCCTCGGCGTCGTCCCAGGCGACCTCGAGGTCCTTGACCCGGGTCTTGCCGCCGGCCAGGTCGTTGCCGGTGACCTTCGCCTGCAGGTCGGTGACGATGGTGGCGAACGCGCTCACGTTGCCCAGCCGGGTGGTCGGGTGCACGACCTGCGTGACCGGCGCTGCGGTGGCGGCCACCCCCGGCTCGGTCGCTGAAGGCGCGTTTCCGCTGCTCAGCGCGATTCCTGCGGCGGCGATCACCACGGCCGCGCCGGCGGCCCACGCGTAGTCACCGCGCTGCCCGGCGTCCTTGCCGCCGGGGCGGCCGGCCAGCAGCTGCTCCCGGCCGACCAGGGTCACGATCACGGCGAAGAACAGCAGGCTGGTGGTGCTGGCGCCGAGGTCGAGACCGCCGAAGTCCTTGGCCTGGGTGAGCAGGTCGCCGAGCGAGGCACCGAGCGGGCGGGTCAGCACGTAGGCGATCCAGAAGGTCAGCACCAGTCCGGCGCCGAACCGGCCGGCGAGCCAGGTGACCAGGATCAGCCCCGCGAAGATCACCGTGCCGGTCCGGAAGCCGAGGCTGAGCGCCTCGGTGGCCAGGTCACCGGCGGCGGTGCCGAGCGCGAACGTGGTCAGGATCGCGCCCCAGTAGAACGCCTCCCGGCGCGGGGTGTCGATCGAGGTGATCGCCAGGGTGCGCTCCTGGCGGTACCAGGCGGTGAACACGACGGCGAGGATGACCGCGAAGACCGCGGAGCTCACGTAGAGGCTGACACCGAGCGTGTCGGTGAAGAAGTCGGTGATCTGGGTGCCGACGATGCTGACCAGCACCACGCACAGCCAGTAGATCCACGGCGTGTACCGCCGGGTCCGGAACTGCACGACGAGCGCGACGGCGAGCACGGTCATCATCACCGCGTCGGTGACCAGTGGGCCGAGCCCCACGTTGACGGCCAGGTAGTCGGCGAACGTCTCACCGACCGTGGTCGACAGCACCTTGATCACCCAAAAGATGGCGGTGATCGCCGGGACCTTGGTCAGCCAGGCGCCGGCGCTCGTGCGTGTCGCCGTGCCGTGGGCGTACTCCATGGTTTCTCCTGCCGAAGTGGGACGGCCGCGCCGCGGCGACCGTTGATCGTCACCACCATGGGGAAACGGTCCTGAGAGCGGCCTGAAGGCCGCACCGGCTCGCCGACGGTGACATCGGCGCCCACCTCGACGGTCGCAGTCACCGGGTCGCCAGCGCCGACGCCGCCCTCGGCAGGCCCTTAAAGCAGCATAAATCTCACTTTCAGGGGTTATTCAGGTTCGGTGTCGCACGCTTCTGCTCGAACGATCTCGACCGACTGTTCCGAGGAGAAGACATGACCGCATCCGTGATGCCGCCGTCGAGCCGGGCCGAGGCCGTGATGAAGAAGTTGCCGGAGATCACGCTGGCGTTCTGGGTGATGAAGGTGGCGGCGACGACGTTGGGGGAGACCGCGGGTGACATGATCTCGCAGACGTTGGAGCTGGGCTATTTCCTGAGCACGGTGACATTGTTCGCGATCTTCGTGGTGACGCTTGTGGTGCAGTTGCGGTCGAGCCGGTATCACCCGGTGTTCTATTGGACGGTGATCCTGTCGACGAGCATGGCCGGGACCACGCTGTCGGACTTCATGAACCGGGACACCGGCAACCTGTCGGCCGGGACGACATCGCTGGGCTGGGGCCCGCAAGGCCTGGGGCTGGGGTATCCGACGGGTGCGGCGATCCTGACGTCGTTGCTGATCGCGGTGTTCGTGGTGTGGAGGACGACCGGCCTGACGTTCGACATCAGCAAGATCAATACGTTCCGTGGTGAGGCGTTGTTCTGGACCGCGATCCTGATCTCGAACACGCTCGGCACGTCGATGGGTGACTTCCTGGCCGACAGTTCCGGCCTCGGCTACCTCGGTGGCGCGGTGCTGATCACGGCGGTGCTGGCGGTGCTGGCCGCCTGCACGCAGGTGCGGTGGATGCCGAACGTGCTGGTGTTCTGGCTGGCGTTCGTGCTGACCCGGCCGTTGGGTGCGACGGTGGGTGACTTCTTCACCAAGCCGGCCGCGAAGGGTGGTCTCGGCCTGGGCACCTACGGTGCTTCGGCGGTGCTGCTCGCGGTGCTGGCCGGCTTCATCGGGTACGCCATGGTGGGCGAGCGCCGCCGCCGGGCGATCGCGGTGCCCGCCGCCACCGTAAGGACGTCAGCGCCGATCTGACCACGTTCACCCAGAACAGCCGTACCCGTACCGGCGGCAAATGACCACGCCGCGTCCTCACCTGCCGCGACCCTGTCAGCCCGGCGACGCCGGCCGGCCGAGCACCGGCATGTCGTCCAGGTGCGTGCCGGGCTGCCAGGGCCAGCGGAGATACCGGTCCGGCCACACGATCTGCAAGGCCTCGACGGCCGAGCCGGTGCCGGCGTAGAACAGCGCGGCAACGGGCAGGTGGCGGTCCGGCTCGATCACCGCGACGAACTGAACCGGGTGCCCCTCGAGAACGTCGTCGGCGTATTGGCCCGGGGTGAACCGGCGCCGGCCCGCGATGATCTCACCGGCGACCGCGCGCAGGGTGGGCCGGGAGATGTCGGGAGGCAACCCGAACAAGATCATTTCAGGCTGCCCGTGTCCCGTGAGACCGATCGTGTACCAGCACGTCTCCAGGGGAATCGGCTGCGGCACGAACTGCAGATGGACCCCGGAGCGCTCGATGGCCTCGCCGATCTGACCGAGTCCGATCTCCTGCTGTCCAGCCGTCACCGGATCACTTCCCGCCTGTCGCTGCCGGTCCCGGCGTCACTGTGAGACCAGGCATGTGCCCTTCGTACTGCGTACCCGCGAGCTGAACACCCATGCCCCGGCTGTGCGAACACGTCCGACGGGCCATCTGAGGATCCGGTTCCAGCTCACCTACCGCAAAGATTTCGCCTCCGACGTGGCAGCGGCGCTCGCCCCCGACAACTCCGTGACCGTCCGCCGGGAGCTCGCCGCGGAAACCGTCGATCCAGCCGTCCTGGCGTCCTTGAGTGCCGACACCGTCGCCAAGGTCCGAGCCGGCGCGGCGATGAACATCCGTACGACGGCCGAACAGCGCCGACTCCTCGCCACAGCTCCGTCAGCTCTGGCCCGGTCCGCCCTCGTGCGCACAGTCGCCCCGCATGAGGAAGACCTGCAGCGGCTCGCCCGGGATCGATCGATAGAGTCCGATGGGTGGATGGCCACCGCACGTCGCACCCCACGACACATCCGCACCATATTGAGGCAGGACCCGGATCCATCCGCTCGCCAACGGGCGGAATTCCCTCGTACTGAACGATCTCGCCGGCACGGCTCACCAATCCCGCCTTCGACACCTTCACATGCCGACGAGAGTGCGAATGTGCCGACGGCCCTCGCGGGCGCATAGTGTCCCGGATCTAGGATCATCACGTGGTGAGAATTCTTGGCAAGGCTGTCCCTGACTGGCGCACCGAAATGGCACGCTGGTCGACCGATGGTTTGGTCGAGCCGCTCAATGACGCCACTGTAATTCACTGGCAGGTGAGCGCCGAATCTCGAGTGCTCCTCTCGGAAGTTGGCCTGCCAGCATTCGGATCGATCTTCACTCGTTGTCCTCAAGATTCGAAGGAGCCATTAGCTCCTCCCTACTACATCCTGGGGATGGAAGCTGTTGGAAAGCATCCGCACATGCTCTCCACGCATGCTGCCTGTGGGTGTGGATACTTTGGAGTCAGCGCCGCTGATGGCACCGTTTCTCAGCTGTTCCCTGGCGGCAAAATACTTCCGGTCAACTCGAATCTGCCGCTTTTTTACTACTTTCTTCACAAGGTGGGCGGGGCGTGGCCCCGAAGTGACAGCGAGATTTCCGAGCGAATCGCTGTACGGCGGGCCGAGACGGTAATGCGACGCCTAGTCAAAAGAGACCCCATACTGACGAGCGGGGTTGACTCCTTCTGGGGTTATCTTTTTGAGCGCCCGTGGGGTTGAGCGAGTCAGCAACGCGCTCAACTGCCGCCGATAGGGGCGTGCCGGCGGCCTTGGCTCGTCGGCATCGAGCGCTCGGCCACGGCTGCCATCCTGATCAGTTCGCGCTGATCAGCCGCCGGATCAAAGTGTCGACGTTGAGCGAGATCGCCTCGGCGGAACGCTCGATTGGAGCGGTCAATGCCGCCAGCAGCCGCCCGCTGCGTTCGACCATCAGTAGTCCTCGATGCGGCGGACCGGGCCGCCCGAACGTCGAGTACCTCCTGCCAACGGGTTGACAGTCATCTATTGGATACCGGACGGTCAAGGGATGCACACACACCGCTTCCGTGCATTGCTGGCCGTTCTGCTCTCCATCGGCGCGCTGCTCCTGGTCGCCGGTCGGGCCGCAGCGGCTGCGGCGCCCTCTGCGCCCGCCAACCTCCACGTCACCTCCGTCAGCCCCACCTCCGTGACTCTCGCCTGGACCGCTTCCACCGGCGATCCCGTCGACTACTCGCTCACCTACTGGCCAGCCTTCGGCGACGTCGGCTACGGCCAGCATGTCGGCAACGTCACCACCGCAACGATCACGTCCGGCATCAACCCGAACGGCCAGATCCAATTCACCGTCCAGGCCATCGACGCCGACGGCCACTCCTCAACGGCGAGTAACACGCTCGTCGTGGTCACCCCGGCGAACACCACCGGTGACATGACCGCACCGACCGCCCCCGGCAACCTCACCCTGACCGGCGTCGGACCGGCCGGCGCGCAGCTGACCTGGGCGGCGTCCACCGACGACGTGGAGCTGACCGGCTACTACGTCTACCTGTTCGACGGCTGGTACGTGTCCCGGTATCTCGGCACCACGACCGGCACTTCCTTCACCGCGCCGATCCTGAGCACCCAGACCGGCATGGTCCGCTACTACGTTCGCGCACGCGACGCGGCCGGCAACCTGTCGATCGCCTCCAACCAGGTATCCACGACCGCCACCCCACCGGCCACGCGGTGCAAAGTCGCCTACAAGACGACCAGCGACTGGCCGGGCGGCTTTGTCGCCGAGGTGACGCTGACCAACACCGCGACCACACCGGTCAACGGCTGGTCCCTCACCGTCTCTCTGGGCGGGGACCAGCACGTCACGTCGTCGTGGGCGGCGAAGTGGGCCCAGTCCGGCTCAACGGTGACGTTGACCAACGAAACCTGGAACGCGACGATCCAGCCCGGCGCCGGCATCACGGTCGGCCTGGTCGGCACGTACACGAAGAACAACGCCTCCGCCACAATCGCCGCGCTGAACGGCACGGCCTGCACCCTGGCCTGATCTGCGGGGTATCCAGACTTTGGGCGCCCGGCTCCCGCCATCGAAATCGACTGCCGAGCTCTTGCCCAATCAGCGTCCGTGCGCCGTCCAGGTGGGAACGGACGTCTTAGAACTGGTGTCGTCGCGAGCCCTCTGAGGCTCGCGGCGGCATTTATGCACGTCTTGGACAACAGCTTCAAGGCCAAGGACCGATGCAAGGAGATCTGCCGGCTCGAGCAGG
The DNA here is from genome assembly GCF_001509495.1 of Actinoplanes awajinensis subsp. mycoplanecinus. Lineage (NCBI taxonomy): Bacteria > Bacillati > Actinomycetota > Actinomycetes > Micromonosporales > Micromonosporaceae > Actinoplanes > Actinoplanes awajinensis. The sequence continues at coordinate 47,067 of NZ_LLZH01000200.1, read as the reverse complement.
CGTACGATCTGGACGAAGAGCGGCGGGACCGGCTGGTCGCAGAAATCGATTCCGCAGTTGCCGCCATACTCTCCCAGGTCTCACGACTTCGTCTGTTGGCGCCGAAACATGTCATCGACACGAGCCTGGCGCTCGGTGATGCGAATCTTCGCTTTCGCGTCGCCGTCACAGACGAACCGAATTCTGTCGTGGTGCTGGACGACACTCTGCATCGTGCCAGGATTCGGGATTCTCGCGATCGAGTAATCGCTGCGGCGAAGCGTTTCATGCAGATCCCGCAATAGCCCTGCCCGAGCCGCGGCCGGTGACCGGGTCTGTCGGTCACGCTCGGCGTAGCGCTGCTCATGTCGATGACGGGCAGGGGTGGACCGGCGGGCGATGGGAGTCGCTGAGCTGGGCTCAGCGGGGATCGGTGATGTCCAGGTCGACGAGGAAGCCGCGGGCCTGCCACTGTTCGGCCGGCAGCTGGTCACGAACCAGCCGGAAGTATTCCTCCGGGCTCATCAGCCGCACGGTGCCGGGCTCGGGTTCCCCGTCGTCAGGCATCGGTTCGTCGAAGGACGGCTCGTCACGCAGACGTGCAGGGCAGGCGTCGGGGACGTCGGTCAGGCGTGTGCCCCCGGGCCGGCGGATCCATTCGCTGGTGCCGCGATCGTGCAGTTCATGCACGACACGGACTCGCCGGACGACGCCCCCCGTGGTGGGCAACTCGCCGACGAGCCCCAGGAAGGCGCCGAAGCCCAGGCATCCGTCGAGCGTCACGTCACCTGCTCGGTGATCACCCTCCCGGATCGCGCGCAGGTCGCCGGCCTCGATGAGTTGCGCCCATGGCTGCCCGTCGACATCGAGCAACGTGCTGGCCCGCACGGTGATCCGGTGCCGCACCAGGTCCTCGGGGAGACCGGGGTCGTCGAGCCATCTCAGACGGGTCGAGACCCGTTCACCCAATGACCACACGCTGTCGCGGGGAGCAGCGTCGAGCAGGACCGGCCAGAGCATCGCTCTATCGTGTCACTCCCGGCGACCGGCACGCGGCGGTGGGGAAGAGTCGAAGAGGCTTTTGTCCCGGCTTGAGCCGACGGTCTGGCGGTCGTGGGACGACTTGCGGCCTCTATCCCAGGCCGTGGGGCCGGGTCGCCGTCGACCGCGATGGTACCCATCTCGCTAGGCGATCGCAGGTCATCGGCATGGCCGCGCCCACACGATGGTCACCACCGTCCTGGACACCACCCATGCTCTGCTGAAGAGTTGGTCGCTCGGTCACGACCTGCAGCCGGCCCGGCCCCTGCGCGCACAGACCGGGGTGCACGAGTCCGGTGGTCCATCATTCGCGGTGGCGCTGGACTATGCGGGGATCGCCGTCTACCCGGACGTGTTCGGTCCCCGGGTGAGCCTCGACGCGCTGCCGGGCACGGTGGAGCGGCTGTTGCGCGATTTCCGTGAGCGAACCCTGGTGACGGCGGGGATTCCGGCCACGGTGCCGATCCGAATCTGTGAGAACGGTTGGCCACCGGCCCGGGCCGGCCTGAGGAACAGCAGGCAGTGTGCTGGAAACCATCATCCGGACGGTGTATCGGCTGCGGGCGGAGCTGAACGTGACGCACTGGCAACTGTTCACACTGCGCGACGCGGACAGTGCGAAGGACGACCTGTTTCACCGGTTCGGCGTGTTTGCGCAGCGACTATTCGCCGAAGCCTGCGTTCCACAGCCTCCGTCGCCTGATCGCGGAGCTCGGCTGATTCCTGTTCGATGGAAGTCGTCGGCTCCCGGCGTGCTGGCGTCGAGGTCCAGGTCGTCATCGGTGCGCGGTCAGCCAGGCGTGGCTGGTGCTGGTCAGATGCGGAAGGTGGCGACCAAGGCGCTGAGGTCGGTGGACATGCGGGCCAGTTCGGTGGTGGCCTGCTGGGTCTCGTTGACGCCGTGGCTGGTCATCCGGGCGGCCTCGGCGACGCCGGTGATGTTCTGGGCGATCTCGCCGGCCCCGCCGGCTGCCTCGCTGACGCTGCGGTTCATTTCCGCGGTGGTGGCGGTCTGCTCTTCCACGGCCGAGGCGATGGTGGTCTGGAACTCGCTGATCTGTTCGATGACGACGGAGATTTCGTCGATGGCGGCGACCGCGCCGGTGGTGTCGGCTTGGATCGCCTGGACTCGGCGGGAGATGTCTTCGGTGGCCCGGGCTGTTTCTTGGGCGAGGTCCTTGACCTCGGAGGCGACCACGGCGAAGCCCTTGCCCATCTCCCCGGCCCGGGCGGCCTCGATGGTGGCGTTGAGCGCAAGCAGGTTCGTCTGCTCGGCGATCGCGGTGATCACCTTGATGACGTTGCCGATCTCGGCGGACGAATCGCCGAGTTTGTTCATCGTGGCCAAGGTGGCGGTGGTGATGGTGACTGCTCCTGAGGCGATCCGGGCGGCCTCGGCGGCGTTCTGGGAGATCTCCCGGATGGAGGCCCCCATCTCTTCGCTGCCTGAGGAGACCGTTTCCACGCTGCGGGAGACCTCTTCGGCGGCGGCCGCTACCGCCAGCGCCTGGCTGGATGTCTGTTCTGCGGACGCGGCGATGTTGGCGGCGGTGCTGCTCATCTGCTCGGAGGCGCCGGCCAGCGAAGTGGCGGACCCCTCGATGGTGGTGATGGTCTGCCGCAGTCGCGTCAGAGCGGCGTCCAGCGCGCGGGCCATCCGGCCTGGCTCGTCGCGGGTGTCCAGGCCGGTCCTGCGGGTCAGGTCGCCGTCGGCGAGTCCATAACACACGTAGGTGACCTTCATCAGCGACTGCACGATCTTGCGGGCGACGATGACGCCGATCGCCAGGGCGAGGACGAGGCCGACGGTCAGAGTGATGAGGGACGTGGTCCGGCTGGACTCGTAGCCTGACTTCGCGGCGGCGGCGTTCTTGGCGGCGTCAGCGGTTTCCAAGCCGTCCATGGTGGCCAAGGCGTCGTACACCCTCGTCAGGATCGGCAGCACCTCGCTGTCGCGGATCTTCGTCCACTCGACCAGGGCGCGGCGGTTCCCGGCCGGAATCAGTTTGTTCACCGCGACGTCGGCGTACGCGTTCCAGTCGGTCTGCAGCCGGGCGATCAGAGCGGTGTCCGACGCCGGGTTGCTGGCGCGGTAGGCGGCCATCGCCGTGGTGAACGACTGCAGATCGGCGGTGTAGGAGTCGGCGAACTTCGTTTTTGAGGCCTCATCGATCGACAGCGCCTGGTTCGCGGTGTCCACCCGGGCTTGCGATACGACGGCCTTCAGCTGTCCGACCGCTCTGATGCTCGCGACGTTGCTCCGAGAAATCAGCTGGGCCGCGGCGCTGGCGTCGCGTAGTGACAGCAGTCCCAGAATCCCGACGATCAACGCGACCAAGGCAGCGGTTCCGACCGCGGTGAGGACCTTCACGCTGACGCTCAGGTCGGCGAACGACAGCCGTCGGGGCGCTGTGCCCGTCTCGGCCCCGGTGCCGGTAGGCATGTCTGCAGAGATGGACATCGCGGCCATAACAGTCCCTCTTCGAACGAAAGTTCGTTCTGCCCCGGCGGGAGTACGCTTACCGCCCTCACTATGCGAGCACGCCATAGGCGATCGCGGAGCTTGCCCGAGGTTGGGAAACAGCTCCCTGCGGGGGGCGGACAGGCCCACCGGTATCCGGATAACGACCGATTAGCATGACGGCGAGGTGATGACTTTGTCCGAGAATGACGCTGGCGGTCGGCCCCGGGCTGCCGCCCTGCACAGCACCGACTTGGATGAGACCCGGGTCGTGATCGCCGAGCACTTCTACTCCAACTTCATCGACATGTTGGAGCCGTCCAAGAGCCTCGACACCCAGCTGCGGGTCACCAGGCTCGGCCCGGTCACCATTGGTGACGTGCGCTTCGGCACGGACCTCAAGCTGAGACTGAACGAGCTGGGCGCTTACCACGTCGACGTGCTTCTGTCCGGCCAACTCGAGTGGCAGCAGGGCAGAGACGACCTCAGGGTGGCCACCAACATCAGCGGGGCGGTGTTCCAGCCGGCAGGCGACACGGTCCTGCATCGGTGGAGCGGCGACTGCCGCATGCTGGCCATCAAGATCGACCCCGAAGCCCTCGAGACACAGCTGGCCCGCATGCTCGACACGCCCGTCAGCTCCCCCATTGCGCTCGGCCCCCAGCTGGACCACTCCCACGGACCCGGCCGTACCTGGACCAACCTGATCCGGGTATTCGCCGCGGACGCCTTCGGCGACGACCCCGGCCTGGCGCAAGACCCGCTCCTTGCCGAGCCTTTGCAGGAGATGCTGCTGCGCGGCCTGCTGCTGGCCGGCGACCACCCGTACCGCGACCGGCTGACCACGCCCGGCGGACCCTACCCAGCGCCCCGGGCGATACGACGGGCGATCGACCTCTTGTGCAGCCAGCCCGAACGCCCGATCACCATCGCCCAACTCGCCGACATCACCCACATGAGTGAACGGGCACTGCAGGCAGGCTTCAAACGATACGTAGGCATCCCGCCCACCACGTTCCTGCGTCAGGTCCGCCTCGACCGCGCCCATGAGGAGCTTCGGGAGGCGGATCCCGGCCAGACGACGGTGGCAGACATCGCACACCGCTGGGGATTCCCGCATCTCGGGCGCTTCGCGGGTTTCTACCGTGAGCGGTACGGCGTGACACCGTCGCAAACCCTCTGCGCCTCCGTGCGCTCGAAATAGTGCTGACCGCACGGCGACGCGACGAGCGGAAACCGAGCCGATAATTCTTGGCCGCCCTCCGTTGCGAGTCCGTGAGGTTGCCCGCGCAGGGCTCTAGCCGATGAGTGGTTCGCCGCGTACCCGACTGCCGCGATCCGCGCGGTTCGGTCGGCTGCGGGGTCAGGACAGGCCGAGCAGGAATAGGGTGCCGGCGGTGACCAGGCCGGCTTCGACCAGGAGGATGAACGCGCGGTCGGTGACGTGGCCGACGAGCTTCTTGCCCGTCCACGCCCCGGCGAGCGTCGCCGGGGTGAGGGCGGCACCGAGCCATAACACCCGTGGGGTGAGCAGGTCACCGGCGCCGTACACCGTGAGTTTGGTCAGGTGCATGGTGAGTGCGGCGGTGGCCTCGGTGCCGATGTACGCGGCCCGGGTCAGGCCGTAGGCGAGGAAGAACGGGGCGGTCAGCGGGCCGACCGAGCCCAGCAGCGCGGAACCGAAACCCGACGCCGCGCCGACGGCGGCGAACATCCGGTCACCGGGCTTGCCGGGTTGTCGCCGCAGGTGGCGCCAGACGACGACGCCGATCAGGAAGATTCCGAGGAGGCGTTTGAGCGGGCTCAATGGCGCATGGGTCAGAAGCAGTCCACCGGCGACGGACAGCGGGACCGCTCCGGCCGCGAACCAGCCCACCAGCGGCCACCGGACCGCGTCGCGGTTGAGCCAGGTCCGCGAGCCGTTGCTGGAGAGCTGCGTCAGTGTCAGCATCGGCACGGCGAAGCGCAGCCCGAACAGTGCGGTGAACACCGGCAGCAGCAGCACGCCACCGCCGAACCCGGCGACGCCCGACAGCATCGCCAGCAGGAACGCCGCCGCCGACGCGATCAGCAGGGTGACGGTCATCGGTGCCCGTCCTGATTGAGCAGTGTGCCGGAGGCCCGGCCCGCGAGAAGCCTGCCGATCGTAGTGGTGGCCGTGAGCAGCTCGGGCCGGACAGGCCGTTGCGAAGGAGAAGCCAGTCTACCGAGCACCGGATCGCCCGGCGGTCGCGGCCACGGTCGGTTCGATCGCAGGAGACCTGGTGCGGCAGTGCAGGTCTCGATCATGAGCGGGTGTGTTGTACCTTGCTGCCTGACTTGTCCGTCCACATAGGGGGCACCATGTCAGTCAATTTCTCCCGGCGCTCCGCACTCGGCCTCGGTGCGGCCGCCGCCGCGGCGACCGTCGGCGTCGGGTCGCCCGCGGAAGCCGCCGTGTCCGGGCCCGCGGCTGTCAAGAAGGTGTACGAGAAGCAGAAGGCCAAGGTCGGCGGCCTGTGGCACACCCACATGGCGGCCGTGGACGCGACCGGTGCGATCACGCCGTTCGTCGAGGACGACGCCGACCACGTCACGTACGGCTACAGCGTGCAGAAGCTGGCCGTGGCGACCGCGGTGCTCGACAAGGTCGACCGGGGTGAGCTCACCATGGGCACCAAGGTCGACCTGCAGGGCGACATCGTCCTCGACGGGTCGGGCATCTACTTCCTGCAGGGCACGTACGGCGACGACCTCACCGTGGCCGGGTTCCTGACCGCGATGCTGCTGGTCTCGGACAACACCGCGGTACGCCTGTGCGGCCGGCTGGTCCCGGCGCTGGAGATCAACCAGATCCTCGCGGCCAAGGGGTTCGTGCAGACCCGGGTCATCCCGGTGGCGAACCCGAACCGCTTCTACCTGGGGGTGACCACGCCGCGCGAGATGCACGACCTGCTGTGGCGTCTGGCGACCAAGACGCTGCTGTCGCCGGCCTCGTGCGACTTCATGCTGCGGGTGACCCGTGGTCTCAGCGGCTACCACGACGGCGTGCGCCGGGTGATGTCGTCGCGGGAGCGCGAGCGCGTCGCGACGAAGTACGGCGCCGACTTCAACGAGCTCGGTGAGTCACGGCACGAGGTCGGCATCATGTTCGACACCAACGGCGTGCCGCTGCTGACCTACGCGATGTTCGCCGAGGGCCTGGGTGACCCGCTGAACTACGGCGCGACGCACCCGGCGGTCGAGGCGCACGCGAAGATCGGCCGCGCGTTGATCGACAACCTGCCGCCGACGCCGGGCGCCACGGTGGCGCCGCGGTCGAAGATTCAGCACTTCAAGCCGGTCAGCGGCGGCTGACCCGGCCCGCGGTCATGGCAGCCGGATGCCGTCTGCCATGACCGCGGCACCACCCGGTCGCGCCGCGCAGCCGCGTAGTCCTCGAGGACTACGCCGGGAACCCGTCCGCCGGCGGATGCGACCGTCCGCCGGCGCGCCCTAGATTCGGTACGTGAACGGTATGGACAGTGCGTCGGCACGTGCCTGGTGGGCTGCCACCGCGGACCCGTTGCCGCGGGCGGCGACCCGATGGCGCGCCTGGCTGCCGCACGTGCTGGTGGCCGGCTTCGCGGTGCTCACCGCCGCCGTGACGACCGGCCTGGCGTTCAGCCAGCCGGTCAGCGGCGCGGAGCTGACCGTCTCGCTGCTCGCCTGCGCGGCGGTGGTCCTCGCGGTGTTCCGCCCGGTCCCGGCCTGGTGGTCGGCGATCCTGATCCTGATCGCCGGGGCGCTGACGACCGGCCCGCCGTACCCGTGGGGTTACCTCGCGATCCTGCCGGCGGCCGCAGTGCTGTTCCTGCTGGCGCTGCGGGTCCGCGCCAGGGTGTTGTTCGCGTCGCTGGCCGCGGGTCTGCTGGCGCTGCTGGCCGCGACCGGGTTCGCTCTCGGGGAGCACAGCGGCTACGGCGTGCTCGGCCTGCTGACCGGCACCGAGCCCGGCCGGGTCGCGCTGCTGCTCGGCGGCGTCGCCGGCGTGGGCACACTGCGGCGCGCCCGGCGGGTCAGCGGTGCCCGGCTGGCCGCGCAGGTGACCCTCAACGCCGACGAGCGGGCCCGGCGCATGCTGCTGGAGGAACGCGGCCGGATCGCCCGCGAGCTGCACGACGTCGTCGCCCACCACCTGTCGGTGATCTCCATTCAGGCGCAGGTCGCACCGCACCTGGTCACCGACCCGCCGGCCGAGCTGCGCGAGAACCTCACCGGCATCCGGCAGAACGCCCTCGACGCGCTCACCGAGCTGCGCCGGGTCCTCGGCGTGCTGCGCGCCGGCACCGCGCCGCACGCGCCCCAGCCGGCCCTCGCCGACCTCGGCGAGCTGGTCGCCAACGTGCGCGCCGCCGGTCCCGCCGTCGCGGTCGAGGTCACCGGGACGCCGCGCCCGCTGTCGCCGGGCGTGGAGCTGTCCGCGTACCGGATCGTGCAGGAGGCGCTCAGCAACGCCATCCGCCACGCGCCGGGCGCGCCGGTGCGGGTGCGGATCGCGTACCGTCCGGCGAGCCTCGGTGTCCGGATCGGCAACGCCGCCCCGGCCCGGCCGGGGCAGCCCTCGCCCGGCGCCGGGCACGGCCTGCCCGGCATGCGGGAACGCGCCGCCATGCTCGACGGTGACCTGGCGGCCGGGCCGACCCCGGACGGCGGGTACGAAGTGAGCGTGACCCTGCCGGCCCCGGCCGCCCCGTGACCGGGATCCGGGTACTGATCGCCGACGACCAGATGCTGGTCCGGCAGGGCTTCACCGTGCTGCTCGGCGCCGAGCCCGGCATCGAGGTGGTCGGGCAGGCCGTCGACGGCCTCGACGCGGTCGCCAAGGTCGCCGCGCTGGCCCCGGACGTCGTGCTCATGGACATCCGGATGCCGCGCCTGGGTGGCATCGACGCGACCCGCCGGATCTCCGGCGGCGCGGTCAAGGTCCTGGTGCTGACCACGTTCGACCTCGACGAGTACGTCTACGAGGCGCTGCGCGCGGGCGCCTCCGGGTTCCTGCTCAAGGACGCCTCGGCCGCCGAGCTCGCGCACGCGGTCCGGGTGGTCGCGGCCGGCGACGGCCTGCTCTCGCCGGACATCACCCGGCGGCTGATCGCCGAGTTCTCCCGCACGTGCGGCCCGCCGCGCACCCCGCTCAAGGACCGGGTCGGTGGGCTGACCGAGCGCGAGACCGAGGTCCTGGCGCTGATCGCCCAGGGCCTGTCCAACGCGGAGATCGCCGCGCAGCTGTTCGTCGCCGAGCACACCGTCAAGACCCACGTCAGCCGGATCCTGACCAAACTCGGCCTGCGCGACCGGACCCAGGCCGCGATCTTCGCGTACGAGGTGGGCCTGGTCCGCCCGGCCGGGTAGTCCTCAGGAGTGAGGCCGGCTGGTAGCTCCACGGGCGGATGCCCGGCCGGTGCCGCACTTCCTAGCGTCGTGCCATGACCAGCGAAGAGATCGTCGTCAGCCTCGACGAGGTGCGCAAGGAGTTCGGCGACACGACCGCCCTGGGCGGGGTGTCGGTGCGGATCCACGCGGGAGAGGCCGTCGCGGTGACCGGACCGTCCGGCTGCGGCAAGTCCACCCTGCTGAACATGATCGCCGGCCTGGACCGGCCCACCGCGGGAACGGTCACCGTGCAGGGCGAGAATCTGGCCCTGCTGAGCGAGACCGGTCTGGCGCTGTTCCGGCGCCGGCACCTCGGCATGATCTTCCAGTTCTTCAACCTGCTCGACGACCTGCCGGCCCTGGACAACGTCGCGCTCGCCGGCCAGCTCACCGGCGCGTCGGCCCGGCAGTCCCGGGCCCGGGCCCTGGAGCTGCTCGGCGAGCTCGGGGTCGCCGCCCGCCGCGACAGTTACCCGGCCGCGTTGAGCGGCGGCGAACGCCAGCGGGTGGCGGTGGCCCGGGCGCTGATGAACCGCCCTGCCCTGCTGCTGGCCGACGAACCGACCGGCGCGCTGGACAGCCGTTCCGGTGCGGACGTGATGCAGATGCTGCTCGACCTGAACCGGAGCGGACAGACCCTGCTGATCGTCACCCACGATCCGCAACTGGCCGCCCGCTGCGGGCGCATCGTCGAGATGACCGACGGCCGGGTCGCCCGCGAGCGCACCCCGGAGCGTGCGGCATGAGCGCCGTGGGGACGGCCGCGCGGTCGATCGTCCGGCGCCGCAAGGTGCAGACCTTCGTGATCGCCCTGGTGGTGCTGTTCTCCACCCTGACCGTGGTGATCGCGCTGGCCCTGCTGGTCGCCGCCTCGGCACCATTCGACCGGGCCTTCGCCGCACAGCACGGCGCGCACGCGGTCGTGACGTTCGACCGGCCCACGGTCTCCGGTGCGCAACTCGCGCAGGCCGCCGGCCGCCCCGGCACGGTGGCCGCGGGTCCGTTCGACGCGGTGGTGCTGGAGGTGCCCGAGGAGTTCCTGTGGCGGCCGGCCGGGCCGCTGGTCGTGGTCGGCCGCGCCGATCCGGGCGGCCCGGTCGACCGGCTCGATCTGGTCTCCGGCCGCTGGGCCACCGCCCCGGGCGAGATCGTGGTCAGCTACCCGACCGGCGGCGGCGGACACATCGACCTGCCCGACGCGCCGATCGGGGCGACCGGTGCGCCCCCGCTGACCGTGGTCGGCTTCGCCATCAGCATGAGCGGCTCGGCCGACGCCTGGGTCGCGCCCGCACAGATGGCGGCACTGCACCCCACCGCCCGGCAGATGCTCTACCGGTTCGCCGCGGCGTCGACCGACGCCCAGGTCGCCGCGGGCGTGCAGCGGGCCACCGCCGGCCTGCCGCCGGGTGCGATCACCGCCACGCAGTCCTATCTCACCGGCAAACGGGCGTTCGCCGCGATGGCCGACTCGTACCTGCCGATCATCACGGTGTTCGGGCTGCTCGGTCTGGTGGTCTCGGTGGTGATCGTCGGGAACGTGGTCAGCGGCGCGGTCGTCTCCGGCTACCGGCGCATCGGTGTGCTCAAGGCCCTGGGGTTCACCTCGCGGCAGGTGATCGCCGTCTACCTCGCGATGATCTCCACACCGGCGCTCGCCGGGTGCCTGCTCGGCGCGTTGTCCGGCGCGCTGCTGGCACCGGCCATCCTGAAGATCGCGTTCGCCGGCATCCACACCGGCACCGCCGTCATCGGCGTACCCGCCTGGGTGCCGGTGCTCTGCGCCCTGGCGATGCTGGCCGTCGTGGTGCTCGCCGCGCTGGTCCCCGCGGTGCGGGCCGGCCGGCTCTCCGCCGCCCGGGCGATCACCGCGGGCAGCGCACCCCGGGCCGGTCGGGGCCTGCGCGCGCAGCGCTACCTCGCCGGGCTGCCGATCCCGCGCCCGGTCAGCCTGGGCCTCGGCCAGCTGGTCACCCGCCCGGGCCGGGCCGCGCTCACCGCCGTGGTGATCGTCCTCGGCGTCGCCACCGCGACCCTGTCGACCGGCCTGACCAGCACGATGGTTGCCTTCGCCGGGCTGAACCACGGCGACGGCGTGCCCGTGGTCGACGTGGTGGTCGGCACGCCGGGCAACCAGCACACCGTACCCAAAAGGACCGACAAACAGATCGAAGCACTTCTGTACGCGGTGCCCGGCGCCGATACCGTCACCGCGCGGGCACTGTGCCAGGTCCGGCTGCTCGGCCACCCGCAGCCGATCTACGTCAACTTCTACCGCGGCGACACGTCGGCGGACGCCGAGCAGATCGTCGCCGGGCGGATGGCGGCCGCACCCGACGAGGTGGTGACCGGCCCGTCGTTCCTGACCCAGCACGGGGTGGCGGTCGGCGACCGGATCACCCTCGAACTCGGCGACCGGCGCGTGCCCGTGACGATCACCGGCGAGCTGATCGGCAGCAGCCCCGACGCGGTCGACGCCACCTGGCCGCTGCTGGACCTGCTCGCGCCGGGCACCCCGGCGGTCGACTACACGGTCACCCTGGCCCCGGGCGCCGACGCGGCCGCCTACGTCCGATCGGCCGGGGCGGCCGAACCGGGCATCATGGTCGCGGCGCGCGGCCCCGGCAACGCCGCCACCACGACCATCGTGACCTTCGCCGCGGTCTTCACCGTGCTGCTGGGCGCGGTCGCGGCGCTCGGCGTGTTCAACACGGTGTTGCTCACCACCCGCGAACGCCGCCGGGACCTCGGCATGCTCAAGGCGATCGGGATGACCCCGCGCCAGGTCGTCACGCTGACGGTGACGTCGGTGACCGCGCTCGGCGCGCTCAGCGGGCTGCTGGCCATCCCGGCCGGCATCGCCGCACACCGGCTGATCGTCGACCACGTCGGTGTGGTGGCGTTCCCGGAGTCGATGAAAGCGGTCTGGCACGCGCCGCAACTGGCCGCCCTGGCCGTGGCCGGCGTGCTCATCGCGGTCCTCGGCGCGCTGGCCCCGGCGCGCACGGCGGCCCGCCTGACCGTCGGCGAGGTGCTGCACACCGAATAGCGGCGGCTCACCGCAGGACGACCACGGCCCGCGGTGCGGGTCCGCCGGTGGATCGGCGCGCGACACTGTGGTGTCGCCGGCGCCGTCGAGGACCGGCCGTGACACAGGAAGGCCGTTCATGGCACCCACCTTCTCCGTCCAGGACATCCCGTTCAGCTACCGCGGGTCCTGGTTCGGCATCTCCCCGGTGATCGCGGAGAAGACCTACGCGGACGACCTGCACCTGGTGTCGCACCAGACCGGCATGCATCCCGTGCTGCGTTTCGAGGCCCGTGACGGTGCCGCCCGCGCCGACCCGGCCATCGTGGCGACACCCTCGCGGCTGACCTGGCTCGGCGACGGCGGCCGCATCGACCTGGTTTTCGACAACCACGACACCATTCGGGTACGAGGTGAAGGTCTCGGCCTGCGCCTCGCCGCGGCGGCCACCGAGCTGACCCCGTTCAGCGGCACCTACCTCTACACCGACCCGGTCGACGGCTCGCACGTCTTCACCTCGTACGAGACCGGCCGCCGGTACCGGGTCACCGTGCTGGCCGGTGACCCGGTGGTGGCCGGCTCGCAACTGCTCGGCGTGGGGGAGCGCCACGTCGACCTGCCCAGCGGGACCACGTGGGAGATCGCCGTCGAGGAGTACGCGACGGCGCGCGCCCGGTACTCCTCGACGGCGAGCTTCGCGCAGGTGGCTGACGCCGTACACAAGCAATTTGCTCTTTTCCTGGAAGCGGTCGCGCCGTGGCGCAGCGACCGCACCCCGGCCGCGGACCTCGCCGCCTACGTGATGTGGTCGGCCACCGTGGACCCGGGCGGTTTTGTCACCCGTCCGGCCGTGCTGATGTCCAAGCACTGGATGGACAAGGTGTGGAGCTGGGATCACTGCTTCAACGCCATCGCGCTGGCCACCGGCGACCCCGGCCTGGCCTGGGACCAGTTCCGGCTGCCGTTCGACCACCAGGACCCGGCCGGCGCGCTGCCGGACTCGGTGACCCACTCCGAGGTGCTCCACAACTTCGTCAAGCCGCCGATCCACGGCTGGGCGCTCGGCCTGCTGCGCGAGCGCGCGCACCTGGACCCCGAGCACCTGCGGGAGGTGTACGAGTCGCTGAGCCGCTGGACCCGGTTCTGGCTGACCGGCCGCCGGGCACCCGGGCACGAGCTGGCGCACTACCAGCACGGCAACGACAGCGGCTGGGACAACGCCACCACCTTCGACGAGCACCGGGTCCTGGAGACTGCGGATCTCGCCGCCTTCCTGGTGACCCAGCTGCGTGAACTGGCCACGCTCGCCGCGGAGCTCGACGAACCGGCCGACGCCCAGCAGTGGAGCGCCGACGCCGACCGGATGCGCGACGCGCTGCTCGACCAGCTCTGGGACGGCGACCGGTTCATCGCCCGCAGCCCGTTCACGGGGTTGCCGAGCACCAGCGCCAGCCTGCTCGCGCTGATGCCGATCGTGCTCGGCGCCGACCTGCCGGCCGAGGTCGGCGAGCGTCTCGCCGCCGGTCTGCGGGCGCATCTGACCGCGCACGGGCTGGCCACCGAACCGGTCGACTCGCCGCACTACGCGGCCGACGGGTACTGGCGCGGGCCGATCTGGGCGCCGTCGACCGTGCTGATCGAGGACGGTCTGCGCCGGGCCGGGCACACCGAGCTGGCCGACGAGGTGAGCCGGCGGTTCCGGGCGCTGTGCGAGAAGTCCGGGTTCGCGGAGAACTTCGACGCCGAGACCGGGGCCGGGTTGCGCGACCGGGCGTACACCTGGACGGCCAGCAGCTATCTGATCCTGGCCGCCGCCTACGAAGGTCGCTGACCGCGGGCTCGCCGGGACCCGCCGCCGCGATCAGACGTACCACGCCCGGTCCGGCCGGGCGGTCGTCGCCGGGAAATAGCAGCAGCGCATGCCGGTGTGTACCCGGGCGCGCAGGTGACCACCGATGAGCGCGTCCCGGTCGTGGATCCGGGTGATCGCCCGGCGGATGGCCCGGCCGGCGGCGAGCCGGGCGCGTTCCGCGTCGTCGGTGAAGTCGCGGGACCGGCCGCCGAGCCCGACGCCGGCGGCCATCTCCCGGACCAGCCAGTCGCGTTCGGCCCGGGCCCGCGCGGCCTGCTCCGGCGGGCCGGCCGACTCCAGCTCGTCGATCTCGTCGCGCAGCCGGGACAGCCGCTGCCGGTACTGCTGGATCGCCGTGCGGTCGAGCACCGGCTGGGCCGACCCGGCCGGGCGCGGCACCGGCCGGGCCAGTGCGGCCACGCCACTGACCAGCTCGATCGCCGGGATGTCGACCCCCGGGTTGGCCAGCAGGACCGCCAGGTGCAGCAGGCCGACGCTGTGCGCGACCAGCAGCCGGCGGCCGCCCAGGCCGACCCGCCACGACCGGCCGTCCCGGACACACGTCGCGATCCCGCCGTCCACCGTGCTCTCGTGGCCCGGCCACGCGTCGACCACCACCGCCGTGCTGACCATCGTCGCTCCCCGTCGTCGTCGCGGCCCCCGGAGCGGCGGCCGACGCCCCTCAGGGTGGTGGTGCTCGTGTCCCGCGGTCGTGGTGCGGATGTCCCGGCCGGCCGGGACGTTCCGGCACCGGCGCGGCTGCGTCGGATATCGGTCTCGGTCGTTGTCCTCTGATCGTCGATCATGTCGCCTGGGCGACAGCACGGCACCGGGACACTGCGCACACTGCATGAGGCCCCCAGCCGAAACCGCGTTCACTCTCGGAGGAGCCGTCATGTCCGCAGGTCTGCCCCAGGACATCAATCTCATCGTCATCGCCGTCTCGGCCACGAGCAGCCGGGCGCACCTCTATCCAGATGTGAAGACGCTGCTCACCGCCCTGGACGGACTGGTCGTGGCCGGTGGGTCCAACCTGCGGATGGAGTTCTTCGACAAGCAGGGGGTGCGGATGCACCCGGTGTTCGGCAAGAAGTGGCAGCTGGTCGGCATCGAGGCCGGTGTCGACGGCCCGGAACCGGAGATCCTGCTGAGCCGGCTGCGCACCGCCGTCACGGACATCGAGACCTACCTGTTCGACCCGGTCGTGGCGGACGTGCTGGCCGGGATGAAGCTGACGCCGAAGCAGGCCGCCGCGCGGCTGCCCCGGCTGGCCGAGGTGACCGACCTGGCCGAGGCCCTCCGCCGGTGCGACGGCCCGTTCGGGCACGCCGACGCCGACCCGGGCGACAACGGCAGTCCGCTGCACAACCTGTTCGTCCACGGCATCCTCTGACCGCCGAGGTGGCCACCGTCCTGACCACGCCGGACCCGATCGCGGCGAGCGCGCCGGCCGGGCCCCGGACCGCGCTGATCACCGGGGTGGCGCTGCTGGCGCTGGCGGTGGCCGGCCAGGTGCGCGGCACCGGTGAGGTGACCTCCGGCGTGATCGGGCTGACCGCGCCGATCGCCGTCGCATACACGATCATGGGGGCTCTGGTGCTGGCCGGCGTGCCCGGCCAGCCGGTCGGGCGGCTGACGCTGGCCGCCGGCGGGCTGGCCGCCGTCGCCACGCTGGCCGCGAGCTGGTCGCACTGGGTGGTGGCGGCCTGGCTCAGCCAGTGGCTGTGGTGGCCGCCGATCGGGCTGATCTTCCTGGCCCTGCTGGTCTTCCCGGACGGGCGGCTGCCGTCGCGGCGGTGGCGGCCGCTCGCCGCCGGGCTCGCCGCGGCGACCGTGGTGGCGAGCGTGGCGCTGGCGCTGGCCGCCGCCGCCCATCCGTACACCCTGCTCACCGAGGTGACCGTGGTGACGCCGCAGGCCCGGCTGCTGCTGCGGATCGCCGCCGCCGCGATCGTGCTCGCGGCGGCCGGCCTGTTCGCCGTGCTCGGGTCGCTGGTCGTCCGGTGGCGCCGGGCCGCCGGGGAGACCCGCAGCCAGCTCGCCTGCCTGGTCGCGGCGGGCGCGATGCTGGTCGTCGGGCTGGCCCTGAGCGTGCTGAACCTGCCCGGCTCGTCCGTGGTGATCACGCTGGCCCTGCCGCTGGCGATGACGGTGGCCGTGCTCCAGCACCGGCTCTACGGGCTGGACCAGGTCATCCACCGGGGCATCGTCTGGCTGCTGATGACGGTGCTGGTGGTCGGCGGCTTCGTGGTGATCGTCGCCGGTCTGGGCGGCGAGGTCACCGGCGGGGACACCTCGATCGCCTCGCTGGTGGCGACCGGGCTGATCGCGGTGACGTTCGAGCCGCTGCGCCGGCGGGTGCAGCGCTACGTCGACCGGCTCGTCTACGGCGACCGCGACGACCCGTACGAGGTGATCGCCCGGCTCGGCGGGCTGCTCGGCTGGACCGGGGAGCCGACCGCGCTGCTGCCGCTGCTGACCGGGTCGATCGCCGGCTCGCTGCGGGTGCCGTACGTGGCGGTGGAGATCGACGGCCGGGCCGGCCCGCGGCTGCTGGCCGAGCACGGCACGGCCGGCACCCCGATCGAGGCCTTCGACATGGTGGCCCGCGGTGACCGGGTCGGCCGGCTGCTGGTGGCCACCCGCAGCCGCGGCGCCCGGTTCACCCGCCGGGAACGCCGGCTGCTGCGCGACGCCGCGGTGCACGCCGGGGTGGCCGCCGAGGCGACCCGGCTGATCCGCGATCTGCAGGACTCCCGCGAGCGCCTGGTGCTGGCCCGCGAGGAGGAACGCCGCCGGCTGCGCCGCGATCTGCACGACGGGCTCGGTCCGGCCATCGCGGGTATGTCTATGCAGGTCCGCGCCGCGCAGAAGCTGCTGACCGACCCGGACCGCGCCGCCGAGCGCCTGCCGGAGCGGGCCGGCGAGATCCTCGGCACCCTCGCCACCGACCTGCGCACCTGCACCGCCGAGCTGCGCCAGCTGGTCGACCAGCTGCGCCCGGCGGCCCTGGACCACGGCCTGGCCGACGCGTTGCGCGCCGAGTGCCGGCGTTTCGACACGACCGGCCTGACCGTGCGGCTGCGGATCGAGCAGCCGCTGGACGGTCTGCCGGCCGCCGTCGAGGTGGCGGCGTACCGGATCGTCGCCGAGTCGCTGACCAACGTGGCGCGGCACGCCCGGGCCGGCGCCTGCCAGGTCACCGTGCGGCGCGGCCGGACCCTGCGCATCGACATCGTGGACGACGGCGTCGGGCTGTCCGCGGCACCCCGCAGCGGGGTCGGCCTGGACTCGATGCGTGAGCGGGTGGCCGAGCTCGGCGGGGAGTACGAGATCGGCCCGGCCCAGCCCCGCGGCACCGCCGTGCGGGTCGCTCTGGCCCTGCCCGCGGAGCCGGCGTCGTGATCGCCGGCCGGCGGGTGCTCGTGGTCGACGACCACCCGGTGGTGCGCCGGGGTCTGCGCGCCATGCTGGAGAGCGAGTCCTGGGTGGCCACGGTCACCGAGGCGGCCACGGTCGCCGAGGCGGTGCGCGCGGCCACCGTCGGCCCGGTGCACCTGATCGCGATGGACGTGGGCCTGCCGGACGGGGACGGCATCGACGCGGCCGGCCGGATCCTGCGGGCCGCGCCCGGCACCCGGGTGCTGATCCTGACCATGGACGACGACGAGAGCGTGGTGGACCGGGCACTGCGCGCCGGCGCGCACGGGTTCCTGCTCAAGGACACCGATCCGGAGCTGGTGGTGGACTCGCTGCGGACCGTCGCCGGCGGGGGCGTCGTGCTCGGCCCGCGCACGGCGGGGGCGCTGCTGACCGGGATGCGTGCGGCGCCGGCCCGGGTCCCGGCGCCGTTCGACCGGTTGTCCGAGCGGGAACGTGAGGTGGTGACCCGGCTGACCGCGGGGGAGAGCAACGCCCAGATCGCCCGGCGGCTGGGACTGAGTGAGAAGACCGTACGCAATCAGCTCTCCTTGATTTTCAGCAAGCTCGGCGTGACCGACCGCCTCCGGGTCGCCCTGCTGGCCCGCGACGCAGGCCTGCGGTGACCACGGAAATCGCCTCGGGCAGCCACCGCGAAGAGGTGACTGCCCGAGGGTGGGTCACTTGCTGATGACGACGATGGCCACCACGATCAGGACGACGACCCAGTTCAGGATGTCCTCGTCGGTGGGGTGGCCCGGCCCGGTCCCGCCGGGGCCGTCGGCCGCGACGATGAACTGGGTCATGTGGTCCGAGCCGGTCTGCAGCGCGGTGGCGAAGGACGGCGACGTCTTGGCCTTGCTCTGCACCTGACGCAGCAGCTCGGGAAGGAAGTCGGGCTCCAGGTTCGCCAGCACCGCGGGCACCGGCATGCTCCGGGAGATCTTCGGTTGCGGTCGGTCCTGACGCTGGGTGTAGGACAGGAACCCGAAGGCCAGCAGGGCGCGTGTCTCCGGGTTCTCGTTGACGGCGGCGTCGATGGAGTCGCTGCCGGTCAGGTTCGTGATCCGGCGCCGGACCCAGGCGAGCAGGTCGTCCGCGCCCGGGTCCCGGGGTGCGGACTCGGCGTAGGCGGTCAGGCTCGTCTTGAGCAGCCCGGTGGCGCCCTCGAGGTTGATCGCGCCCAGGTCGGCGTTGACCAGGTTCAGCACCCGGCGTGCGTGCAGCGCGGTCGCCGGGTCGGAGGCGGCCGCCGCCGCGCCGGGCAGCGTCGCGGCGGTCACGGCGGCCAGCGCGGCAGCGCCCCCGCCCACGATCAGTGTTCGTCGGTCCATGATGGTTGTTCCCTTTCCCTAACTGGTGAGAACCGGCAACGCGGCCTTGGCGACCGGATAGCTGGTCGCACTCACGGCGTCGTCGATGGCGGAGGTGTGGTCGATCGGCGGCAGCGGCTGGCCGCGTTTGATCCGCAGGACGACCGAGTCGTAGCCCTGGGCGCCGTTGTAGGCGGTGCAGATGATCTCGACCTCGACCGGCTGGCCGGGCCCGGCGTCACCCCACAGCGGTATGTCGCGGCAGGACGGCTTCAGCCTCGTCAGGACCGTGCTGTCGGCCGAGGTCAGCGAGCTGCGCAAGCCCCCGGTCATCAGACCCGCCGAGGTACGGGCGAGCAGGGCGATCGGCCCGACCACGTTCACGGCGAAGCCGAGTTCGTCCACCGACCCGGCGTTGCCGACCGTGGCCAGCAGCGACTGGGCCAGGGTGACGCAGTCGGTGGCGTTGAGCGCGAACAGTTGCCGGCTGTCCGGGCTGAGCGCGCCGATGTCGGCCACGTTGATCACCGCGCTGGTCGTACAGGCGCGGACCTCGGCCGTGGCGAGCCGGTCGGTGTGCCGCATGATGTCGGTCTTGGCGGCGTTGACCGCGTCGATGATCTTCGTGGTGGCGTCGTCCAGCGTGAGGCCGCCACCGGCCAGCTTCTGGTAGACGTCGTACGCCTTCAGGGCGGCGCCGACGATGGTCGCCGGGTCGACGGCCTGTGCGGGCATCGGGGTGGCGGCCACCAGGGCAGCGGCGGTCATGGCGGCGATCGCGGTGGCGGCCGGCCGGCCGCCGAGTCGTCGGAACATCATCGGTCAGAAGTTCCGGTTCACGGTGTTCGTCCGGACCGAGACGACGGTGCCGTTGGCCTCGCGCACCGCGACCTGGCCGTGGATCTCGTCCTCGCGGTTGAACGGGAAGTCGTCCTCGTTCAGCGTTCCCTGGTCGACCAGCTGGCCGGGCAGGAAGTTGCCGAGGAACTGGTCGAACGGGAAGTCCTCGGCGTACAACGAAATGCTGGTCGGCGTCCCGCCGGTGCAGTTCAGCAGGATCCGGTAGACGGTGGTGCTGGGCCGGGCGAAGTCCAGCTGGCAGCTCGCCGCCAGCGCCGGGCCGCCGAGCCCGACGACGGCACCGAGCCCGCAGCCGACGGCCAGCGCGGCAGCGGCGAACCTGTTCGTGGAACGGTGCATCTCATGTCCTTCCATCCGCGGAGGTGCGGTGTTCACGAAGGAGGCGTTCCGTTCCGTTCCATCGCCTGGGCCGTTCATACGACCCCGATCGGGGCTGTCGGATCGGGCCGGGATTTGGTCATAGTTGTCGGGAAGTTGCGGGCGTTCTGATCCGGATCTGTCGAAGGGTCAACTGGTGGATCTTGATATTTTGGCGGTGACCGCGGCTGCCGCAGTGGTGCAGGCGGCGAGCACCGACGCGTGGACCCTGGTGAGCGGCAAGGTCGCCGGACTGCTGAGCCGCGGCGACCGGAGCCGGCGCGACGTGGTCGAGCACCAGCTGCTGCACACCCGCGAGATGCTCGGCTCGTCGCCGGGCAAGGAGTCGGCCGCTGCCGAGGAACAGCTGTGGGCGATGCGCCTGGCGGACCTGCTCGCGGAGCGCCCGGAGACCAGGCCGGAACTGCAGAACCTCGTCGACACGCAGAAGCCGCGGCCGAACGTGACGATCGGCCCCCACGCGTTCGTCGTCCTGGGCGACCACAACCAGGCGAACCAGACGCATAACCATTACGGACCGTCGTCCCCGCCGCAGTGACCCGCCACGACGTGGACACCCGGCTGCGGCTGACCGACCGGATCTCCCGGATCGGTCTGCAGGACTGGATATTCGGCGGCAGCGGCAAACGTCTCGCCCGTGCCGTCGCCGCGGTGGAGGCCGGGTTCGCGAACCCGCTGCCGGCCCGGCCGGTGCTGCGCCGCTACCGCCGGGCGCTCCGGCTGGCACTGCGGGCCAACCCGCGCGAGGCGGTGGGCCTGGTCCGCCGGTACCACGCCAGGATCCCGGCGGATCGCTACCACGAGGCTTTCCGTACCGGGGACGCCGGTTGGCTGGCCGGTCACGTGGTCGACGGCGACCAGCACGCGTTCGCCGTGGTGCTGGAACTGGCCACCACGCTGTGTCTGCCCGACCTGCAGCACCGCGCCCGGGACCGGATGTCCGCGGTGCTCGGCCGGTCGTCGGACGTGAACGAGGTGATCGGGCACCTGCGGCGCTGGTCGCAGCTGCAACTGCTGGACCTGGACACCGCGACCCGGGTGCTGCGCGGCTGGCTCGACCGCGCCACGCTGGAACGCGACGATCAGGTGTGGCAGGCGTTCTTCGGCGAGCTGCCGCAGTCCCAGGTGCCGGACCTGTTCGAGGTGCGCTGTTTCGTCGGCCGCGGCGTCGACGCCGTCCGCCTGGCCGACGGCAGCGTGCCCCGGCTGCGCGCCGCGGTGGAGGTCTGCGCCCGCTCCTCATCGGTGATCGACGTGGACGCCGGTCTGGGCGCGGCCCGCCACCAGCGCTGGGGCGTCGAGGTCCGCAACCTGCTGGTGCGCCGCGGTGACCTGCTGGCGGCGGACCGGCTCTTCAACGAGGCCCTGCTGTCCTATCAGGAGGCCGGCCGCACCGACCGGGTCAGCGAGTGCCACGAGATGCGGGGCCGTCACGGCAGCGCGTTCGACACCTGCCCGCTGCACCTGACCGACCGGCTGATCCGGCTGGCGGCGCTGTGCCAGGACGACATCCACGAACTCGCCGACCAGGGTGACTTCGCCGCCGCCATGAACCGGATCCGGGCCCTGCTCGGCCGGCTGGAGCAGGCGGCGCACTCCGCCGACGTGCTCGAACGCGACGGCGCGACCGACGTCGTGGCCCGCTGCCAGGCGGCGGTGGCGAGCCAGCGCGACGACGTGCTGAAAGCCGGCCGGTTCCACTTCGGCGCCACCACTCCGATCGCGCACGCCGCGTGGAGCCGGTTCGAGGAGGCGGCCGGTGACCTGTTGATGGCGGCCCAGCAGGCCGAGGCCGCTCAGGAGTCGCACCGCGCGGCCCGGCTGTACCGCGACTGCGGGCAGTTCGGCCGCGCGGAACGCATCCACCAGGACGACACCAGCGTCGAGGCGCTGCGGGACCGGGCCGAGACCCGCAAAGCCGCCGGCGACGCGCTCGGGGCGGCCCAGATCCTCCAGCAGACCGCCGACTTCGACGCCGCCGCCGATCTCTACCTGCAGGCCCGGGAGTACGACGCCGCGATGGTGTGCCTGCACCAGCTGCACACCGACCGGGTCGTCGAGGACCCCCGTACCGTCGCCTGCCTGCGCGGTGGCGGCGACTACGAGCAACTGGTCGCGCTCTGCCTGCGCTCGCTCGCCGGTGGCAGCGGATCGGCGCGCGAGGAACTGCGGCTGCTGCGCGCCGACCCGATGGTGCCCGCCGCGCTGCACCAGGACATCGACACCGCGCTGCACGAGCTGGAAGCCGGCAAACGCGAGGCATTCGTACGGCTGGCACCCGGCTGGGTCGCGCAGGCCCGCGACGAGACCGACCGGCGCTTCGCCGGCATCTGGGGGCTCGACCTGGGCACCAGCACCTGCGCCGTGGCCGTCTTCGACACCGTCACCGACCGCGCCGTGCTCTGCCCGACCGAAGCCGGCGAGCACCTGTTCGCCGCGACGCTGAGCCGCGACGTGCACGGCGACGAACTCGTCGGGCTCGCCGGTGAGCGACTGCTCGCCGGGCGGCTGGTCGGGCACATCGCCGCGGCCAAACGCGCGATGGGCACCGACCGGACATTCGCCATCACCGACCGGGAGTACCGGCCCGAAGAGGTCGCGGCCCGGCTGATCAGTCACGGTCGTAGCGTCGTCGAACGGTTCCTGGCCGAGCGGGTCGCCGAACGCGTCGCCGAACTCGCCCGCGCCGAGCTGGGCCCGGTCCCCGAGGAACTGCTCGCCGGGGCGGCACAGCGGCACGACCTGCGACTGTCGCGGTCCCGGGTACTGGTGACCGTCCCGGCCTACTTCACCAACAACCAGACCGCGGCGACCCGGGCGGCCTGCTCGATCGCCGGGGTCGAGCCGGTGCTGCTGCTGCACGAGCCGACCGCCGCCTGCGTCGCAGCCTCCCTGCAACACCACCTCAACGGCGCGGTGGTCGTGATCGACCTCGGCGCCGGCACGCTGGACGCCAGCTACGTCGAGGTCGTCGACGGGGTGCACAACGTGCGGCAGGTGCTGGGCGACACCCAGTTCGGCAGCATCGACTTCGACCAGGCCATCGTCGAGGAACTCGTCGCCCGGCTCGGCCGGCAGGGCATCCAGGCGCCGGCGAGCGGACCGGCCCGGCAACGCCTCGAGGTCGCCGCCGAACACCTGAAGATCACCCTGTCGTCGGTCTCGGAGGCCGAGTACGTGCTGGTCGGCTACGCCGGCGACCGCGACGTCACGCTGACCCTGTCGCGCACCGACCTGGCCGGCGTGCTCACCGCCGCGCTGGGCCGGCTGCATCGCATCTGCACCCAGCTGCGCGACGAGCTGCCCGGGACGCCGCAGCACCTGGTGCTCGTCGGCGGGCCGATGCAGTCGCCGCTGGTGCGTGAGGTGGTCGAGAAGGTCTTCGGGCTCGGCCGTACCGGCATCCAGGATCCGCGCACCGTTGTCGCGTGCGGGGCAGCCCTGCAGGCCGCCGTCATGGACGGCAAACTCCAGCAGCGACTGATCCACGACGTGACCCCGTTCTCGCTGGGGATCCAGGTCGCCACCGGGACCGGCACGCAGGAGTACTCCAGCATCGTCGAACGCAACGCCCGCATCCCGGTGACCCGGTCCGCGATGTACACCACCCACACCGACCGGGCGACCAGCGTCCGCATCCAGATCTTCAACGGCGCGGTCGACAGCAGCTTCCTGATCGGTACGTTCTGGCTCGAGGGCCTGCCCCCGGCGCCCCGGGGAGTCCCGAAAATCGAGGTGGCGTTCACCATCGACGAGAGCTGCGTGCTCGAGGTGACCGCCCGGGAGATCCAGACCGGGATCGTCGCGGGCATCAAGATCACCGACAGCACCCTGCTGGCGCCCGCGGAGATCGACGCGCTGACCCGCCGGCACCGCGAACTCGCCCTGCAGCAGGACCTGCGGCAGGCCGGTGAGCGGCTCCGCCGGGAGCTGCGGGCGCTGGTCGCGACGGTCGCCGGGCGCGACGTCGACGCGGCCTGGCAGCGGTTCTGCGACCGCAAAGCCGCCCACCGGCCCTCGGCGCACGCCGACGCGGACACCCAGCGGACCCTGATCGAGGTGTTCCGGGACGCGAACCAGACCAGCATCGACCTCGACCTGGTCCGGGTGCCGCTGCGCGACCTGCTGACCAACGCCCGGCAACACCTGGACCGCCCGCCCGCCGATCCGGCCGGGGACCTGGCCACCGGGCAGCACCTGCTGCACGCCGTCCAGCGGCACCTGCCCCGGCTGGACCCGCTGCTGGCCCGGATCGCGCGGTGGAACGCCACGCTGTCCCAGCTCACCATGGCCGACCCCGACCCGTTGTGGCGCTTCCGCGCCCAGCACGACACCCGGGAGTACGCCCCGGCGCTCGACTCGCTGCGCGCCTACGGCGGACGGCTCAGCGACCCGCAAGACGTCACCCGGCACCTGCGCTGCCTGGCCGAAACCGGGCACGCGGACACCTACCGCCGGGTGCTGGCCGCGAACGCCACCGTGCTCGGCCTGGTGCTGCCCGACCCGGACCGCCCGGAACGGTTCCTGGACCCGCTGCGCGACGCACTCGTACGCGTCGAGGTCGCCGGCGGTCCGGCGGCGATCCGGCTCAAGGACCCGGCCGGCACCGACCTGATCCGTCTCGGCCATCCGAAGCTGCTCCGCGTCGGCGACCGGGTCTGGGCCGTCCAGGATCGTGGCCCGGAGCCGTTCACCGCCGTGGCCGGCGTCGTCAACCGGTTCGGACCGGCCGGCGGCACCGGCGCGCGCACCTTCGCGATCGAGATCCAGGGCCCGGTCACGGACGGCCCGCTCTTCAACGACCTCGGCGAACTCGTCGGCATCCGCACCGGCACCTCAGCGGTCCAGATGGAGAGCCTCGAACCGGCACCGTGACGGGGCGAAGGCCGTCGCCGGTGGCGTCAGCCGCGGCCGCGCACCAGGGGGAGGAACACCTCGTCCACGATCTCGACCAGCACCTCGTCGGGGACCGAGGGGATGCCGCGCATCGCGTACTCGGCGCGCAGCAGCATCATCGGCGTCGTCGCCACCCGGTGATGGGCGGCCGCCGCCGGCGCCTCGCCCCGGGCCGCGGCCCGTTCCAGCATCCCGAGCCAGGCGCGGTCCATGGTGTCCGCGCCGGAGCGTTCGCGCATGAGGGTGAGCAGCTCCGGGTCGTCGGCCGCGGCGGCGAGCAGACCCCGCAGCACCACGCCGTACGGCGACGACCACGTCTCGTTGGCCCGGCGCAGCATCTCGAGAGCGTCACCGCGCAGGGTGCCGGTGTCGGGGTTCGGCATGGCGGCGTCGGACAGGTGGCGGTACGCCGCGATGCCCAGCGCCGCCCGATGCGGCCATCGCCGGTAGATGGCGTTCTTGTTGGTCCCCGCGCGGGCGGCGACCCGGTCCATCGTCATCCCCGCGTATCCGGACTCGCGTAGTTCGTCCGCTGCGGCGTGCAGGATGGCCCGCTCCAACTCCTCGCCCCGGCGCCTCGTGCTCATGCCTTGTAGGGTACTGGACGTACCCTATAAGGTACGCAGCGTACCGTATGAGGAGAGGAACTCGCGATGCGCGTCTTCGGCATGAACTACGACACCGGCTTCGTGAGCGGCGGATCCACCACACACGAGCCGTTCGACCCCGGCACCGTGCGGAACGACCTGCGTGTCATCCGCGACGAACTGCACTGCGACGCGGTCCGGATCACCGGCGGTGTCCAGGACCGGCTGGAGCTGGCCGCGCGGCTCGCGGCCGAGATCGGGCTCGAGGTGTGGTACTGCCCGTTCACCAACGGCCTCGACCGCGCCGGGCTCATGGCGTTCGTGCTCGACGGCGCCGAGCGGGCCGAGCGGCTGCGGCGCGCCGGCGCCTCGGTCGTGTACCTCACCGGTTCCGAGATCTCGGTGTTCACCGACGGTTTCCTGCCCGGCCGTGACCTGGCGGAGCGGATGGCGCTGTTCACCGATCCGATGCGGATGAGGGAGGCGGTCCCGGCCGCCCGGGCCGCCGTGCGCGACTTTCTCGCCGACGCGGTACCCGCCGTGCGCGAACGGTTCGGTGGCCTCGTCGGATACGCCTCGATACCGCTCGAGGACGTCGACTGGGCACTGTTCGACATCATCGCCAGCGACGCCGGCTACCGCGACGCGACCAACGTCACGACGTTCCCCCAGACGCTGGCGGCGGCGGTGGGGCAGGGCAAGCCGTACGCCGCGACCGAATTCGGCTGCTGCACGTTCCGCGGCGCGGCCGACGTCGCGGGCGGGGCGGAGCCGGTGACGTTCGACGAGCACGGCCGTGCCGTGAAGCTGACGGCGGAACTGGCGCGCGACGAGGAAGGACAGGCGCGCTACCTCGTTGACCTGCTGCGCGACTACGAGGCAGGCGGTGTGGAGGCGGCGTTCGTGTACACCTTCGCGAATCGGCACCTGCCGAGCACCGGCGACCCCGAGCACGATTACGACCTGGCGGCCCGCGGGATCGTGCGCGTCCTGCCGGACGGCTCCTGGACACCCAAGGCCGCTTTCCACGCCCTCGCCGCGTACGGTCGTTCCCGCACGCAGAGCCGGTGACGTGGCGGCCGAGCGGGATCGGCCTCGGACCGGTAGAAAGGGATGGGCATCTGTCGATCTTCGTGGAGGACCTGTGACCCATTCCCGATCCCGCCGCGGGCCGCTGCGCCTGGCGACCGCCGTCACCGCCGTCCTGGCCCTGGCCGCCGGCCTGCTCACCGCCTCCATCACGCCGGCGAGTGCCGTCGCGTCCGGGCCGGTGATCGATCAGAACTTCGCCGATCCGGACGTGATGAAGGTCGGCCGCACCTACTACGCCTACGCCACCAACAGCGACGGCCGGCACATCAAGTGGGCCACCTCGAGTGATCTGGTGACCTGGGCGGTGCAGGACGGTGATGCGCTTCCGGCGCTGGGTGCCTGGGCCGACCCGGACTGGTCGTTCCCGTCCGGCGGGTCCGGTGATCACGGCGTGTGGGCCCCGGAGGTGTTCGCCACCGGATCGAAGAGCTTCGTGATGTGGTATACGGCGCACGATCGTGCCTCCGGCAAGCAGTGCATCGGCGCCGCGACCGCCACCGCGCCCGGCGGGCCGTTCGTTCCCCGCGACACCGCGTTGGTCTGCACCCCGGAGACGGGTGGCGCGATCGACGCGTCGTCGTTCGCCGAGAACGGCCGCCGGTACATGCTGTGGAAGAACGACGGCAACTGCTGCGCCCAGGACACCTGGCTGCACCTGCAGCAGGTCAGCGCGGACGGGCTGCGCCGCACCGGCACCGAGTCCCAGCTGATCAAGCAGAACAAGCCGTTCGAGGGCACCCTCGTCGAGGCGCCGACACTGTGGAAGCACAAGAACACGTACGTGCTGTTCTACTCGGCCAACTTCTTCGGCAACGGCAGCTACCTGAGCAGCTACGCCACCTCGACCAGTTTGCGCGGGCCGTACACCAAGGCCGCGGCGCCCCTGATGACCACCGACGCGTTCGCCGGTGCGGTACGCGGCCCGGGCGGCCAGGACATCGTGACCGGGCCGGACGGCCAGGACCGGATCGTCTTCCACGGCTGGAACCCCGGCTTCACCTACCGGGCGGTGTACTCGCAACGGCTCGACTGGCAGGGCAGCCGTCCCATCGTGCAGGGCGCCAAGGTGCGCTACGAGGCCGAGGACGCCGCCTTCACCCGCGCCAACGCCCGGTACGCCGCCGGCGGCGCCAGCAACGGCATCGTCGTCGGTGGCATCGACTTCGACGACAGCCGGGTCACCTTCAGCGTCTATGTGCCGCGGGCCGGCACCTATCAGCTGTACACCCGCTACGCCAACGGTTCGGATGCCGGCGCGGCCGGTCACACCCTGGTCGTCAACGGCGCCGCCGCCGGGACGGTCGACTATCCGTTCACCGGCTGGGACAACTGGCAGACCAGCGAACGCACCGTGACGCTGACCGCCGGGACCAACACCATCGCGTACGGCAAGGGCGCGAACTTCGCCGAACTCGACGCGATCGACATCTCCTGACCGGTTGGGGCCGGCAGGCGGTGTCAGAGCGCTTTCGTGAGGAACAGGGTGGTCCCGTGGGCCGGGTCCACCCTGGTCCGCCCGGTCTCGGTGAAGCCGATCTTGGCGAGCACCCGGCGTGAGGCGGTGTTCCAGTCCCAGACCGTGGCCGACAGGCGCTCATGGCCGGACGACCTCGCCCAGTCCAGGACCGCCAGGGCGGCCTCGGTCGCGTACCCCTGCGACCAGACCCGGCGGAGCAGCTCGAACGCCAGCTCCGGTTCCCGGTCCGGCCCACCGGCGTCGATCAGTCCGCAGTAGCCGATGACGGCACGATCGGCCTTGCGCTCGGCGGCCAGCAACCCGATCGACGACGGCGGGTTGGCGCGGATGTACTCCTCGAGCTCCGCGACCGTGGGACGCCCCTGCGCGTCCCGCGACGAGTAGGCTGATCGTCCGTCATCGGACGAGGGAGACCGGCGTGGACTATGGCGACAAGCTCTTCTGGCTCTCGGTGGTGATTCAACGCAAGTACGCGCAGATCTGCGCCGAGCTCGACCTGACCCCCTCGCAGGCCACGCTGCTCTGCGCCATCAGGAACGAGCCGCGGCAGATGGCTGACCTCGCCGCCGCGTTGGGTATGACCAAGAACGCGTTGAGCCAGCTGGTCGATCGCACCGCGCGGCGCGAGCTGGTCGTGCGGGCGAGCTCGGCGCAGGACCGACGGGTCGTCATGCTCAGCGTGACGCCCACCGGGAAGGTGCTCGCCGAGGCCGTCTTCGCTGAGGTCGCCAAGCGTCTGCCCGAGATCGCGAGCAACCTCGGCGCCGACGACCAGCGTGACTTTGAGCGCGTGGCCACCGCCATCGTGGACACCTCGGACCTCTCTCCGCCCACCTCGAACCGACCCGTCACACCGTGAGGTCCGCTGCACCCGCGCCTTGACGATGTTCATGCCGTGAACTAGTTTAGTTCACGGCATGAAATAGTGAAGGGTGGCAGTGATGAGCACACAGACGGCCGGCACGATCGCGGTCTTCGGCGCGACGGGGCAACAGGGCGGGGCGGTGGTCGACGCGTTGCTGGACCACAAGGCGCGGGTGCGGGCTCTGGTCCGCAACCCGCAATCCGGCCCGGCTCAGGCGCTGGCGGCCCGCGGCGTCGAGGTGGCGGCCATCCGGATCGACGACCCGGCGTCGCTGATGGCCGCGCTGGCGACGGTCGAGGCGTTCTACTTCATGACCCCGGAGGCGAACACCCTCGACGAGGTCGAGGCGGAGGTCCGCGTCGGCACCGCGCTCGTCGACGCGGCGGTCGCGGCCCACGTCCCGCACGTCGTGTTCAACTCGGTCTTCGGGGCGGACCGGGAGACGGGTGTGCCACACCACGACTCGAAGCACCGGATCGAGGAGTACCTGCGGAAGTCCGGTCTGAGGGCCACGATGGTGCGCCCGGCCGCGTTCATGGAGGGCTTCGCGAGCGTGATGGCGCCGAGCCTGGAGCATGGGGAGATCGTGCTGAGGCTGCCGCTGCCGGCGGACGTCGCCCTGAAGATGATCTCGATCAGGGACATCGGCCGGGTCGCCGCCGCGCTCCTGCTCGGCACCGCGGAGGCGCCCGGCGGAGCCGTCGAGCTCGTCGGCGACGAGCTGACCGGCCCCCGGATCGCCGCGGCGTTCGGCGCGCGCGCCGGGCTCCCGGCGCGGTACGAAGCCCTCCCGCTGAGCGTGCTTCCCACCGACCTCGACAGGGCGATGTTCCGCCAGTTCGCGGAGGCGGCGGACGACCCTTCGGACCTCGCGGTGGTGCGCTCGATCGAGCCGGCCACCCTGGACCTGGCCGGGTGGATCCGAGCTACCGGCTGGACGGCCGGCTCCTGAGCCTCCGGCCGCGATTCCGGTCTCAGGGCCTGCCCACGCCGGCGCCCGCGGTGACGGTGGCCTTCACGGTGGCCGGGTCGTCCAGGGTGTAGGAGTAGTAGGTCGAGGGCTCCTGCACGGTGCCGCTGCAGACCGGGGTGCCGGACTCGCCGGTGAAGACGTTGTTGCGGGCCACGCAGCGGCCGGCCGGGCCGGCGTAGGTGTTGGTCACCGGCTCCTCGACGTCGGAGAAATAGTTGCCCTCGACCAGGCAGCCCGCGGTGTTCTGGCAGGCCACGCCGGTGTCGGTGTTGTAGAAGTAGTAGTTGTTGTAGACGTGCACCGGCTCGCCGAAGCGGACCCGCGGGTTGCGCTGCGGCGTCGCGTCGAACCAGTTGTGGTGGTAGGTGACCTTGAGCCGCCCGGTGTCCTGCGCGCCGTTGGCATCGTCGTGGCCCAGCAGCATGTTCTTGGTGTGGTGGTGGGTGTGGTTCCACGACACGGTCACGTACGACGAGCCGCGCTTGATGTCGATCAGCCCGTCGTAGCCCTGCGCCAGGTCGTTGTGGTCGATCCACACGTGGTGCGAGAACATCTGTACGTTGATCGAGTCGTCGCTGGCGTTGCGGAACGTCAGGTTCTGGATGATCACGTTGCGGACCGCGTCGTCGGGCGGGGTGG
This sequence comes from Actinoplanes awajinensis subsp. mycoplanecinus, assembly GCF_001509495.1. Classification (NCBI taxonomy): domain Bacteria; kingdom Bacillati; phylum Actinomycetota; class Actinomycetes; order Micromonosporales; family Micromonosporaceae; genus Actinoplanes; species Actinoplanes awajinensis. The sequence continues at coordinate 16,814 of NZ_LLZH01000200.1, read as the reverse complement.
TCATCGCCGAGACCGGCAGGCCGATGTTCAACCCGCCGCCGGTGATGCCCGCCGTCGAACCCACCCCGACGATCGACTTGTTGCTGGTCACGTCGTACATCCCGGCGGGCAGGGTGATCGTGCCGGTGACACAGATGGTGAGCGGCCCGACCCTGGCGATCGCGGCCAGCAGCTCGGCGGCGGTGCCGACGTCGACGACCGGTCCGCCGGCGCCACCGGTCGTGCCGTTCTGGCCCCACGCGTTCACGGTGGCGAAACCGGCCGGCGAGCCGGTGACCGCGCAACTGCCGGGTGCCGGGGGAGGGGTGCTCTTCGGCGGCGTCGAGCTGCTGGGAGTCGGCGTGGGCACACCGGTGTCGACGGTGACGTCGTCGTAGGAGGCGCTCGCGTATGCGGCGACCAGGCCGATGCGCCCGGAGCCGAACGTGCTGTCGGTGGCCTGCAGCAGCGGGGTGCCGTCGACCGCGCCGCGCAGCGTGGTGCCCTGCACGCTCAGGGCCAGGGTGTGCCAGGTGCCGGTGGTGCCGCCGGCCGCGGCGGTCGCCAGCACGGTCGCCGTGCCGCCGGAGACCTTCTGCAGCTGGGCGGCGCCGCTGCCGGTCAGGACCAGGGCGTAGTACGCGGTCGAGGACTGGACGCGGGCGGCGACTCCGATCGTACGATCAAGGGTGGTGAAAGCGATCGGTCTGACGCGGACCTGGAGCGTGTAATCGGTCCAGGACGTGGCGCCGGCCAGGATTCTGGCGTTGGCGCTGGTGCTCGACTGGCGCAGGGCGGGGGAGCCGTCGGTGACCACCGACCAGGAGCCGCCGGAGCGGCTCCAGCCGTTGGCGTCGCCGTCGTCGAACGTGTCACCGAAGACGGTCTCGGCGTAGGCCGGAGCGGTGAGCACCGAGCCGAGCAGCGCGGCGGACGCGGCCACCGCGACCCCGGCGACGATCCATCGCATGCGTGTCATGGCTGATCCACCCTCGGGTAGGAAGCGCTTTCCCGCTGCTTAGCATGCCGACCATAAATTCAGGCATGGGTGGACGTCAATGTGTTGGGTTGCTCAGTACTTGGTGTAGCGGGCCCAGTCATACCCGGCGGTCAATGTGTGGCCCGGGTAGGTGAAGGGCTGCAGCCAGCTGTCCACGCCGATGCCGGGCCAGAGGTTCATCATGATCCGCTGCGGGTGGGTGGGCAGTGGCCCGCGTGAGCCGTTCTCCTGGTGCACGAGTCTTCCGTCGACGAACCAGTTGATGGTGCCGCCGTTCCACCATTCGAACGCGTAGTTGTGGTAGCCGGTCGAGGCGTCGAAGCCCAGGTTGATGACGGTCTCGTGGCCGCCGACCCCGTTGGTGAAGTAGTTGAGCTGTATCTGGGTGGTGTTCTTGCCGAGGATCTCGACGTCGATCTCGTCCCAGGGCTGGCCGTCGCTGGGCCCGGTGTAGGTGAAGAACGAGGTCACGGTGCCCGGGTTCTTGACCGCTTTCAGGCGGGCTTCGAAGCGACCGTACGAGTACAGGTCGGTGGTGCGGTACTCGCCGGCGGCGTACGGCTTGCCGGAGCAGCCGGACGGGCAGGAGCGGGTGTCGAGGCTCAGGTTCATTAGGCCACCGCTGACGGTGGCGTGGTCGGCGCGCCAGCCGGCGTTGAACATCGAGCCGTTGCTGTAGCCGTCGGCCTTGTACCAGCGGCCGGTGTCGAAGGTGTCGAAGTTGTCGACGAAGCTGGGGCCGATGGCGGCCTGGGCGGGTGTGGCGCCGACGCCGGTCAGGGCGGCGACGAGGCCGAGGGCGAGGCCGGTCAGGGCCAGGGATCGAGTGTTTCTCATCGACGTCTTCCGTTCTGCGGGGAATGGGGATTGGAAGCGCTTCCAGTCAGTCGCATCGATGCAAATTTTGTAACCGCACGGCAAATCGTTGTCAAGCAGTAGTTGGACATAATCTCGAAACCTGGTCTTTACATCAATGAGCGTCAGTCGTACCTTGTGACCGGAAGCGCTTCCAGCGCTCACGGTGACCTTGGGGAGGCGGCATGCGCAGGCGGGTAATGCTGGGCGGCGCGGCGGCGGCAGCGGTGGCGGTCGTGGTGACCGAGGCCGGCGCGGCCGCCGCAGGCCGGGAGGTGACCCGGTACACGGGCGTGTTCCGGGACGGCGACCCGGCAGCGGTCGCCGCGGATGTCACCGCCATGTACGGCGTCACTCCCGCCAGCGTGATGTGGTTCGACAGCTGGGCGAGCGGGCGACCCTTCCCGGTGCAGCAGGCCCGGCAACTCTGGCGGCGCGGCATCATGCCGCACTACACCTGGGAACCCTGGGACACCACGCTCGGGGCGAACGACCCCGCGCAGATCCACCTGGCGGACATCGTCGGCGGCGCCTGGGACGACTACATCGTGGCGCGCGCCCGGGAGTTCGCCGCGGTGCGCCAGCCGATCCTGGTCCGTTGGGGCCACGAGTTCAACGGCAACTGGTATCCGTGGGGCATCGCGAACAACGGCGCGGACCCGTCGGCGTACGTGCGGGCATACCGGCACGTCCACGACCTCGTCCAGGCAGCCGGGGCCCGCAACGTGCAGTGGGTGTGGGCGTTCAACAACGGCTCGTCACCGGCCGAGCCCTACAACGACCCGGCCGGCGCCTACCCCGGTGACGCGTACGTCGACTGGGTCGGCATCGACGGCTACAACTGGGGTCTCGGCCCGTCGTGGGATCCGGCCGCCGACCACTGGACGAGTTTCGACGCCACGTTCGCCGCTGCCTACGCCACCGCCCGCGCCGTCGCGCCGCGCAAGCCGGTGATGCTCGGTGAGTTCGCGTCCACCGAGGACGGCGGCGACAAGGCCCGGTGGCTCCGGGAGATGGACACGACGCTGCGCTCGGGCGCGTATCCCGACCTCAAGCTGCTGACCTACTTCGACGTCATCAAGGAGGAGCCCTGGTCGCCGACGTCGTCGCCGGCCGCGCTCGCGGCCTTCACGGCCTGGGTCCACCGTCATTACATGAGCGGGCACGGCCACGAACTGGCCCGCATCGCCGGGCACGGGCGGTTCAGGCCGAGTCCCTGATGACCATCCGGGTCGGCAGGATGAACGGGTCCGGGTGTTCGCCGTCCAGCAGGTCGACGAGCATCCGGGCCGCCTCGCGGCCCAGCGCCTGCACCGGCTGGTGCACGGTGGTGAGCTTCGGATCGGTGTGCACCGCGACGGTCAGGTCGTCGAAACCCACGACGGCCACGTCGCCGGGCACCGAGCGCCCGGCGTCGCGCAGCACCCGCAACGCCCCCGCCGCCATGTTGTCGTTGGCGGCGACCACGCCGTCGAGGTCCGGATGCACGCTCAGCAGGGCGCGCATGGCCGCGGCGCCGCCGCTCTCCAGGAAATCGCCGGATTCGACAGCGTACGGACCGTGCCCGGCCAGCAGCAGCGCCTCGGTGTAACCGCGCCGGCGGTCCCGGCCGACGGCGGTGTCGTCCGGTCCGGTGATCATGGCGATCCGGCGGCGGCCGCTGCGCAGCAGGTGCTCGGTCGCCAGCCGTGATCCGCCGGCGTTGTCGACGTCGACGTAGAACGGCGGCGTCCCGTTCAGCGGCAACCCGACGAAGACCGTCGGCAGCCCGGACTGCGCGGCGATCTCGATCAGCGGGTCGTCACCGCGCATCGCCACCAGCATCACCCCGTCGGCGCTGCGGGTCTGCAGGAACGCCCGCAGCCGGTCCCGGCCGCGCACCGGTGTCGCCAGGCTGAGCATCAGGTGCAGGTCGGTCTTCTCCAGGGCGGCCGAGGCCCCCACGATGATCTGCGCGAAGAACGGGTCGGCGAACACCTCGGGCCCCTCGCCGGAGACCACCAGCATCACCACCCCGGTCTGGCGGGTGACCAGCGTCCGGGCGGCCCGGTTGGGCGTGTACCCGAGCTCGCGGATCGCCTTCTCCACCGCGGTGCGCTTGGCCAGGCTCACGTGCGGACCGTTGTTGATCACGCGGGAGACCACGGTGCGCGACACCCCCGCCCGTGCGGCGACCTCGTCGAGGGTGGGCGGTCGCGACGTTGCCGGCGACGGCATCCGGGGCACCCTCCGCTCGACCTGGCCTTCGGGAGATCCTAGGGAGCCGCGCGCGGCTCTGTAAAGCCGGCGCGGCGCCTGGGTGGTCGGCTCAGTGGTGGGACCGGAGCCACGCCCGGATGTCGGTGACGACCTGCTGGTCGGGGTTGCCGAACTCCGGGGTGAACTTCGGGGTGACGTTCATGGTGTGTGCCATGCCCGGGTAGATGACGATCCGGTGGTCGCGGTTGCCGGCCGCGGCGACGGCGGCGTCGGCGGCCAGGGCCGCCCGGGCCGGGGTCTGCAGGTCGTTCTCGCCGTTGAGCAGCAGCGTCGGACCGGCGAACCGGGGCAGGGCCACGGTCACCGTGGGGAAGCGGGCGATGTCGGCGACATAGTCCTGCAGCGTCTCCAGCCCCGGGACGTTCGGGTACGCGTCGATGCCGGTGGCCTCGCGCAGCACCCGGCCGGCCTCGGCGTCGATCGCGATCTGCCCGTCGTGGTCGGTGTCGGAGCTGGCCAGGACCTTGTCACCGTCGAGCAGGACCGAACGGAACTGGTCGGCGGCCGCCTCCGGCTGGCCGATCAGCCCGTCGATCGCCTCGGCGGCCGTCAACCGGCCGTCGGCGTCCACGTCGAACTCGTCGTGCAGCTGCAGCAGGAGCCGTCCGTAGATCTGCAGGGTCAGCAGCTTCTTGATGTCCTGGCCGACGACACCCATCGCGATCACCCCGGCCGGGGTGGGGATGCCGTACGCCTTCGGGTCGGCGGCCAGGTTGGCGGCCACGTTCGTACCCTCGCTGTGGCCCAGCAGGACGATCCGCGACGGGTCCAGCTTCGGTGACGCGGCAGCGAACCGGATCACCGACGCCGCGTCGCGCTGGATCTGCGTGTACGGGTGCTTCGGGTTCAGCTGCGCGGGGTCGGTGCTCTCCACCGGCCCGATCCCGGTCACGCCGCGCTTGTTGAAGCGCAGCGCCGCGTACCCTTCGCGGGCGGCGGCCTGGGCGAGCGGCACGAACGTCGCGCCCTTGCCCTCCGGCAGGGTCTGATTCATGTCGTTGTGCCCACTGCCGTGCAGCATCACGACCACCGGGAGCCGGCCCTTCGCCCCGCTCGGATAGGTCAGCTCCGCCTGGGTGACCCAGCCCTTGCCGAGGTCGATCCGGACCTGCTCGCGGGTGATGCCGGCCCATCCTGTCGCCGCGGACAGGGTCGCGTCCCGGGTGCCGGTGACCTCCGCGTGGGCGACGCCCACACCGCCGGCCAGCACGGTGGCGGCGGTCAGGGCGACGGTCAGAATCCGATATTTCTTCGCCGTTGTCATGGGTGAAACGCTATGGATCACGGGCGTGGGCATCGATCCCGCTAACCACCGAATCCGGGTACAGCAGGCTGTACCCGCCGGCGGTCAGGCCGGCGCGGAACTGGCCGAGCCGACGATGGTGGACGCCTGCGCCTTGGCCGACGCCCACGCCTTCGCGAGCGCGTCGTGCCCGGCGGTGAGCGCCGGCGTGGTCAGCTCCCGCTCGGCCCGGTCCTGCGCCGCCCCGACGATCTCCGGCAGCGTCACCGACTCCTCGCACCGGCTGTCCTCCTGGGCGACCCGCAGCTCGTACTCCGCCACGCTCTTGCGGGTTTCCGGGGTCGTCGCGGCCTGCCACCGATCGGTGACGTCCCGGCGGGGGCCTTGCAGATCGGCGTAGGCGTATCCGGCCTTCGTCATGCAGGCCGACCAGTCGGTCACGGCGCTCGTGACCGGGCCCGCGGCGGTGACCCGCGTGATGACCTGGTTGGTGTCCGCCTCGGCCTGCGCCCACAGCCGGTCCCAGTCGTCACCCTGCAGCGAGCGCCGGGCGGCGTAGGTGCACCCGTCCGTCCTGACCGTGATCGTCGCGCCGGTCGACAGCTCGACGGTGCGCTGGTGGCTCGGGGTGCCGACCAGTGCCGCTTCCCAGTTCTGCCTGTCCCGGTCGCTGAGCGCGGCGACCGCGGCCCGGTTCGGGTCGGCCGGCGGGCCGGACGCAGCGCTGATCGCCTCGCCGACGATGCCGTACCCGTCGATCCGCGCGTGCCGGGGATCGAGCAACGCGTACGGGTTGGCGGCCGACGCCCTGGTCAGGTCGGCGAGCGGGGCCGGCCGGTAGTCCTGGCCCTTGGTGCGCATGCAGTCGCGGATCAGGATCTCGGTCGCGGTGTGGACCAGGCGCTGGTCGTCGGGCGGCGGGTAGACGACGCCGCCGAACGGCCGGGGTCCGGGGACCGGTGGCAGGGCAGGCGCGGGGCCGGGCGCCGACGAGCACCCGGCCACGCTCCCTGCCAGCATCGCGACGATCAGCGAGCTGAGGTGACGCATACGGTCACACGCACCACTTGTTCGAGGCGATGTTGTCGCGCAGCGGGCTCCCGGTCAGGCTCGTGTACTGGGCGCCCCGGGCGATCGTCACGGTCGAACCGGTGTAGCTCGTGCCGGAGTAGATCCGCACGTTGCAGTCGTTGCCGTTGTTGGCGACCGACTCGGCGTTGTTGAACGCGTTGTACTGCAGCAGGTTGGTGTTGTTGGCGTAGACCACGCCGCGGGAGCCGCTGAACGACTGCCCGGTGTAGGCGCAGAGGCCGCCGGAGGGACAGTCGTCCGGCACCGCCTGCGCGGGGCTGCCCACCAGGACGGTGGCGGTGGCGGTGGCGACGGCGAGGGACGCCGTGAACATACGGAGGCGCATGGGTGGTTCTCCCCGTGGATCGAAGTGCGACACATTCGTCCGTCAAGATCGAAAGATCTCGATCATTTGATCGTACGATCAATGACGATCCGATGTGGACCGCTCACCGCCCGTCATGTCCCACGGGGGAGCCCCGTTCGCCCTGGTTGCGAAAGGAGTGAGCGTTCACACCCGTGAAACGTGTGACATATGTCGCTCACGCGCACGTCCTGCGGGGCCGGCTTCCGCGGCATGCGGAAGCGGGAACCGTCGCCTTGCGTGCAGCTCCCGCCGGTACCGCCACCGCTCGGAACCCACCTGCCGCTCCGACCAGCGGGTACCGCGGTTATCGTGGCGCCCGTGGTCCTGTGCCACCCGAGTACGCGAACCCAGGGGAGGCGATCGATGACGAGTCCCAGCCCTCTGCCCGGCGCGGGACGGGGCCCAGCCGGTGGTCTGTACGCCTGGCTGCTGGACGGATCATTGGACGCCACCGGCGCGCGGGAGCTGCTTCCGGAGGACTACACCGTGCTCGACGTCGCCACCGCGGTCATCCGGGTCACGGTGCGCACTGCGGACGGCAGCAGCGCCGGACCGGACGGCGTACTCACCGTGCTGCGTGCCGTGCGCGACGCCGACCGGGCGGAGCGAGCTGCCCGGGCACTGGCGAACGACTGGCACCTGGAGGACTACCGGTTCGCCGGGTGGGACCACCTGCCGTGGTCGCGTTCGCGTACCGCCCGCTACCGGCTCACCCAGGTCCGGCGCGTCGTACCGCAGCAGCAGGGACGCCGCTGGGCGTTGACCGCCGGGCCGGTGGTCCCGGACCTGCCGGGGGCGAGCGCACGGACCAGGGTCCTGCGCGAACGGTGGGCCGGGGAGAACGAGGAGATCCAACAGGCCGGCGGCGTGTTCGATCGGCTCGTCGCGCGGTTCGCCGGCCGGGCACTGGATCCGGTCCTCGACGACCACCGGGCCGTGGTCGCCGGCGCCCGGCACCGGGCTCACGACCTGGCGCAACTGGGCCGGGACCTGTCCCTGCCCGCTGTCGGCGCCCGCCAGGACGACCTCGTGGAGATCTTCGAACGGCTCGGCGAGTGCCGCAGGATCGTGGTGAAAGCGATCAGCCAGGTTTCGCAGCTCTACCTGCAGGTGGTCGGCGACCCCGGACCGGCAGCGCTGGAGGCCGCCGAACGGTTGCACCAGGTCGGTTCGGCACTCGCCGAACTCACTGTCACGCCACCGGCCGGAACCTGATCGTCGTCTCGTAGTCGATGATCTGCGAAACCTTTTAGGTCGCCTGGACCGCGGACGCGGTGTCGGTACAGGCCGGCCCGCAGTTCCGGAACCGTGGACCCCGCGCACTGCCGCCGGTGCCGATGGCAAACATCCTGACCTGCAAGAACGTCGGAATAATCGGTTACCGGCAGCCATTCTCAGGCCGGTCGAAGCCATTGACAGTCATTAACGGGACGTTCACAGTGACGGCCAAGAGAGCGCTCCCGCGTCTTCGCGATGAACTCCGCAACAGCTCCGAAACATCCCCGATCTCCAAGGAGCAGCCGCATGAATTCCCCCGTCTTCCGAGGCAGAGCGGCCCAGCCCGGCCCGTCCACCCGGCACCGGAACCGCGGCCTGCGTCGCGCTGCTCTCGGTGCGGCGCTGACCGGCGCCCTGGTGGCCGGTGGCATCGCCGCCACCTCCGCTTCGGCGGCGACCCCGGTGACCGTCCAGGCCGAGTCGTACGCCGCTCAGTCGGGAGCGCAGGTCGAGCCGACCATCGACACCGGTGGCGGGCAGAACGTCGCCTACCTGGCCGACGGCGACTGGCTGCGGTACGACAACGTGGACCTCGGCGCCGCCGGGGCGATCACGGTCGGCGCGCGGCTGGCGTCCGACAGCGGCACCACCGGCAGCATCCAGGTCCGTACCGGATCGGCGACCGGAACCGTGCTGGCCAGCATCCCGGTGGCCCGGACCGGTGGCTGGCAGACCTGGGTCACCACGACCGCGGTGGCGGACGCGCATCCGACCGGCGCGCAGACCGTCTTCCTCACCATGACCAGCCCGCAGGCGGGCAACTTCGTCAACCTCAACTGGTTCTCCGTCACCGCGGCCGGCGGCACGACACCCTCCACCCCGGCCCCCACCGGGACATCCGGCCCCGGGTGGCCGACGGTGGACCCGGCGCGGCAGGCTGCCGACACCGCCGCGTTCTTCGCACTCACGCCGCGGCCGATCACCGGGGATGTGGTGCGGGTGCCGGAGTTCAACGCCGGCTGCACGGTCAGCCACCACCTCAACGACGACCCGATCATCTTCCCCGGGCTGGCCGGCGCGTCGCACGCGCACACCTTCTTCGGCAACACCAGTACGAACGCGAACTCGACGAACCAGTCCCTGCTCGGGCACTCCGCGACCACCTGCACCCCGGCCGAGGACCTGTCCGCGTACTGGATCCCCTCGCTGCTGCAGAACGGCACGGTGATCGACCCGGCCGGAGTCACCGTCTACTACGGCTCGCGGCTGGCCGACCCGAGCCGGACCCAGCCGTTCCCGCCGGGATTCCGGATGATCGCCGGTGACGCGAAGCTGCAGGTGCCCAGCAGCGGCAACCAGTTCTGGTGCGCCGGACCGGGCGGCCAGGTCGGCCGCAGCGCCGACGGGAACTGGCCGGTCTGCGCGCAGACCGCGAACCTGACCTACCAGCTCGTCTTCCCGGACTGCTGGGACGGTGTGCACCTGGACAGCCCCAACCACAAGGACCACGTCGGGCCGACCGGCCCGGACGGTACCTGCGCGAGCGGGAAGTTCCCGGTGACGATCCCGTCGCTGTCGTTCGTCATCGACTACCCCGTCCACGGCACCACCGCCGGGTTCACGCTGGCCTCCGGGATGGCGTCGTCGATGCACGGTGACTTCATGAACGCCTGGCAGCCCGCCGCGCAGGCCGCCCGGGTCCGCAATTGCATCGACCAGTCCGTGAAGTGCAACGCGGCCGGCAACAACTGACCTACCACCGACGGTGGCCCCCGGCGCCTCCGCCGGGGGCCACCATCAGGTCAGTCGTCGTCCTCGTCGTCTGTGGGGTCCGGGTCGTCGGCCTTGTCCCGGGCCCTGTCGCGCAACTCCTGGAAGCGTTCGACGGAGCGCCACGGGGTGGTCCGGAACTCGTCGTCGCCGATCAGGTCGTAGACGGCGCAGGCTTCCCGGAAGTACCGGCCCATCGTCAGGCCGTAGGCGAATTCGTTCCACACCCGCGGGGTCATGATCGACCTCCGGTAGTCGTCGTGCCAGAACGAATTGTGGGCGGCGGCGTAGATCTCGCCGGCCACCTCGTTGCGCCGGAAGTGTTTCTTGTCGCCCGAGGACGACCGGTGTTCCCGGTGCGCTTCCGCGATGAGGACCGGGATGTCGGTGCCGGGCCAGGCGGCAGCCCGGGTCCGGGCGAAGTCGAACATCGCCTCGGTACTGCCGCTCCACTTCGGTTTCAGGTTCTCGAGCATCTGCTGGTGGCCGAACAGGTGCGTCGGGTCGATCTCGATGAGCTTCTCGAACCGGCGCCAGCGCTCCTGTTCCGGCAGCTGCCGGGCCCGGCTCAGGATGATCAGGTAGTGCCACGCCTCGGCACATGCCGGGTCGCGGTCGGTCACCTCGTCCAGGCAGTTCTCGGCCAGTTTGAGCCGGGAGAACCAGATCTTCCACTGCTCCGGGCTGACCGTGTCGGCGGTGCCGCTGCCGCGGGCTTCCCAGGCCCAGTAGACGGCGCGGGCGCCGCGTACCAGCAGCGGAAGGGTGGAGTCAGGCTCGGCGCGGACCACGTCGGGGATCCACTCCTCCACGCCTGCCGCGTCCGCCACGTGCACCATGTAGGACATGAGGTGCACGGGGTCGGCGGCGGTGAGGATGTCGCGGACCGCCGGCCAGTCCCGGGCCTTCAGGCCCAGGTTGAGCTGCTGGAGGTCCGGAGCTTTCGCGAGCCCGATGGTCGTGGGGGCGGGGTCCTGCTGCTTCGTGAAAGGCCACATGACTGATCAGAGATTCTTCTCGGTGTAGGTGCGGGAGCGACGGAAGAACTTGATCGTTTCCCACGGTTCCCGGGTGATCCAGTCCTCGCCGATCGAGTCGAACAGGCTCCAGGCCGGCTTGTGGAAATCACCCCAGGTGAACGCGTAGGCGAAGGTGTTCCACACGATCGGCGTCAGTACCGAGATCGGATAGTCGTCGTGCCAGTACGAGGCCTCCGCAGCCTCCCAGACCTCGTCCATCACCTCGGCCGGCTCCCAGTCGGACAGGGGCGGTTCGCGGTCCGGATCGTCCGGCTCGGCGAGCTGGTTCAGGTGGACGAACTGCTCCTGGTGCGCCAGCACGATCAGGGTCGGGATGTGGGTGCCGGGACAGGCGGCGGATCGCTCACGGGCGAACGCGAACATCGTCTCCGAGCTGCCGCCCCAGCGCGGGCTCAGCGCGAGAAGCATCTGCTCGTGGCCGAACCAGTGGTGCGGCTCGATCTCGACCAGCCGCTGGAAGCGCCGCCGGCGCTCCGGCTCGGGCAGGTTCAGAGCGCGGCTCAGGGCGATCGACCAGGTCCACGCGTCCGCACATCCCGGATCGCGCCGGAGCACCTCCTCGACACACTCCTCGGCCTGCCGTACGAGCCGGGTCCAGAGCTGCGCTCCGGCGTCACTCATCGTGCTGGCGAGCCCGTCCCGGCGCAGTTCCCAGGCCGAGGTCAGCAGGCCCGCACCGCGCAGCAGCAGCGGCAGGGTCGCGTCCGGCTCGTCGCGGATGACGTCGGTGATCCACCGTTCCACCCCGACGGTGGTCGCGGCGACGGAGAAGTAGTACGCGCGAAGCTCGGGATCCTCCGCCTCGAGGATCCCGCGGGCGGTCGGCCAGTCTCGCCGACGCAGCGCCCGGCGCAGGAGTTCGGCCTCCTCGTCGAGGAACCGGCAGAACTCCAGAGTTCCGTCGTCATCATCGGCTTCGTTCTTCTTGATCGACCACACGGCCGCCGATCCTATGTGCAACCGCCCCGTCCCGGAAGATCAAATCTCGGCGTCCGGCGGGAGATCAGACTCGGCCGAAGTCCTGGGTCCAGTAGATCGTGCCGATGGACGTGGTGGCGATACCGACGCCGACGGCGGTGCTCGAGCAGTCGAGGATGTTCGCGCGGTGCCCGGCGCTGTTCATCCAGCCGGTGACGACCTCCTGCGGTGTGCGGTATCCCCAGGCGATGTTCTCCGCCGAGGCGCCGTTCTTCGGGTAGCCGGCGGCGACCTCACGGGCGACGAAGTCGCTGCCGTTCGAGCCGGTGTGGCTGAAGAAGTTCTGCGCGATCATGTCGCTGCTGTGTGCCCGGGCGGCGGTGATGAGACGGTTGTCGATGCGCAGCGCGCCACAGCCGTTGGTCAGGCGTTCGGTGTTGGTCAGCGCGACGACCTGTGCCTCGAAGTCGTTCGAGGTCGCCGGCGGCGCGGTCGACGTCGTCGGCTTGACGGTCGGTGACGACGTGGGGACGGGCGCGGAGGTCGTCGGCCGCACCGTCGGGGACGAGGTCGGCCGGGAGGTGCCGGGCGTCGCCGGCGGGGTGGGCCGGGACGCCGGCTTGCGGTGCCACCGGTCATCAGGCCGATTCGGCTGCCCGTGCGGGTGGCCCGGGTTCGTGACGACGACACCCGACGCGGCGGGCTGTGCCGCGGATGCCGCAAGCGCCGGGCCCACGACAGCGCACAAGGGTGCGGCGATGACGACGGCGGTGAGGGCGGCGCGGCGGAGCGTCCGGGTCACGAGGGGGCCTCTTTCTGCAGTCGACATGGTCACCGCTCTGATCGGGTGGGCCGGTCGCACGACGAGCAGAAGACCTCAACCGCAACTGTCGGCACCTGAAGCGCCACCGGCCGGTGCTCGTCGTCACCCGCCCCGGAACCGCGCCGAACCCGGTCCGCCCACGGGACGGACCGGGTTCGTGACCGGTTGCGGTCAGAGCGTGCCGGTGCCCGCACCGGCCTTCACCCTGGCCTTGACGGTGGCGGCTCCTTCCGGGGGACTCAGTACGGGGCGGTGGCCGGCCAGACGATCTTGCTGTCCGGGATGGAGGTGTTCGTGAGCTGCTTGAAGTACGCCGCGGGCAACACCGCCTGGCTCTGCAGGGCGGTGCCGATCAGCCGGGCGACCTCGATCGCGCCGTGCGCCTGGAAATGCGTGTTGTCCGCGGCCCCGGCCGGATAGTTGGGGTTCTGCCCGGCGGTCAGGAACAGGAAGCACGCCTTGGTGCCCTCGACGCCGAGCCGGTTCCACAGCGCCATGCTGGACGTGCTCAGATCGACGAGCGGCACGCCCTTGGCCGTGGCGAGCTGGCGCATCGCGGCCGGGTAGGCCCCGTGCGAGGCGGTGGCCACCCCGGCGCCGCTCGACCGGCGTGATCAGGACCGGCTTCGCACCCTTGGCCCGGGCCTTGTCGACGTACTGGCTCAGGTACGACTGATAGGTCGTCGCCGGCTCGGTGTACCGCGCCGGATCGTCGGTCTTCTCGTCGTTGTGCCCGAACGAGATGAGCAGGTAGTCGCCGCTCCTGATCAGGCCCAGGATGTGGTCGAGCCGGCCCAGGTCGATGAAGCTCTTGGAACTGGCACCGGACTTGGCCACGTTGACCACGCTCGCGTCCGAGGTCAGGAACAGTTGCAGGGCCTGGCCCCACCCGGTTCGCGGCCGGTATCCGGTGACGTACGTCGAGGCCGTCGAGTCGCCGGCGACGTACACGCGCACGGCGGTCGCGGCCGAGGCCGGGCGCGCCGTGGCGAGCGCGGACGTGGCCCCCGCGGTGATCGTCGCGGCGGCGGTCAGCAGCGCGGATCTGCGGGTCGGCATCAGCCGACCGGGTTCCACGCGTCGGTGCCGGCCAGGTACTTCTGCGGGGTGTAGTTCGCGGCCTGCGCGTCGGTGAGCTGCTTGCGGTTGCTGTTGACGGTCGCGCCGGCTCCGGTGTTCTTGTACTCGTAGAACCGGGCGTTCTGCCAGGTGTTGGTGGACATGTTGACCCACGGCTGGGCGGTGGCGATGGTGGCGCTCAGCGACGACTCGCGATAGGTCACCTGCGCGCCCTGGCCCCACGGCCGGCCGAGCTGGGTGGTGTCGGCGGTGGCGCCGGTGATCGTCGACTGGTAGATCAGGAAGCCGTACGTCTGGGCCGCCGGGGTGTTCGCCGCGGTGATCGGCCCGCCGGTGCTGCGCTTCTCGTAGATGGTGCAGGCGTGGAACACCGCCGAGCCGTTGCCGTAGATGAAGTCGACGGTCCCCTCGATGGACGAGTTCGCGATGTACGCCCGCGCACTGTTGTAGATCAGCAGGGTGTCCTGGTCGGCGGTGACCCGTACGTTCTTGAGGACCGCCTTGTCGCCGTAGAGGGCCAGCGCGAGCGCCTGCGACGCCGCCACGGTCTCGTCGTAGTCGTTGTTGAACGTCAGGTTGGTGGCGTTGAACTCCTTCGCCTGCACGTAGACGGTGGCCGACCCGGTGGTGCCGGCCGTCGAGGCGGGCTTGTTGTTGACGATCACCGTGGCGGACGGCGCCGAGCCCAGACCCTGGAAGGTGATGAACGGCTTGTTCGACGGGATGACCACGCTCTCCCGGTACGTACCGGCCTTGATCGCGATCGTCTTACGGGTGGTGTTGTTCGCCGGCACCGCGTCGACGGCGGCCTGCACGGTGCTGTACTGCCCGGTGCCGTCCTTGGCCACGGTCAGGCTCCCGGCCGGCGGCGTGGTGCCACCGGTGACCGGGGTGAACGCCCACTGCTTGTTGCTGTTGGCCGAGCAGGTCTCCTGGATGATCGCGGCGCCGGACGAGGTCGACGCGCCCTTGTCGGTGACGCAGAGTCCACTGCCCACCCCGACGATCTGGTACGTACCGGTGCCGCTCGCGGTGAGCTTCCACTGCTGGTTGGTCTGCGACGACACACAGGTGTACTGCTGCAACTGCACGCCGGAGTCGGTGGAGTGATCCGGCACGTCGATGCACTTACCGCTGTTGACGTTCTTCAGCTGGTAGACCGCGCCGACCGCCACCAGCGTGAACTGCTGCCAGGTGGCACTCGGTGTGCAGCCCCACTGCTGCAGCAGTGCGCTGTTGTCCTTCGACCCGGCGGTCACGTCGACACACATGCCGCTCTTGGTCACCGCCAACTGGTACGTCACGCCGGCGGCCGGTGCTGCGGCCGCCTCCGACGGGAGCGCCGCGTAACCGGCCACGGCGCTGGGGACGGCCAGCACCACGGCGGCCACCAGCAACCGCGTTCTCCTTCTGATCCCTGACATCGCAGGTCCCTTCTAGGCGTCATCGATGGCTCTCCCGGCCGAGGACGACCCGGGAGCCCGCCTAGTAGTTGCGCCAGCCGACCGGCGATCACAGAAATCACCGAAATTTC
The DNA here is from genome assembly GCF_001509495.1 of Actinoplanes awajinensis subsp. mycoplanecinus. Classification (NCBI taxonomy): domain Bacteria; kingdom Bacillati; phylum Actinomycetota; class Actinomycetes; order Micromonosporales; family Micromonosporaceae; genus Actinoplanes; species Actinoplanes awajinensis. The sequence goes on along the minus strand of NZ_LLZH01000200.1, from coordinate 1,657 downwards.
ATAGCCGTATGTCGATCGGTGGGCGTCCGGATGGCATGCGCGAAGGGCGATCCGGCACGACAACTGTGATAGACAGACCTCAATCAAAGGGGGGTCGGATGGTTGTTCCGATCAGTCGACGCAGCGCCTTGACCGCCGGCGCGGCAACCGTCACCGGTCTGTCGATACCTCGACCCGCCGCTGCCGCAGCGCTCACGCTCGGGCCGTCCGGCCTGGCTCCGGGAGCGTCGCTCCCTGCCAACCCGCGAGTCATCAGCCATGTCACGTCGATGCAGAACGGGCACGGCTGGACCGCGGGGAACGTCAGCGCCAGCAACCTCAACGACACGACGACCTACGCCCTGGGCACCCAGTCCGCGTCGATCACCACCCGCAGTGACAACGTCGCCTCGACCCTGACCCGGACCGGGTTGTCGGTGAACCTGTCCGGCGCCAAGCACCTGCGGATACTCGTGCGCGTCGACGGGATCGACAATCTCAAGGGCCTCAACGTGTACGTGTCCTCGGACGGTGTGATCGCCAACTTCGGGTATGTCTACGTCCAATCGGAGACCCCCGACCCGGCCGTCCGGTGGCTCAAGGACGGCGAGTGGAAGTGGGTCACGCTGCCCTGGCAGTCGGCGACCGTCACCGGCAGCCCGAACCTCGCCGCCGTCGACTCGTTACGGCTACGGGCGTTGTCCGCCGGCGGCACGACCTGCCAGGTGCGGTTGCAAGCCGTGCAAGTGATCGAGCGCCGGCCGGTCGCAGCCGGCGGCATCGTGTGTTTCACCTACGACGACTCGTACGCCTCTCAGTACACGATCGCGAAGCGCGACCTCGACAAGTACGGCTGGCCCGCCACCGCGTACACGATCGTCTCCAGCGCGCAGGACGCGGACGCGGGGAACACCGCCTATCTGAGCACCACCCGGCTCAAGCAGCTGCGGACCTGGTCGGGGTGGGAGATCGGTCCGCACGCCATGACCGCGACCTCCCACAACAGAGGCTTCGCCGGCGGCACCAATCCGCTGTCGGCCACCGAGCTCGACACCGACATCGGCGACACCGTGCAGTGGCTGGTCGACAACGACCTGACGGACGGGTTCATCGGGCACTGTTATCCGCAGGGCCGGTTCAGCACCGCAGTGCAACGGCAGATGCTGCGGGCCGGGGTGTCCTACGCCCGCGCCATGACCAGCACGGCGAACAGCGCCGAAACGGTGCCGCCGGCCGACTCGTACGCGATCCGTTGCTACACCCTCGACAACAACAGCACCCTGTCCGGCCTGCAGGCCCAGGTGGACGCGGTGGCCAACCACGGCGGGCTGCTCGTGTACTGCTGCCATGACATCGTCACCACACCCACGACATCCACCCAGTTCTCGATCGCCAACCACACGGCGCTGGTCGACTACGTAGCCGGCAAGAGCGGGATCCGCGTGATGACGCTCGCCGACGTCATGCGCTCCCCACCCGGCTGACGGTCCGTAGGTCAGGCAGCGTCCGCGCGCTGCGGGCGCTGGTAGCTCTCGTGGTGTCGAAGGGCGTCGTCGAGTTGGTTCTCGAGGATGATGATCCGGCAGGCGGCTTCCAGGGCGGTGCCGTGGTCGACCATCTCCCGGGCCCGCGCGGCGAGGCGCAGCTGGTAGCGGGAGTAGCGGCGGGGCCCCCCGGC